>JAZKIK010000798.1:0-5422 GCA_040384925.1 Pseudomonadota bacterium | reverse complement strand
CAATCAGCTTCTGGTCACCGATTTTCCAGAGGCCATTACCCAGAACCCTTGTGCCACGGGCCAGAACATTTTCATTGAACCAGTCAAGATAATATTTGTTCTCAAGCAATGTGTAGACAGGTTGGCAGTTGCGCTTGATGGCCGCAGGCAGGGCCGGGTTGACCATATACATATACCAGGCCACCACGGCGCCTGACAAGGCCAGCCAGAAAGGTGCGGTCATCAGGCCGTGCAGCGCCATCTGGGCCGGGCCATGGAAAATCTTTGCCAGTTCTTCCATGGCTGGATGTTTTTCAGCATTGACAAAAATCGCCCCCTTGAAAAACTCGCCAAACAGCATGGGCTCAATGGTCATGAAACCAATCACCACGGACGGGATGGCCAGCAAAACAAGAGGAACGGTGACGACCCACGGGGATTCATGTGGATCGTGGTGTTCATCATGCGCGCCATGGTGATCGTCGTGATGTGCATCCGGGTTCTGGTCGTAACGCTCCTTGCCGTGAAACACCAGAAAGTACAGACGGAAAGAATAAAAAGCCGTCACAAAAACACCTGCCAACACGGCAAAGTAGGCAAAGCCGGCACCTGCCAGATGACTTTCGTGCACTGCTTCAATAATGCTGTCCTTGGAGTAAAACCCAGCAAACAAAGGTGTGCCAATCAATGCAAGTGTGCCCAGCAGCGAAGTTATCCAGGTAACAGGCATGTATTTGCGCACACCACCCATCCAGCGAATGTCCTGGTTATGGTGCATGCCCAGAATGACCGAGCCTGCGGCCAGGAAAAGCAGGGCCTTGAAAAAGGCATGCGTCATCAGGTGAAAGACGGCTACCGAATAAGCCGATGCCCCCAGAGCCACCGTCATGTAACCCAGTTGAGACAGGGTTGAATACGCAACCACCCGCTTGATGTCGTTCTGGATAATGCCCAGAAAGCCCATGAACAAGGCCGTGATCCCGCCAATCACCATGATGAAGCTCAGCGCAGTATCACTGAGCTCGAACAGTGGAGACATGCGTGCCACCATGAAAATACCGGCCGTCACCATGGTTGCTGCGTGAATCAGCGCAGAGATGGGTGTAGGCCCTTCCATGGAATCTGGCAACCACACGTGCAGTGGAAACTGGGCCGACTTGCCCATTGCGCCAATGAACAGGCAAATGCAGATCACGGTGACCAGCATCCAGCTGGTGCCTGGCAGGGTCAGTTTTTCCAGTTCACCGGCCTTGGCAAAGGCTTCGCCGTAGTTGAGTGTGCCTGCGTAGGCCGCAATCAGCCCAATGCCCAGAATGAAACCAAAGTCACCTACACGATTGACCAGAAAGGCCTTCATGTTCGCAAAAATGGCCGTTGGTTTGTTGAAGTAAAACCCGATCAGCAAATAGGAAACCAGGCCCACTGCTTCCCAGCCAAAGAAAAGCTGCAGCATGTTGTTGCTCATCACCAGCATCAGCATGGCAAAGGTAAACAGGGAAATATAAGCAAAGAAGCGGTTGTAGCCGTCTTCTTCTTCCATATATCCAATGGTGTAGATGTGCACCATGAGTGAAACAAAAGTCACCACACACATCATCATCGCGCTCAAGCCATCGATCAGGAAGCCGACTTCCATCTTCAGGCCGCCCACCACCATCCAGGTGTAGAGCGTTTCATTAAAGCGGGCACCATCACTGACCACGCTTTTGAGCGTCATGGCCGACAATACAAAGGCCAGCAAAACAAAAAGAATCGTCAGGCTATGCGACAGGCGACGACCCAGCCAGTTGCCGCCAAAAGCAGTACCAAACACGCCGGCAAGCAAAGCGCCTGCAAGAGGTAAAAGCGGAACAGCCAGCAGGGTCGAGACGGAAAGGGTTTGACTCATTTCTGTTTAACCCTTGAGTGTGTTGAGTTCATCGACATTGATGCTTGACTTGTTGCGGAACAACAGCACCAGTATGGCCAGGCCAATGGCAGACTCTGCCGCAGCCACTGTCAATATGAAAAAGACAAAAATCTGGCCAGCCATGTCGTTCAGGTAATAGGAAAATGCCACGAAATTCATGTTGACAGCCAGCAACATCAGCTCAATGGCCATCAGCAAAACAATCAGATTTTTGCGATTCAGAAAAATGCCGATAACCGATAGCGCAAAAAGCATTGCACCCAGGGAGAGAAAATGTCCGAGAGTCAGCGTCATGCTTTTTTCTCCTCAACCGCAGCAACAAGAGGTTCAGGCATCACCGATTTCATCTTGACCAAAGTCACCCGATCAGTGCGTTTTACCCTGACCTGATCAGAAGGGTTTTGCGATTTGGAATCCTTGCGCTCACGCAGTGTCAAGGCAATGGCCGCAATAATTGCCACAAGCAAAATGACTGCAGCGATTTCGAGAGGATAGACATACTCGGAGTACAGCACCTTGCCCAGCTCTTTGGTGTTGGACACCTGCAGGCCGGTTTCTGCCACTGCAGTCACTGCTTTTGGTGGCTCGCGAAAGCCTCCCATCAACACGTAAGACATTTCAAGGGCGATGATCGCGCCTACGCTGCCAGCCAGCGGAAAATGTTTCCAGAAACCCTGGCGTACACCATCCAGGTTGATGTCAAGCATCATGACCACAAACAGAAACAGCACCATCACCGCGCCTACATAGACAAGCACCAGGGTGATGGCAAGAAATTCCGCCTTGAGCAAAATCCATATGGCCGCTGCCTGGAAAAATGCCAGCACCAGATAAAGCGCTGCATGCACAGGATTGCGGGCGGTGATTACCCTGAATGCTGCAAACAGCAGCAAGGCGGCAAAGACATAAAAAAGACCGGTTTTGGCGTCCATGTTGTTATGGATTCTTTCTAGTTACAGGTGCGTGGGAGGCAAGCTTCAGCGAAACTTGGCGTCAGCCGCACGGTTGGCCGCGATTTCGGTTTCATAACGGTCACCGACTGCCAGCAACATTTCCTTGGTGAAGTACAGGTCACCGCGCTTTTCACCGTGGTACTCAAAAATATGTGTTTCCACAATGGAATCCACAGGGCAGCTTTCTTCACAGAAGCCACAAAAAATGCATTTGGTCAGGTCGATGTCATAACGTGAAGTACGGCGGCTACCATCTGCGCGTACATCAGACTCGATCGTGATGGCCATGGCAGGACAGACTGCCTCGCAGAGTTTGCAGGCAATGCAGCGTTCTTCACCGTTTTCGTAACGACGCAAGGCATGCAAACCGCGAAAACGCGGGCTTTGTGGTGTTTTTTCTTCCGGAAACTGAACCGTGATCTTGCGCCTGAACATGTATTTGCCGGTCAGGGCCATACCCTTGAACAGCTCGGTCAGCATGAAGCTGGAGACGAAGTCTTTGACGGAGGCCATTGCGGTCATGCCAGTCTCCCGAGCGGTAGCGAATGAATTTGAAATTGAACGCTCATAAAGGGGGTTTCTATTCCAGCCGGGGCCGCAGAACCGGCTTCGCCGGGCTGCAGGCGTAGCGGCCCCCTCGGGGGGCAGAGAGTTACACAAAGTGAACGAACGTGGGGGCTCATAGTCACTTCCAAATGTTGTATGAAGTCTGCATCCAGGCACCGACAACAACCAGCCAGACCAGGGTCACAGGTATGAAAATCTTCCAGCCCAAACGCATGATCTGGTCATAACGGAAACGCGGGAAAGTGGCGCGCACCCAGAGAAACATCGTGACGATCACAAAAGTCTTGGCACCCAGCCAGATCCAGCCGGGAATAAAGCTCAGGAACTCGAATGGTGGCAACCAGCCGCCAAGGAAAAGCAGCACAGCGAGAATCGCAACCAGCCACATGTTGGCGTATTCAGCCAGGAAGAACATGGCAAACGCCATGCCCGAATACTCGACCATGTGCCCCGCAACAATTTCTGATTCGCCTTCCACCACGTCAAACGGATGACGATTGGTTTCGGCCAGGCTGGAGATGAAATACACCACAAAAATAGGCAGCAAAGGCAGCCAGTTCCACGACAGGAAATTCAAACCCTGGCTGGCAGCCATGCCCTTGCCCTGCCCCATCACGATGTCGGTCATGTTCAGGCTGCCAGAAACCATCAGCACCACCACCAGGCAAAAGCCCATGGCAATTTCATAACTGACCATCTGTGCCGAAGCGCGCATGGCACCCAGAAATGCGTACTTGGAATTGGACGCCCAGCCGGCAATGATCACGCCATACACTTCAAGCGAAGTAATCGCCATCAGGAAGAGCAAACCAGCATTGATGTTGGCCAATGCCACGTCCGGGCCAAACGGAATCACTGCCCAGGCCGCCAGCGCCGGCATGATGGTCATGATCGGACCCAGCACAAACAGGCCCTTGCTTGCCGCTGTGGGGATGATGATTTCCTTGGTCAGCAGCTTGAGCGCATCGGCTATCGGTTGCAGCAAGCCAAACGGGCCGACACGGTTGGGGCCAAGGCGGATCTGGGTGAAACCAATGGCCTTGCGTTCCCACAGCGTGAGGTAGGCAACGCAGCCCATCAAGGGTGCCAGCACGCAAACGATCTTGATCAGTGTCCACAACACTGGCCACACCGTACCGGGCCAGATGCCACCGGCCAGGCCCTGGCCAAAAGCGTGAATTGCATCAATCATGCTGCCGCCTCCTCTGACACGAGCACAGGTTTGGTTTCAACACCAGCAGAAAGCCTTCCATCGGCAGTCAGTTGCAGCGAACTGGCACGCCTGACCAGGCTGTCAAGCTGATAAATGCTTGCTACAGAGGGTGCTGCACCGGACCCGGTTGAAAGCCTGATGGCAGCATCCGATGAGTTGTTCAAGCGGTCAGCCGCAACCTGGTTTGCATCAATACCGGGAACCTGTTTAAGCACATCTTGCGAGGACTCAAAATCAAAGCCCGGCAGACCCAGCAGGTTAGCCAGCACACGCAGTACTTTCCACGCCGGACGTGTTTCACCCAAAGGTTTGACAACCGCATGAAAACTCTGGACACGCGCTTCGGCATTGACAAAAGTACCAGGCGTTTCAGTAAATGGTGCGATGGGCAACAACACATCGCTGAAACTCATATTGGCCTTGAAGGGGCTCAGCGTGACGACCATTTGTGCGGCACCCAGCGAATTGACGGCTTTTTTGCCGGCGGCTGAGTCAAACTCAGGTTCGGTATTCAACAAAATGACCGCCTTGAGTTTGCCACCAAGCATGTCGCCTGCATTCAAACCCTTGCCTGAAGGCATGGCAGCGGCAAGCTGCGCTCCGACCGTATTGGCTGCCTCAGTCAGGTAACCGACGCTGGCACCTGTTTGTGCGCCAATCCAGCTGGCCAGGGACAACAGGCTTGAAGCGTTGGCGTGATGTGCTGCGGCATTGCCGAGCAGAATGGCCTTGCGCTCACCACCCAACAGGGATTTGGCAAGAAGCTTGGCGGCATCGGTGGCCTGGCCGCTACCAGTGTCG
>JAZKIK010000797.1:0-2292 GCA_040384925.1 Pseudomonadota bacterium | reverse complement strand
ATGGCAAGGACACCATCAATGGCGGCAATGGCAATGACGTATTGGTGGGTGGCCATTTCGTCAATCACGACAGCATTCTTGATGGTGGAGCCGGCAATGACACCCTTGAGGCTGGCCCTGGCAAGGACACATTGACAGGCGGCGCTGGCACTGATGTGTTCATGATGTACGACTACTCCCTGTCAGAATACTACCTCAATACCACCTACACCATTACAGATTTTGTTGCTGGTGCCGCAGGCGACAAGATTTATTTCCCATTGGATCCTGATGTTACGGTATTGCACAACCTGTTTGCCAGTGGCAATTTGCGTTTGACTCAATCTGGTGCAGACACTCTGATTGAGTTTGATAAAGATGGCAACGCAGCAGCATTTAGCTTCGGCACTTTGATTATTTTGAAAAATGTCAACAAGGCTGATCTGGTTTCATTCAACTTCAGAGGCCTTGATCTCGACCCCTTGAAGGGAACGACCGGCAACGATAGTTTGATCGGCACCAGTACGGCTGATGAACTTTTTGCCGATTTGGGCAACGACACGATCAACGGACTGGCAGGCAAGGACACGCTGTACGGGGAAGATGGCGATGACTTGATGGATGGTGGAGAAGATGCCGACAGATTGCGGGGTGGAACCGGCGATGACACCCTGTCTGGCGGGGCTGGCAACGACACCATGGGGGGTGATGACGGTAATGACAGGCTTGACGGAGGTTCAGGAAACGATGTGCTGGGCGGAGATGCCGGGGACGACTCGTTGAATGGCGGCATTGGCAATGACGGGCTGTACGGACACGATGGCAACGACAGCCTGGATGGCGGTTCTGGCTCCGACAATCTTTGGGGTTTGCTGGGCGATGACACTCTGGCTGGTGGTGATGATGATGACGAATTATTCGGCGGAGACGGCAATGACAGTCTGAATGGTGGCGCTGGCGCTGATAGCCTTGAAGGTGGCGCGGGCCAGGACACGCTGACCGGCGGTGATGGCATGGATGTTTTCACAGTCAGCGGATTGGACACCATCACCGACTTTCAAGCTGGCAGTGGAGGCGACAAGATATTCCTTCCTTTTTATTGGCCTATCCGAAAGCCTTTTGTAGATGGTTACGCACGCCTGATTCAGGTTGGTGAAAATACAGTTCTACAATTTGATCTGGATGGAGCATATGGCTATGACTATAAGCTTGAGTCAGTTGCAATTTTTCTCAACACAAACAAGGAAGACCTGAATACCTTCAACTTCGATGGACAGGATCCCAATCCGAGTCTGGGTACGTCTGGTGACGACAAATTGACCGGATCAAGCTTCAATGATGATATTGATGGATACGCAGGCAATGACTCATTGATTGGGCTGGTGGGCAATGACACCATTATTGGCAGTTGGGGCGACGACACCTTGATTGGTGGAGCAGGAGATGACGCGTTGTGGGGTGATGGGGGCATAGATACTGCCAGTTATGCCGAAGCCGCTTCGGCAGTAAGCATAAGCAACGCCCGATACTCCAGCGGCGCAGCTACAGGAAACGATTCTCTTTTTGACATCGAAAATCTCATAGGCAGCGCCTATGGTGACACGCTCTCCGGAGACTATCTGGCCAACCGTATTGAAGGCGGTGCAGGCAACGACAGTATCAATGGCGGAAGTGGAGTAGACACCCTGCTGGGTGGAAACGGAGACGATCAGTACACAGTGGACAATATCGGCGATGTTGTGACTGAAAACATTGCCTCCGGCACTGACACTGTCCTAAGCAGCGTCAGCTATACGCTTAGCGCCAACCTGGAAAACCTTTTCCTGACAGCGGCCACAGCCATCAATGGTATCGGCAACAACCTGCATAACCTCATTGAGGCTGGCACAGGCAATAACCGGCTTGAGGGCGGCGCAGGCAACGACACCCTCAACGGCGGCGCGGGTGCAGACACGCTACTGGGGGGAAAAGGTGACGACATTTACACTGTGGACAGCACAGATGATGTTGCCAACGAAAACCTCGCCGAAGGTAGCGACACCGTTTTGAGCAGTGCCAACTACACCCTGGGTGCCAACGTCGAGAACTTGCGTCTGAACGCAACTACGGCCATCAGCGGTACAGGCAACAGCCTGAACAACATCATCTGGGCGGGTTCTGGCAACAATGTTCTCGATGGTGCAGGCGGTGTTGATACTGCCAGCTACAGCTTCAGCAGTGCAGGCATTGTTGCCAGCCTGAGTTTAAAAACAGCCACAGGTGGATCAGGAAACGACACGCTCAACAATTTCGAGAACCTGATTGGCAGTGGCT
>JAZKIK010000796.1:0-7161 GCA_040384925.1 Pseudomonadota bacterium | reverse complement strand
CAGGCCGTCAAACAGGCGGCGCGGGAGCGGCTTTTGCAGCTTTGAGCGGTTTTTACGTGTCAAATTGGCCTCTTGCGCCAGTGCAGCGGGCATGAGTGGCTATCAAAAATATAGTTTTGGCAGGTCGGCGTAGCGAAGCGTAGGCCGACACCCAGCATTCCTGTCGCGTCGCTGGTTTGCCTCATTACGCCCCGCTGGCCAACACGACCAACTGGCGGCTCAGCTTGCCGTGCCCATCCCGATCACCCCGGCGCAGGCTGTCGGCATCAACCAGCAGCGCTCAGGCCGTGCAGTGCTGGCGTAAAAACTGACCCGCGACGAACAAGTCGCGCTCGATCGCGCGGCGCGCGGCAGACGCATCCTTTCGGTCCAGTGCAAGCATCAAATCTTCATGGGCATCATTCAGCACCCCTGTACCCGCGTTGCCATCGAACAACTGATTGGACAAAGGGCCGACCTTCAGCCATACCGTTTCGATCAGGTGCAGCAGGATGGGTGAGCCCGCTGCCCGGTACAGGCGCAGGTGAAACTGCTCGTTCACATCGAGGTAGATTTTGGCGTCGCCGGCCTGCAAGGCCTGGTGCATTGCCTCGGTGTAGCCGCGAAAAACTTCACGGTCTTCTGCACCTAAGCGCAACGCACCACGTTCAGCGGCTTCGCCTTCCAACAGCAAGCGGTTCTGCAACACGTCATCAAACTCGGCACGGGAAAGCAGCGGTACCGCCACGCCCCGATTTGGGCTGTAGTTGAGTGCGCCTTCGGCGGCCAGGCGCAACAAGGCCGCTCGAACAGGCATGGTGCTGGTGCCCAGCGTCTCTGCAATGGTTCGAATCTTCAGGCGCTCGCCGGGCAAAAACTTTCCTACGGTCACCCATTGGCGCAGCGTGGCGTAGGTACTGTCTTGCTGCGTGGTGAGGGTTGCCGACGCTGGAGTGGGTTGCTTCATTGGGTGAGTAATTGCAAGGTTTCATTAAAGGCACGCAGCAAGCCATCGACATCAGCCTGTGTTGTAGCCGGGCACGACAACAACATGTTGTGAAACGGGGTGATCATTACACTGCGGTTAAGCAGGCACAGGTGTACCAGATGCTCCAGCCCACCATCCAGAATGGCATCGGCTTCGCTGCCGTTGCCAGGCGGCGTCGCGCAAAACTGGAACTCGCAGCGTGCGCCCACCTGCGTCACACACCACGGCAGTCCGTGGCTGGCGATGACTTTGCGCAAACCCTCGGCGATGAGAGTCGTCATGGCGATCATGTGCTTAAACGCGGCGGGCGTTGCCACTTCAGTCAAGGTGGCACGCATGGCGGCCATCGCCAGCATGTTGGCGGTCAATGTGGTGCCGATACCAGAGTGCCCAGGTGGTGCCTCGCGCTTGGCCTGCATGGCGCGTTGAGCCAAATGTTCGCTAAAACCATAAATTGCACAAGGCACACCGCCACCAATGGGTTTTCCAAATACCAGGGCGTCAGGCTGCAAGCCGTGGGCCTGTGCGTATCCACCGGGCCCGCTGCTGAAGGTGTGTGTTTCGTCCAGAATCAACATTGCGCCATGTTGACGAATCAGTGCCTGCGCCGCCTCCCAAAAGCCAGCGATTGGCAGCACCATGCCAATGTTGGTCATCACCGGTTCGGCCAGTACACAGGCCACGTCACCCGCTTCCAGTGCGGCCTGTAAGGCAGGCAAGTCATTGAATTCCACCACCACAGTGTGCAGGGTGAGGTCGTGCACCTGCCCCAGCAGGCTGTCCCGCTGTCGGGGGAGTCCATTCACGAGATCGACAAACACATCGTCAATCGTGCCGTGGTAACAGCCGTTAAACACCAGCAGCTTCTTGCGTCCGGTAGCGGCGCGCACCCAGCGCAGTAAAAAGCGGTTGGCGTCGCTGGCGGTCATGGCGCTTTGCCAGTACGGCAAGCCAAAGCGCCGGGCCAGTTCTTCGCCCACCACGGCGGCATCGGGCGTGGCCAGCATCGTGGTGCAGCCTTGCGCCATTTGTTGTTGCACCGCAGCGACTACAGGGGCGGGTGCATGGCCGAACATCGCACCGGTGTCGCCAAGGCAAAAGTCCACGCGCTCATGGCCATCCACGTCGGTCACCCTTGCCCCGCTGGCATGGGCCACATGCAAAGGGAAAGGAGTGGACCAGTCGTTCATCCAATGCAGCGGTACGCCGAAGAGCCAATGCGGTGCAGTACGTTGTGCGTAAGTCTGCGACTGCGGGTTGGCCGCAATGAAGCGTTCACGCTCTGAAATGATCAATGCGTCAAGTGTGGCCGCATTGAGTCCGGTGCGGGTGGCACGCGCTGCGTTGCTGCTCGGGGTGCTGGCAGTAGTACTGGGGTTCATATCGGCCGCCTTACACCAGCAACAGCAGGTGTTCGCGCTCCCAGGAGCTGATCACGCGGTTGTAGGTGGCGTATTCCAGTTCTTTGACAGCGCAAAAAGCCGTCATGAATTCCGGCCACAGCACGGATGAGAGGGCTTCACAGCCGCGCATGCGCGCCAGGGCGTCTTCCATGTGGCTGGGTAGTTCGTAGTCGTGGTTCCAGGCACTGTGGCTCATGGGTTCGGTGGGCTGCGCCTTTTCGATCAGGCCAAGATAACCACAGGCCAGGGTGGCCGCCATAGCGATGTAGGGATTGACGTCGACACCGGGCACGCGGTTTTCTACACGGCGATTCTCTGCATTTGACATGGGGATGCGGATGCCGCAGGTGCGGTTGTCGTAGCCCCATTGCACATTGATGGGGGCAGACATATAGCGCGACAGCCGCCTGTACGAATTGACGTAAGGTGCAAACATCGGCATCACTTTCGGGATGTATTTTTGCAGCCCGCCGATGTAGTGCATAAATTGAGTGCTGGCACTTCCGTCTGCATTGGAGAACACGTTGGTGCCAGTTGCGGCGTCAAGCAGACTTTGGTGGATGTGCATGGCGCTGCCGGGCTCAAGCTCCATGGGCTTGGCCATGAAGGTGGCGAAGATGCCGTGGCGCAAGGCCGTCTCGCGCACGGTGCGCTTGAACAGAAACACCCGGTCCGCCAAGTCCATCGGATCACCGTGGGAGAAGTTGATTTCCATCTGGCCCGCACCCGCTTCGTGAATGAGCGTTTCGACGCCTAGCCGATGGGATTCGCAGAACTGCGAGAGTTCCATAAAGAAGGGGTCGAAGTCATTGACGGCATCAATCGAATACGACTGCCGCCCGGCCTCAGGTTTACCGGTGCGTCCCAGTGGCGGTTGCAAGGGTTCGTGGGGGTTTTGTTGGCGGGCCACCAGGTAGAACTCCATTTCCGGTGCCACCACCGGCTTCCACCCCTGCTGCGCATAGAGCGAAACCACATGCCGCAACAAACTGCGAGGCGACAAATGCACGGGTGTTCCGTCAAACTCCTGGCAGTCGTGGATGACCACGGCGACCGGCTCCGCCGCCCAAGGCACGACACGGGCAGTACTGACGTCCGGAATGCACACCATATCGGGGTCGGTCTCGCCGACAAACGGGCCGTTTTCGGGTTGCTGACCGTTGACGGTATTGAGCAGCACGCTCTTGGGAATGCGCATTTCCAGCGATGACAGAAACAGGTCTTTGGGAAGAATCTTGCCGCGTGCAATGCCCGTCATGTCAGGGATGACGCATTCCACCTCATGGATACGGTGGTCTGCCAGAAACTTGGTGATGATGTCTTTCATACAAACTCCGGGTTGATGAATGAATTATAGATGTGATCACAAAATGCATAAAAATTAGCAAAATTACCTAATTTTCTAATTATGTGATCACAAATTGCCTTCATGTGTACCCAGCAACGGATAGAAATTTCAAGCGTATGAGACCAGGTACGGTCGATGTCAGCCTGTACTGGCAACACTGGGTGCGCGAGCCGCTGTCGGCACAAAGGCTGACCGAGGCCGTCAAACAGGCGGCGCGGGAGCGGCTTTTACAGCTTTGATCAGGTGCTTTGCCGCACCACTACCTCATAACCGAGATCAATCGTGTTTGATGCCGGTGACTCGCCGCGCATCAGCGTCAGCAGCATCTGCGCTGCCGCAACGCCGATTTCCGTGCGCGGCGTGCGTACCGTGGTCAGTGGTGGCAGCATCTGGTCACTGCCGGTCAGGTCGTTGAAACCGGCGATGGCAACCTGCCCCGGCACCGCCACCCCCAGCCGCAGCGCTGCCAGCAGCGCGCCCTGGGCCAGGTCGTCGTTGCAGAAAAAGACCGCATCCACCGGCGGGGTGTGGGCCATGATCTGCTCGAACATCACAGCACCCAGCGCAATTGACGAGGGTGCCGGGTTCAGCCATTCAAGAATGGGGCTGTGCAGGCCGGCCGCCTGCATTGCCCTGCGCCAGCCATCGAGCCGCTGCATCGTACGGGCGTCAAGCTGGGCGGCGGCAAACGCGATGCGCTTGTGGCCACGCTCGAACAGGTGTTGTGTCAGCGCGGCCGCGGCTGCTGCCTGCGACAGGCCCACGCTGTAGATGCCTGGCCGATCAGAGGTTTCCATCAGGTGTACACAGGGCACACCACTGGCCTGTATCAGCGTGCGTGTGGCCTCGGTGCGGTCCAGGCCGGTGACCAGCAAACCGGCCGGGCGGTGCTGCAGTTGCTCGCGCAGCAGCTGTTCCTCCTGCGCCGGGTCGTAATGGGTGACGCCTATCAGCGTCTGAAAGCCGGCCTGCCGCAAGGTGCGCTGCACGCCTTCCAGCAAGTCCACAAACAGGGCGTTGGACAACATTGGAATCAGCAGCGCAATATGGGTGCTGTGTCGTGAAGCCAGAGCCCGCGCCGCCGGGTCGGGCACATAACCGAGTCGCCGTGCTGCCTCTTTCACGCTGGCCACCAGCTCAGCGCCCACGGCGCGTTCACCCCGTAGCGCCCGCGAGACAGTGATGGGGCTGACGCCTGCGGCTTCGGCAACATCGGCCAGGGTGACACGGCCAGTGGCGCGGGGGCGTACAGGGTTGGGCGGCATGGTAAGTAGTGGTCGTGGCGGGCCGGGTTGATTGTACGGATGGACAGCGTTGTCCGAAATGATGCTGGACAAAGCCATGGTCAGAAGAAGGCAGCACCTGAATCACTTTCAAAGCTGGGCCTGATAGTGCTCGAATTAGCTGATTTGCCTATGAATATCCGTAATTCTGCAATTTTTCATGAAAATGGCTGGTTTGACCGGTATTAAGGGTAAGTACCAAGTTTCTTATGGATAGCGCTATCCTAATATCGAGGCCTTGTCCTTGGCCATGATGGTTTTTCCACCTCAGGCCGTATCTGCCAACCACAGGAGACCCCATGAAACCGATTCAAGAATCTTTTACGGCGCAACGCCGCCTGCTACTGCAACGTAGCGCAACCCTGGGGCTGGCGGCCTTGTCCGCGCCCTTCGCCATGGCGCAGACCGTCTGGCCAGTCCGGCCGGTGACCCTGGCGGTCGGTTACCCACCGGGTGGCCAGACCGACTTTGCTGGCCGTGTGTTGCTGGCTGGTTTGCAGACAGCGCTGTCCCAGCCGGTGATCATCGACAACAAGGCCGGCGTCAACGGCAACCTGGCCGCAGCCGAGGTGCTCAAGGCCGCGCCTGATGGTTACAGGCTGCTGGTCGGCAACGGCTCCATGACCATTACCCCGCATGTCTATGCCTCGCTGGGCATCATCGACCCGCGTCAGCTGACACCGATTGGCACGCTGCTGCAGTCCGCGCTGGTGCTGGCCGTGCCGGCAACTTCTCCGATCCGGAGCTACGAACTTTTCGCCCAGCATGCCAAGGCCAAAAGCAAGGACGGCCCGGGCATCAACTACGGCACGGGCGGCGTTGGCGCGCTGCCTCATGTGACCATGGAACTGCTGCGCGAACGCCTGGGCAACCCGGCCATGACCCATGTGCCCTACAAGGGCAGCAGCCCGGCCATGACTGACCTGATAGCCGGCCGGCTTGACGCCATGTTTGACGCCACCTCGGTCATGGCGCCCTTCATCAAGTCGGGCCAGTTGCGTCCCCTGATGGTGACCAGCGATAAACGGGTGCCGGCTTTTCCTGATGTGCCCACCGCAGCCGAGCTGGGCCTCAAGGACTTCAACATCATCTCCTTCATCGGCCTGTTCGGCCCGCCTGGCCTGAGTGCAGACATTGTGAAAAAGGCCAATACCGCGATGAATACCGCGCTGAAGGAACCCACTGTCATCAAGAGCATTCTGGACCGCGGCGACGAACCCGGTGGTGGTACACCCGAGCAACTGGCAGCGCTCACACGCAACCAGTACAAAACCTGGGGTGATGTGGTCAAGGCCAACAACATCCGTGGCGACTGATGCTGGCAGGCAGTGAAAAGACGTCCGGTGCGCCAGCAGCACCTGATGTGTCTGACTCGCCCCTTGGCAGCGCAAGCCTGTTGGTGGTCATGGGTGTGTCAGGCTGCGGCAAGTCGCAGCTGGGCGCAGCCATAGCCGTGGCGCTGGGGCTGCCGCTGATCGAGGGTGACGAGTTTCATTCAGAGGCCAACCGCAGCCGCATGAGCACCGGCCAGCCCCTGACCGACGCCGACCGCGCCCACTGGCTGGACCAGCTAGGCCAACAGCTACAGCAACACCCCGGCGGCGCAGTGCTGACCTGTTCCTCACTCAAGAGGGCCTACCGAGACCGCCTGCGCGCTGGTGCACCCGGCCTGCGTTTTGCCTGGATGGACATCAGCCGCGCCGATGCAGAAGTGCGGGTCATGCAGCGGCAGTCACATTTTTTCCCGCCAGGCCTGGTCGGCAGCCAGTTCGATGCGCTGGAGCCGCCACTGAACGAGCCCGGTGTGCTGAGGCTGGACGCCTTGCTGGCAACGCCCGCCCTGGTTTGCCAGCTGCAAGGCTGGATGGGCCATGTCGGGCCGTCCGTACAGCTAGCTGAAAACTGAAAAATCCAGCCGGAGCAGGCTGTCTGTTTGGGCTGAAACGGCCTTGCAGGCCGCCCTGCACAGCTTTTTTGCAGCAACTGTAAACCTTGCGTGGCATTGAACGCCTGGGTAAATAGGCGTTTACTTTCATTGAAACAAGCAGTAGAGTCTGCCGAATATCTCTTGTCTGGTGCCCTCATTCGTCGCGCTGATCGCCACCGACAAAGCGGATATGGGATTGCACTCCTGTCAGCCATCAGACAGGCGGACAGGAA
>JAZKIK010000795.1:2540-2868 GCA_040384925.1 Pseudomonadota bacterium | reverse complement strand
GCCAGGCAATTTTGCCAATTGCGTAGCCACCCAGTCGGCAGATGGCTTGTTTTTGCCATTGGCGGTGTCTTCAGCATAACCCTCGGGTGCCAGCCGCAAGGTTGAAAAATCACCGCGCCAGACATCGGCCAGCAAAGTCAGGGGCAGGCTGAAAGTCTGGGTGCCCAGGCTCAGGGTGGCGGTTTGTGCACCCAGCCCCTGCAGTTGTGCGTAAACCGGGCGTTTGTTGTCATCCACAAGTGTGAGCACACCCGGTCGGTCCAGCTCGCGTATCAGGGACAGGCTGGTTTGCTTGTTGGTGTAGCAATAAATTCGCTGCAGTTGCGCT
>JAZKIK010000795.1:2165-2530 GCA_040384925.1 Pseudomonadota bacterium | reverse complement strand
CTGCCTCACAAAAATCACCATCAGCAATGGCCAGGTTCCACGCCTTGCCCAGCATCTGCCAGGCTGTGTTCTGGCTGATGGGTGTGGTGTTGACCAGATTGGCGAGGCCGGTTTTTGAATCAATGAGGGGTATCGGGGCGGATGTGGTGACTGATACGACGGCTACGCTTGTCACGGCTGTGACCGAGCTGCCTGCAATCGTGCCCGTCAGGCTGCCTGACACGGTGCTGGTGGGCGTGCCGCCGGCAAGCTCGGGCGCGGCAGGCAGCAGGGCCGGTTTTGACGCCGCCGTTTTGGGGCTGGGCACCGGTATTGCCTGAAATGACGCCCATATCGCTCCACCGGGCGCGGAGCGCAAAAACAGG
>JAZKIK010000795.1:0-2155 GCA_040384925.1 Pseudomonadota bacterium | reverse complement strand
TAAAGCTTCAAATCCCAGGCGGCGCTGCCGTGCCTGGTCAGCAGTTGGGTCCAGACCCAGTTTGGGGCCAAAAACCTCCAGCGCCGCCTTGTCAACAGTCTGGCTGTTGACGACCGCCTTGCCGCTGGCATAGGCACCGAGCAGGGCGCGGCCGCACAGCAGATTGATGCGGCGTGGCACACCGCGCGACAGTTTGTGAATACGTGCCAGCGCCTTGGCATCAAATGGTGAGGCACCCGTCATGCCGGCCACGGCCAGACGGTGTGCGATGTAGTGGCTGGTTTCCTGCACTGAAAGCGCGTCGAGGTGAAAACGGGCAATGACACGCTGCGCCAGCTGTTCAAGCTCGGGCCGGGCGAGCATGCGGCGCAACTCGGGCTGGCCGATCAGCACAATCTGCAGCAGCTTGCGTTCACTGGTTTCAAGATTGGTCAAAAGGCGCAACTGCTCCAGCACATCGGCTGACAGGTTCTGTGCCTCGTCAATGATCAGCACATTGTTTTTGCCTGCCGCGTGGCCGGCCAGCAAAAACGCATTCAGCGGATCGGTAAAGTCCTTGGCGCTGGCCGCAGTTGCGGGCAGGGGGATATGGAACTCGTCACAAATCGAGCGCAGCAGTTCGATGACCGACAGCTTGGGGTTGAAGATATAGGCCACATTGCAGTTGCCAGGAATCTGCTCCAGAAAACAGCGGCAGACCGTGGTTTTGCCGGTGCCGATTTCGCCGCTGAGCAGTACAAAACCACCACCGCCCCCCAGGCCGTAGAGCAGATGCGCCAGCGCTTCGCGGTGCCTTTCGCTCATGAAAAGGTAACGCGGGTCAGGGGCGATTGAAAAAGGGTCCTGATTCAGACCGAAAAATTTGGCGTACATGGGTAGAGGATAGATTAAAGATGGGTCAGAACCAGGTTTTGCCCTTCCCCGGTGGCGCGACTGTGTGGGTTCTGCAAAAGCCGTATTTGCTTTGACCAAGGGAAAACCCTTGTCTGAATAAGGTTGCGCTCGCAACTTTATTTATTTATAGTTGTATCCGCAACCAAATATTGATGCAGGACAACAAAGTGACAAATACCTCCCAAAACGCCTGGCCCGGCCAGGTTCCCGTACTGATTGCAGGCGGTGGCCCGGTCGGTTTGACAACGGCAGCCTTGCTGGCCAGTTATGGTGTGCCCAGCCTGGTGATCGAGCTGGACGCTGCTTATTGCGCTGGCAGCCGGGCGATTTGCATGTCGCGCCGGTCGCAGGAGATTTTTGGCTGGGTGGGGGCCGCCCAGCCGCTGGTGGACAAGGGTTTGTCATGGGTGGGTGGCCGCAGTTATTTTCGTGACCGTGAAGTGCTGCATTTTGAAATGCCCAGCGAGCCGACCCAGCGTTTTGCGCCCATGATCAATATCCAGCAGTTTTATGCCGAGGAGTTTGCGCACAAGGCGGCGCTGAACTACAGCGGCATGGTTGATGTGCGCTGGTCGAGCCGGGTGGTGGCTGTGCGGCCGCAGGCTGATGGGGTGTTTGTTGATATTGAATCTGCCGGGGGCCTGCACACGGTGTTTGCCGACTGGCTGGTGGCCTGCGACGGTGGGCGCAGCACGGTGCGTGAGCAACTCGGCCTGCAACTGGAAGGCACGCAGTACGAAGGCCGTTATGTGATTGTTGACGTGGTGCAAAAAACAAAGCGTGATGTGGAGCGCCTGGCCTGGTTTGACCCGCCGTCCAACCCCGGATCGACGATTCTGATGCACCGCCAGCCTGACGATGTGTGGCGTATTGATTACCAGATCCGTGATGACGAAGACCCGGTGGAAGCCGTCAAACCCGAAAACGTGTTGCCGCGGGTGCAAAGCCATTTGGCCATGATTGGTGAGAACGAGCCCTGGGAGCCGCTGTGGATCTCAATCTACAACGCCAAGTGCCTTACCTTGCCCAGCTACCGCCAGGGGCGGGTGCTGTTTGCCGGTGATGCAGCGCATCTGGTGCCGATTTTTGGCGTGCGCGGACTCAATTCCGGCCTGGACGATGCGGCCAATCTGGCCTGGAAACTGGCGCTGGTGCAGCGCGCCCAGGCTGATGACAGCCTGCTTGACAGTTATTCGACCGAACGTGTGATGGCCACACGTGAAAACATTGTCTATGGTGCCAAAAGCACGGAATTCATGGC
>JAZKIK010000794.1:0-1712 GCA_040384925.1 Pseudomonadota bacterium | reverse complement strand
CTGCTGCGGGTCACGTACATCGACGGCAAATACCGGGCTGAACACGTTTTTGGCCTCCATGCGCCGGGCAAAGGTGTCGATATCGGGCAGTGGATGAGTTTCCGTCTTGCCGACACCGACCACGCAGGCGGCCTCGTTGATCAGATCGGCAAAACCGTCGAGATAGACATCAAGGTCAGCGAGCGGATCAGGACGGCTGTTGTCCACCAGAATCACCAGCCCCAGCGCGCCACGTGCCAGTATCTTCCACATGAATTCAAAGCGCTGCTGGCCGGGTGTGCCGTACAGCCGCAATTTTTCGTCCTCGCTGATGGTCAGCTCGCCGTAGTCAAGCCCTACCGTGGTCATGAGCTTGTTGAGCGACGCATCGTGGTTGCGCACATCGGTGTTGATGGGCTTTATTTCACTGATGGCGGCAATCGCGGTTGTTTTGCCTGCACCCATGGTGCCGGTAAACAAAATTTTGTGTTCAGTACTCATGCGGAATGTGGTGCCGACAAACCCAGCCGGTTGCGTATACGTGCAAGCAAGCCGATTGTGGGCCCTTGGCTGCCAGCGCTGGTGGATGCGGTCTTTGGCGATACTACAAAAGCCAGTCGACCTGAGGCGGTTGGCAAGGGTGCAGGTGATGGCGCTGCTATCGGCAGCGCGGGGTTTGACTCAACAGCAGCAAGCGGCGCATTGGCCTGAAGCGCAGGCTCTGTGCGCGCCAGCAGTTCTGCACGCCTGAGCAAGTCTACAAATTCAGCACACTCCTGCTGGCTGAAACCCGAGCGTTTTTGCAGTGCATTCAAAGTCATGGGGCGGCCGCGCATCACGGTGGCGAGTTTGATGCGCACCGGTGAACCCAGCATGGCAGCAGGCGGCCATCGGTGCAGGACAAAACCCTCGTTGTCATCAAAACGTGCGCTTGAAAACACAGCCACTGGCGCACTGGGGGCTGTTGCAGCCAGACGAGGCTCATCAGTCACGGCCACCAGACCGGCCACTTTCGATCCGATCTGATTGAGCAGCAGTTCAAGCTCATTGGCGTGCATGGGTTGATGCAGAAAAAACTCATGCTGCTTGCGGGAATGCCCCACCAGCAATACCAAAGGCTGAAAGGCCTGGGCTGTTGAGGCCGGGCGCTGCAGCAACAAGTCCTCACCAACATAACCCACATCACCAGTGACACGAACATGGGGTTTGTCGGTGCTGTAAGACCATTGCTGATGAGTGCGGTGGCCCAGCAGCCGCACCAGCGACTTGAACAGGATTTCATCACGCGCAGAAAGTCCTTCAACACTGAAACGCAACCGGGTGCGTGTGTCAGCATCTTCAGGGGAAGTGGCCGGCAGTCCATTCGCGGACATGCCTACAGAGATGGCAGCAGAGGGCTGCATCACAAACCTCCCGTGTTCCCGCCGACGGTGAGCCAATATCGGGAGGAAGACAAAAAGGCAGGCCCGCCAGAACCAGCCCTCTCAAAATGATGTGACAACTCTTGCACTTGAAAAACTCCACAGTCACATGGTCGTGCGGGATGGCAAGACCACTGACAAACATCCTGGTATACGAGTACATGCAAAATCGTATACATCTCTTTACATTTTTACCCGCATGACACGTCGCCGAACAGTTGTGGTTATAAATAACTTTTAGAAGTGTTAAAAAATCACAATGCCTGATGTAGTGAACATTAAAAAACAACGTGTGCATACAACTTCAAACAC
>JAZKIK010000793.1:0-8943 GCA_040384925.1 Pseudomonadota bacterium | reverse complement strand
GCGGCAGCGATTGATATCAACCGGCCTTTCAGTGAACAAGGCATGGACTCATTGATGGCCACTGAATTTGCCGAAGACCTGGGCCGCGAGCTTGAGCGCCGCCTGCCTGGAACCCTGATCTACAACTACCCGACACCTGCTGCGGTCACTGCACATTTGCTGGCGCGTATCCGGAGTGAACGTGTGATAGAAGCTCCTGCGGCTGTAGAAGCTGCGCCTGAAACAATCCCGCCCGCAGTTGTTGCGTCAGACCCGCCGCCACAGGCCAGCGCTGAGGCCTACGAACGCCGCCTGCAGGCCAGCCTGTCGCGCATGAACAAACTTTTGGGAGACCGCTCGTGAGCGCCATTGCCACCGCAGCCGCGGCCAACCCTCAGGCTGACATGCTGGAACGTGCGCTGGATGCGCTGGAGCAGGTGCAAAACCAGCTGGAGCAGGAGCGCGCAGCACTGACCGAACCGATTGCCGTGGTCGGTCTGGGTTGCCGTTTTCCAGGGGCCGATGGTGCAGACGGGTTTGCTGCCTTTCTGGAGGGTGGTGGCAGCGCAGTGCGTGAGATTCCGGCCCAGCGCCAGGCGCGTTTTGCTGGCGACGAATCAAAGCCATTGCGCCAGGGCGGCTTTTTTGAGGACATTGCCGGTTTTGATGCGGGCTTTTTTGGCCTTTCGGATGAAGAAGCGCTTGCCATGGACCCGCACCAGCGGCTGTTGCTGGAACTTGCCTGGCAGGCGCTGGAAGACGCTGGTGCCGCTGGCAGCAGCCTGGCAGGTACACGCACAGGTGTTTACCTCGGCCTGGGCGCGCAAAACTCCGACTATGCGTGGTGGCTGCTCAATGACGACAAGTCACTCGACAAACACGCCATCTCGGGCAGTTTTCACAGCCTGATGCCGGGCCGCCTTTCTTATCTGCTGGACTTGCGCGGCCCCAGCATGGTGATTGATGCAGCCTGCGCGTCCGGCCTGGCCGCCGTGCATCTGGCTTGCCAGGCCTTGCGCCAGCGCGAATGTGATGCGGCGCTGGCAGCTGCAGTCAACCTGGTTTTGTCGCCACTGGTTTCCATGGCCGTGCACCGCAGCGGCCTGTGGTCATCACACGGGCAGTGCCGCGCGTTTGACGCTTCTGCTGACGGTTTTGTGCGTGGTGAGGGTGGCGGTGTACTGGTACTCAAGCGCCTGTCGGACGCCATTGCGCAGGGGGACGCCATTCGCGCGGTGATTCATGGCAGCGCGGTCGGCCAGGACGGCCGCAGCAATGGCCTGACTGCGCCCAACGGGCCGGCGCAGGAGGCCGTGATCCGGCGCGCACTGGAGCAATCCGGCATCGCTGCCGGGCAGGTCGCTTATGTTGAAGCACATGCCACAGGCACACTGCTGGGTGACGCCATCGAGGCCGAGGCCCTGGGCACTGTTTATGGCGCGGCGCAGCGGGCCGCGCCCCTGCTGATTGGTGCACTCAAACCCAATCTTGGCCATCTTGAAGCCGCTTCAGGCATGGCCGGCCTGATCAAGACCCTGCTGTCCGTCGAGCGCCGCAGCATTGCGCCCACGCTGCATCACGAACACTTGAACCCCGATATTGATGCCGCGCGCTCGCAGCTGAAGCTGGTTACCCGGCGTACGGACTGGCCTTTGCATGCTCCCTATGCCGGCGTCAGTGCCTTTGGCATGAGTGGAACCAATGCACACCTGATTGTCGGCCCTGCGCCTGTTGGCAAAGAACCGTCTGCTTCCATGGCCAGCAACAACAGTTTTTCCACCTTGCTGCTGGGCGCACACGATGAAACTGCACTGCGTGAGCTGGCGGGCCGGATGGCTGCAGCATTGACAGCGCAGATGCAATGGCCGGACGTCTGCGCCAGCCTGAACATGGGCCGCAAAAAATTTGCGATCCAGATTGAAATCGGTGCTGACAACATCGAGGCTGCACGCCAGCTTTTGCTGCAGGCAGCAGGCGGGGCCCTGCCTCTGGCACCTCCACTTGCCCAGGTGGCAGCCCCTGCAGGCGCAGTTCAAAAAGTGCGTTTGCCAACATATCCATTTCGTCACAGGCAATTCTGGCCCGCTTCAAGCCCTGAAGCTGCGCCAGTGGGGCTGGCCAGTACAGCCGAGCCGGCAGATATCAATGGCCTGCTCCATCAGTTGACCTGGTCGGCTGCCCCTGTTGCAACAAGCCAGGCTGGTGCGGGCCGCCGCTTGCTGCTGGCTGGTGACATAAAACTTGCGCAAACCATGGCATCTGGCCTGGTTTCAGCGGGTTTTGTCTGCAGCTTCGGGGCGCTTGCCTCTGCGCCGGGCCAGGATGTAATCTACTTCTGTGCGCCTGAAACCGGTGATCAGCCATATGAAGTGCAGCGCAGACAGTCGCTGGGCGGTCTGCTTGCCCTGGTCAAGGCGATGGCTGACGAGGCGCTTCCCCGGCGGCTGATTATTGTGGTGCTAGGTGCCTGGCAGGGCGCGACTGATCCCGCCATGGCCATTTCATTTGGCCGCTCGGTGACTCTGGAACACCCTGACCTGCGCTGCCGTTTTATCGACCTTGATGCAGGTCTTGCCCATGCCGGCCCGCAACTGGCAAGCGAACTCAATGCAGCAGATGGCGAGGACTGGGTCAGGCACACCGCCTCAGGGCGGCTGGTTCCCAGAGTCAAAGCGCTGCCTGTTCCATACAAACCCTTTTTGCCCAGGCCTGCTGCCTGTTATCTGATCAGCGGCGGTTTTGGCGGCATTGGCCGTGCGCTGGCAAGCTGGCTGGTGGGCAAGGGTGCGCGTGAGCTGATGCTGATAGGCCGCAGCATACGCCCGCTGCCGGAGGCCGCGCAGTGGCAGGCGCAAGGTGTGCGCCTGCGCACGGTTGCCGCCGACATTGCAGACCCTGTCGCAGTTGCTGCTGCATTGGCCGGTCTGGCCGCAGACGGTGTACAGCTGGCAGGCGTGTTTCATACCGCCGGCATTCAGGACGATGCCCTGCTTTACCAGCATGCCTGGCCGGATGTTGCAGAAGTCATGCGCGCCAAGCTGGATGGGGCCAGGGTTCTGCGCGAGGCAACACGTGATCAAAGCCTTGATGCTTTTGTACTGTTTTCATCCGTCAGCGCACTTTGCGGGCTGACCGGGGCCGGTGCTTATGCTGCGGCCAATGCTGCACTTGGCGCACTGGCGCGCCGCTGGCGTGCCGAAGGCGTGCCCGCCCTGAGTGTGATGTGGGGCACCTGGCAAGGCTCGGGCATGGCAAACGCTGGCAGCGCGCAACTGGCTGCCCACTGGGATCATCTTGGCATTCGCCCTTTTGCGGCAACTCGTGCCACAGCTGCCCTGGAAGCCCTGCTGGCCACACCTCTTGCCGAAGCCGTCGCTGCGGACATCGACTGGGAAAAGCTGGCGCGCTGGGCCCGTGCCGATGGTGCAGGTGCCAGGCTGTATCAGGACCTGGGCCATGAAGCTGCTTCCGCTTTGCTGCCTGTATCAGCGCTTGCCAGCGCTCAGGCCCTGCAGCTGGGTGCAGCGCCAGCAGGCGATGCGGGTCAGCAGGCGGTTCTGAACGAGCCTGACCTGGATGCCCTGGTACGCGAAAGCCTGGCCAGGGTGCTGGGGCTGGCACCGGGCGATGTGTCGCTTGACCTGCCTTTTGGCGAGCTGGGCCTGAACTCGCTGGCCGCCATCGAACTGCGCTCGCAACTGTCGACCCGGCTCGGAATCGCCGTGCCGGCCACACTGGCCTTCAACCATCCATCGGTGCAGGCCATCGTTAAATTTTTAAGAAAACGAATGACCACCGCTGGCACCAGTCTGCATCACACTATCATGTAGCAGCTGCTTCCTGATTGTCCGATCCGGCTTTTGCAAGACCATAACAAACTTTAAAAATGATAGCAATACATGCCCGCATGAAAAGCGCCACAGGCCTGTTTGATACAAAAGTAGTCGTGAACTGCCATTGTCCGGGCTGAATGACGGCACCGAATGGATCGTCAACAAGTCCTAACCCAGAGAGCCGATTCGTGAGCCAAGAACCTGTGCCTGTTTTGACCAGCAACCACCCGATCGAGCGGGCTGAACCGATAGCGGTGGTCGGCATTGGCTGCCGTTTTCCGGGCGGGGCCGATTCACCCGAAGCCCTGTGGCGCATGCTGCTTGAAGGCCGGGACGCTATTGTTGATGTACCCGCCAGCCGCTGGAACATCGACGCCTGGCATGACGCTGACCGCAGCGTGCCCGGCAAGATGAACATGCGCCGCGCCGGTTTTCTGCAGGAAGACATCAGCGGCTTCGACGGCGCGTTTTTTGGTGTGGCACCCCGGGAAGCCATGGCGATGGACCCGCAGCAGCGCCTGCTGATGGAAGTCGCCTGGGAGGCGCTGGAAAACGCCGCATCCCCTGCCGACAAGCTTTCGGGCACAGACTGCGGGGTGTTTCTGGGCCTTTATCACAACAATTACGGGCTCACCCTGCGCGGCTCACCTGCGCCTGAAAACATCGACGGCTGGTCTGCCTCAGGCGCGCACACCAGTGTGGCCGCTGGCAGGCTGTCATACTTTTTGAACCTTGCCGGCCCCAGCATGGCTGTTGATACGGCCTGCTCCTCATCTCTCGTTGCGGTGCATCTGGCCCTGCAAAGCCTGCGCAGTGGTGAATGCAGCATGGCGCTTGCCGGTGGCGTGCATCTGCTGTTGTCACCCGAGCCGCTGGTGGCCAGTGCCAAGCTGGGTGCCACGGCTGCTGACGGGCGGTGCAAGACTTTTGACGCTGCTGCCGATGGTTTTGGCCATGGCGAGGGTTGCGGCATCGTGGTGCTCAAACGGCTGGCCGATGCCGAGGCCGCCGGTGACCGGGTGCTGGCCGTCATCCGGGGCTCCTGCGTCAATCAGGACGGCCGGTCCAACAGCCTGACTGCTCCCAACGGCCCCGCACAGGAAGCTGCAGTGCGTACTGCCCTGCAGCGTGCAGGCATCGCACCGCGTCAGGTCGGTTATATCGAGGCCCACGGCACCGGCACCCAGCTTGGTGACCCCATCGAGGTCGAGGCCCTGGCCGAAGTCCTGGGTGAAGGCCGTGACGCACCGCTGATGGTGGGTTCCGTCAAGACCAATCTTGGGCACCTTGAGGCTGCAGCCGGTGTGGCTGGCCTGATCAAGGCCATTTTGTGTGTCCAGCATGGCGTGGTGCCAGCGCATCTGAACTTCACAGACATCAACCCTGAAATCGACTCAGGCACGGTGGAACTGCAGATTCCCGTCAAGGCGGTGCAGTGGGACGGTATTGATGGCCGCCGCATTGCCGGCGTCAGTGCGTTTGGATTTTCAGGCACCAATGCCCATGTGGTGCTTGAAGGCCCCGCGCTGCTGCCAGCGCCCCCGCAGACAAGGGCAGCGGCAGCACAGTTGCTGGCCCTGTCAGCACGCACGCCGCCGGCCCTGAGCCAGCTGGCTAAACGCTGGGCCGACTGGCTGCAGGCTGGTGGCGTCGATCTGGCCGATGCAGCTTTTACAGCCGGAGCAGGGCGCAGCCATCACAGACACCGCATGGCGGTGGTCGCCAGCGATGCAAGCGCCATGGCCGCTGCCCTGCAGGGTGCCGACACAAGCACGGTCGAACGCACACCGCGTATTGCCTTTCTGTTCACCGGCCAGGGCTCGCAATATGCCGGCATGGCGGCTCAGGCCTATAAAACGCAGCCGGTATTCCGTGCCACGCTGGATCGTTTTGCCCCGCTGCTTGACCAACTGCTGGGCCAGCCCGCACTGGCGCTTCTTTTTGGCACGGCCAGCATTGACGACACCCGTCTGGCGCAGCCGCTGGTGGTGGCACTGGAACTGGCGCTTGCAGCCCAGTGGCGGGCCTGGGGTGTGGTGCCGGCCGCCGTCATGGGGCACAGCGTGGGTGAATATGCCGCTGCAGCAGTGGCTGGTGTGCTCAGTGAAGAAGATGCCCTGAAGCTGGTGGCCGAACGTGGCCGCCTGATGCAGGCCCTGCCCGCTGGCGGCGGCATGCTGGTGGTGTCAAGCTCAGCCAGCCGTATCGAGCCGCTGCTCAAGGGTGCGGGTTCAAGTCTCGCCATTGCCGCCAGAAATGGCCCGGCCAACACCGCAGTAGCCGGTGCACTGCACGAGCTTGAAAGCCTTCAGCAACATCTGCAATCGCTGGGCATGCGCAGTGTGCAACTGCCGGTTTCGCATGCGTTTCACTCGGTGCTGCTCGACCCCATGCTGGCGGCTTTTGAGCAGGCCGCTGCAGCCTTTGTGGCGCGTGTGCCGCGCATTCCCATCGTCTCCAACCTGACTGGCAAATCGCACAGCCAGTTTGACGCGACCCACTGGCGCAGCCATGCACGCCAGCCGGTCTGCTTTTTTGAGGGCATGGAAAGTCTGGCTGCCCTCGGCTGCGACACCTTTGTGGAACTGGGCCCACAAGGCGTGCTGAGCGGGCTGGGTGCAGTGATTCAGCCCGAGCGACTGTTTGTCACCTCCCTGCGGCGCAATCTGCCTGATGATCTGAGCCTGTCACAGGCACAGGCTGCGCTTTATCGTGCCGGTGTGGCGCTGAACTGGGACGCCATCCACACCCATGCTGGCCGCCGCAAGCTGGCAGCGCCCACCTATGCATTTCAGCGTCAAGCCTACTGGTTAAGCGCGCCTGCAGTTCAGCCTGTGCAATTGCAGCCGCATGAGTCACCCGCAACGCCGCAGACCGCACTGGCCACTGGTTCAGCTGTTGTGTACGATTTTTATGACGAGCTGACCGTGGTGTCAGAACGCGAACATGAGTCCGGCACCCTGTCTGAAGACGATGAAGGGCACCTGACCTTTGGTTTCCTGCCTGCGCCCGTGCCCGGTTTTTCGTGGATACGCGCGCTGTTTGAAAAGGAAGAAAACCCAGGTGCACGGGCGCTTTTTCTATCGTCCCAGCGCGAGCTGAAGGACAACCTGTTCTCGGGCATTGATTTTTCACGCATGCGGCGTGTGCTGGATTATGGTTGTGGCCATGCTGCCGACCTGTGTGAGCTGGCGGTACGCCATCCACACCTGCAACTGCAGGGTTTTACCATCTCGGCCGGGCAGGTCGAGGTTGGCAAACGCCGCATCAAACGGCTGGGGCTGGGGCAAAGGGTGCAACTGCAGCGCAGCGATTCAAGCGCAGTTCCCTTTCCGGGGCTGTTTGACCTGATTTTTGGTTTTGAGGTCACCGGCCTGATTGCCGACAAGGAAGGCCTTTTCAACAACATCGAGTCCCATCTGGCACCGGGTGGCCTGCTGGTGATTGCCGACTTTGTGTCCACGGCCGACGCCATCGTCAACCCTGCCACCAATTCCTTTACGCCCAGCAGCGCGCAATGGGTAGATCTGCTCAGCACACGCCGCCTTCGGCTGGTGCGTTCGCTGGACGCCAGCGCCGATGTGGCCGACTGGCTGGTTGATCCGTCGTTTGAATCGAATATTGAATTGCTGGTGCAGCGTTTTGGCCTGGGTGAGCTGACGCGGCGCCATCTGCTGTCAAATGAAAACATCGGCAAGGCACTGCGCCTGAAGCTGATGCGCTACCTCTTGCTGACGGCACAACACGCGCCGCATGAAACCGAGCAGGCACTGCGCATAGCCAACGAAAGCATGCTGCGCGAGGCCGTGCTGTACCGCGACACCCCCGCCGCACGCGCCAGCGAACCCTGGCGCCAGTGGCTTTATGGCCTTGAATGGCAAGAGCAGGCACCCAGGCCGCTGCTGCCTGATACCGCCAGCATGGCCTTGCAGCTTGTTGCCCCGGTACAGCGCGAGCGCGAGGCCCTGCAGGTTTATGACACGCTGGGGGTGGTGCTTGACGACATCAGCCTGGCCTACACAGAAGCCGCTTTTGTAGCCCTGGGTTGCCATGACCTGCAGGCCGCTTCAGCTGTAAGCGTGATCGAGCCCATGCGCCGCCTGCGCGATCACCTGCTCAAAACCCTGGCCGCTGCCGGTGTGCAGCAACTGGGCGCCAAAGGCAATGCCGACGCGCTGGCCGACCAGGCCTTGCGCGCACATCCGGCAGCCCAGGCTGAACTTACCCTGCTGCGGCGCTGCGGGCCACGCCTGGCCGATGCGCTGACGGGCAAGGTTGATCCGCTGTCGCTGCTGTTTCCCGATGGTGATGCCAGTCTTGCCGAAGCGCTTTACGAGCGTTCGCCATTTTCGCGGGCCGTGCAGAACATTGCGGCCGGCATCGTGGCCCTGCTGCCACGCAGCCGCCCATTGGCCGTGATCGAGGTGGGCGCAGGTACCGGCGCAACAACCGAACATGTGCTGCCGCAACTGCCTGCCGGCAGCCGCTATCTGTACACCGACCTGGGCACATCGCTGCTGGCGCGGGCGCGCAAAAAATTTGCCGGCCGTGGCCTGTCTTTTGCCCCGCTCGACATTTCCCTGCCGCCTTCGGCCCAGGGTGTTGCGGTGGGCGGTTTTGATCTGGCAGTGGCCGCCAACGTGTTGCATGCCACACCCGATCTGGCCCAGACGCTTTCGCATGTCAGGGATTTGCTGGCCCCCGGCGGCCTGCTCTTGATGGTTGAAAATACCGGCCGGCTGAACTGGGGTGACCTGACATTCGGTTTGACAACAGGCATGTGGAATTTCCGGGATACCGGCTTGCGCGACTATGCCTTGCTGTACCAGGCGCAATGGAAAAAACTGCTCGAAGCCTCAGGTTTTGAGGGGGTGGAAATACTGACACCAGGCCAGGCTGACCAGGGCGGTGTGTCCCAGCAGTGCGTGATTCTGGCGCGCAGGCGCATGCAGCGCAGCTGGCTGATCACGGGTGACACCCTTGCAGATGGAGTTGCAGACAGCCTGGCCGCCGAACTTCGCAAACACGGTGACAACTGCAGTGTGGCAGCAAATGCCCTGGCTCATGCAGACGCAATTCCTGCTGGCGTGAGCGATGTGGTTTACCTGGCACCCTTGGCCTCAGGCTCCGG
>JAZKIK010000792.1:1313-3308 GCA_040384925.1 Pseudomonadota bacterium | reverse complement strand
CATGGTTTCACCGACTTTTTCAGTCGTGAAAAGCAGGTTTTCCTTGATCTGCTGATCCGTCAGGCCAATGTCTTTCAGGCGGTTAAAACGCATGAAAGCCGCTGAGTGGCAGTTCAGGCAGTAATTGACAAACAGCTTGGCACCGTTTTGCAGGGCCCCCAGGTCGTTGGTCTTGCTGGGTGCCTTGTCCCAGGCAATTCCGCCTTCACTGGCGTGAGCACCAGCCAGCAGGCCGAGTGAAGCGACGAGAGCAAATATAAATTTTTTCATTGTTATAGATCTCCAGCTCAGTGGGCGGCAAAGGTCACGCGGTCAGGAACCTTCTTGGGGGTACCCAGACGACTCCACCATGGCATCAGCAGGAAAAAGCCAAAGTAAAAAAGAGTACCGATTTGCGAGATGGTTTGTGCAATGTCCAGCGTCAGCAGGCTGCCCAGGCTGAAACTGCCCCAGACGCCGGGTGGCTGAATGCCAAGGTAACCCAGAATCAGGAAGAGGAACACAAAAACGCCGTAGACATATTTGTGCCAGTCAGGACGATAACGGATCGATTTGACCTCGCTGTAGTCCAGCCATGGCAAGGCGAACAGAATCATGACCGAGCCACCCATGACCACCACGCCCCAGAATTTGGCGTCAAAAGTCTTGAGCAGAACCATGACCACCAGGGCAGCCACTGCAATGGCGATCTTGATCATCATGCTGAACTTGCCTTTGAGGAAGGCAAACACCGTGGCAACAGCAATGATAAGCACGGCCACATTGATCAGGTCATCGGTCGTGGCACGCAGCATCGAGTAATACGGCGTGAAGTACCAGACCGGTGCGATGTGTGCGGGGGTCTTCAGCGAATCGGCAGGGATGAAGTTGTTGTATTCAAGGAAATAACCACCGGCTTCTGGCGCAAAGAAGATCACTGCCGTGAAGGCCATCAGGAACATGCTGACGGCAAAAATGTCGTGCACGGTGTAGTAGGGGTGGAAAGGAATGCCGTCCACCGGATGGCCGTCAGCACCCTTGGTCGCCTTGATTTCAACACCGTCAGGGTTGTTGGAGCCCACTTCATGCAGGGCGATGATGTGTGCAGCAACCAGGCCCAGCAGAACCAGCGGAACAGCAATCACGTGGAAGGCAAAAAAGCGGTTCAGCGTTGCATCACCCACCACATAGTCACCACGGATCAGCAGGGCCAGATCAGGGCCGATGAATGGAATTGCGGCAAACAGATTGACAATCACCTGAGCGCCCCAGTAGCTCATCTGGCCCCACGGCAGCAGATAACCCATGAATGCCTCTGCCATCAGGCACAGGAAAATTGCACAGCCAAAAACCCAGATCAGCTCACGTGGCTTGCGGTAGCTGCCGTAAATCAGGCCACGGAACATGTGCAGGTAAACCACGACAAAAAATGCCGAAGCGCCGGTTGAATGCATGTAACGAATCAGCCAGCCCCAGGGCACGTCACGCATGATGTATTCAACCGAGCCAAATGCCAGCGCGGCATCGGGCTTGTAATTCATGGTGAGAAAAATACCGGTGGTGATCTGTATCACCAGCACCAGCAGGGCCAGCGAGCCGAAGATGTACCAGAAGTTGAAATTCTTTGGTGCGTAATATTCGCTGAGATGCTCTTTGTAGAGCTTGCTGGCAGGGAAACGGTTGTCAACCCAGGTGATCGCTTTTTCAGCAAACGGGGCATCGGGGGCGACTTCTTTGAATTCAGCCATAACTGATCCTGGTTCTGTGGGGGTTTTTGCTGCTCGCCTGAATCAGTTGAAGTCTGGTTTCAGGCGCTTTTGGCAAGGTCTTTTGAAGATGTGTCGGATTCGGAAAACGCCGTCTTCAGGCCTTTTTGTCTTCACCAATCAGCAGACGGGTGTCTGACAGGAACATGTGCGGAGGAACTTCGAGGTTGTCCGGTGCCGGTTTGTTTTTGTAGACACGTCCGGCCATGTCGAAGGTCGAGCCGTGGCAGGGACACAGAAAACCGCCATG
>JAZKIK010000792.1:0-1292 GCA_040384925.1 Pseudomonadota bacterium | reverse complement strand
CACCGGACTGGAAACGGTCCGAAGGCGAGCAACCCAGATGCGGGCAAATGCCGACGGCAACAAAAAGCTCGGGCTTGATGGAGCGGCCTTCGTTGCGGGCGTATTCGGGCGTGAGCTCGGACGGTTTGCGTTTGGATTGCGGATCGGCCAGTTCGGCGTCGTTGTCCTTGAGTTTGGCCAGTTGCTCGGGTGTGCGCCTGACGATCCAGACCGGCTTGCCGCGCCATTCAACCGTCAGTTTTTCACCGGGGCGAATGGCTGAAATATCAACTTCAATCGCAGCACCGGCGGCTTTTGCTTTTTCAGAAGGCTGAAAAGTGCTGACAAAAGGCAGTGCAACGGCGGCTGCGCCAGCACCACCGATGACGGCTGTACCAACGATCCAGTTTCTTTTATCTTTGTCTAGTGGGGCACCTTGTGGCGCGCCCGTAACGTTTGTATTCACGCTTGCTTGGGTCATGGAAGTCCTTCAAGAACGGGCTTGAAAAAGGCATAGTGGGGACAACCCCCGATTGTAGCGGAGCGTAACGCCGGTTTTCAACGTCGGCCACGCTATCAGGCGATTGCGCAGACCCTGTCGGCTGCGTCAAACCAGCGGCACCCCTGCATGTTTGTGCAGGCTTTGTATTTTTGTTACCAGAAGGAATCCCTGCCGCAGGAGCAGATGCTGCCCTACGCTGATAATCGCGCCTTTCAAACCCGTTCAAAGGAGAAGGCCCATGGGTATGGTTCAGGAGTTCAAGCAGTTTGCCATCAAGGGCAATGTGGTCGATCTGGCGGTCGGCGTGATCATAGGGGCGGCTTTTGGCAAGATTGTTGAGGCCGTGGTCAGCGACCTGATCATGCCGGTGGTCGGGCTGGTGTTTGGCAAGCTGGACTTTTCCAGCATGTACATTCTTCTTGGAAATGTTCCGGCAGGCACAGACATGACGCTGGACGCACTCAAAAAGGCTGGCGTACCGGTCTTTGCCTATGGCCACTTTCTGACTGTCTGTGTCAACTTTTTCATTCTGGCTTTCATCATCTTCATGATGGTCAAGCAGATCAACCGCCTGAAGGGCCACCACGACGCGCCACCGGCACCGGCTGCCCCTGCTGCCCCGCCTGAAGACATCGTGCTGCTGCGCGAAATCCGAGACAGCCTGAAAAACCGCTGATGGCCTTGGATTGCCGGGCCAGCCAGGCCCGCTGCGCCGGCATACCAAGCGCGTTTTATCCTGCCAACTGAGCTGAAGGCCCAGCCAGCCGCCGCGCCATGCGAATGGCGGCTATCAGGCTGGCTGCATCGGCCT
>JAZKIK010000791.1:3363-6064 GCA_040384925.1 Pseudomonadota bacterium | reverse complement strand
TGGTGGGCAGCCGGCTGGAGGCGGTGCGCTGGCAACGGGCCATCAACAGCTATATCAAGGAGCGCGGCTACAGCATGGGCACGCTTGTGGCTTTTTCAGGTGAAATCACTGATGCTGAATCAGCTGGCAGCAGCGTGACTGAAACCAGCGCGGCACTGAACCCTGGTTTAAAAGGCCGTGACATTCGGGAAGCCTTCAAGGGTGAGGACTACCAGATTTTGCTGGTAGCCAACAAGTTTCAAACCGGTTTTGACCAGCCCCTGCTGTGCGGCATGTATGTGGACAAACGCCTGGCAGGCATACAGGCAGTGCAAACGCTGAGCCGACTGAACCGCGCCCACCCCGGCAAGGACACCACCTATGTGATTGACTTTGTCAACAGCGCGGACGAAGTGCTGGAGGCCTTTAAAACCTACTACAACACGGCACAGCTGTCGGCCACCACCGACCCGCACCTGGTGTTCAACCTGCGCGCCAAACTGGACGCGGCCGGCCACTATGACGATTTTGAGGTGTACCGCGTGGCGCAGGTTGAGCTGAACCCGAATGCAAAACAGAGCGAGCTGATTCACGCGCTGGAGCCAGTGCAGGACAGAATCGTCAAACGCTACAAGGCAGTGCAGTTGGCCTTGCAGGCGGCGGCAGACAAAAAGGCAGCCAAAGCCGCGCAGGACGAGCTGGACGCGCTGGTGCTCTTCAAGGCTGACATGGGCACTTATTTGCGGCTTTACACCTTTTTGTCGCAGATTTTTGACTACGGCAACAGCGCCATCGAGCAGCGGGCCATATTTTTCAAACGGCTGCTGCCACTGCTTGATTTTGGCCGCGAACGTGAAGGCATTGACCTGTCAAAAGTTGTGTTGACCCACCATCACCTGAAAATGCAGGGTGTCAAAGCCATGCCGCTGCATGTCGGTGAAGACATCAAAATCGCGCCGATTACCGAAGCGGGCAGCGGCAGCCTGGCAGAAAAACAGACGGCCCTGATGGCCGAGCTGATTCAAAAACTCAATGAGCTGTTTGGTGCCGACACCAGCGACCAGGACCAGCTCAGTTACGTCAACAGCACAATTCTGGGCAAGGTGGCCGAATCAAAAAAACTGCAGTTGCAAGCCAGCAACAACACCCGCGAGCAGTTTGCAACATCACCCGACCTGCCCAAAGAACTGCAAAATGCCATCATGGAGTCCTATGACGCACACACTTCCATGAGCACGCAGGCGCTGAACTCTCCGGCCGTGCTGCGCGGCATCATGGACATACTGATTCATCATTCGCGTCTGTATGAAACCTTGCGTGAGCGGGCTGTGGCCTGATGACCTGATGGCTTGAGACAAAAAAGGATTTGCTGACGTGAAAACACTGGTTCTGGGAGGTTATGGCAATTTTGGTACACGCATCTGCCGTGCCTTGCAGGGCGATTCGTCGATACAGCTGCTGATAGGCGGGCGGGATTTGCGTCGGGCAGAGGCGCTGGCCCGTGAGCTGGGACATGGCAGCCGGGGTGTGGCCATTGACCATTCGGCTGCCAACTTTGCACAATCCCTGCGCGAGCTGGGCGTTGACCTGCTGATTCACACTGCCGGACCGTTTCAGCAACAGGCCTACGACGTGGCCCTGGCTGCGGCGGATGCCGGGGCGCACTATATTGATCTGGCAGATGGCAGGCGCTTTGTTTGTGACTTTGCCAAAAACGTCAACAATGTTTTCAGCGATGCAGGCCGGACTGCCATCAGCGGTGCCAGCACAGTGCCTGCGCTGTCGTCGGCAGTGGTTGAGCATCTTTGCAAAGGCTGGCACCGCGTCGACAGCATCAATAGCTGCATAGCCCCGGCCCAACAGGCGCCGCGTGGCGTGGCAACACTGGCCGGTGTGCTCAGTTATTGCGGCCAGCCGCTTGATGTGTGGACGGACGGCCGGTGGCAACAGCGGCGGGGCTGGGCCCAACCCGAGGTGGTGACATTTGCCCGCTTGCGTCCGCGACTGGGGGCTTTGTGTGACATTCCCGACCTGGAGCTTTTCCCGGCCCGCTATCGGGTCACACGCCAGGTCATGTTCAGTGCCGCGCTTGAACTGGGCTTCACACAACATGGTTTTGCCCTGCTGGCCGGGCTCAGCGCCTGGGGAATCGTCAAACATCCGATGCGTCTGGCCGGCTTGCTTGAGGGCGCAGCCAGTGCCATGAACTTCATGGGCAGTGCGCTGGGAGGCATGGTGGTGCGGGTGGAAGGCCTGGATGCTGCCGGGAAATTTGCCCGCCGCGCCTGGCATATCGCAGCCGACAACAACCACGGCCCTGAAATTCCCTGCATGGCGGCGATTTTGCTGGCCCGAAAACTGGCCAGCGGCCAGATCATGGCGACGGGTGCCAGTGCCTGTGTTGGCCTGCTGAAACTGGCCGAGTTTGAGCCGGAGTTTACGCGCTGGGGCATGGAGCTTGATGTGCTTGACGAGACGGCATGACTCGACAGTCACCTTCAGTTATAGGCGGATACCGCCAAAACATCCACATCCGCCAGCAAACCCTAGACCGAAACCCCAAGCTGCAGCGTCGCCACATAACCGGCTGTGTTGCTGCCAGTCACAGTAGCCACTTGAAGGGTTGAACCATCGCTGAACACGTTGTCGCTGGCCAGGCTGGACGATGCCAGGTTGGCTGCGCTGCCGGTGTAGATGCTGCTGGCGTACACGGTGTTGCAGG
>JAZKIK010000791.1:0-3353 GCA_040384925.1 Pseudomonadota bacterium | reverse complement strand
CTTGATGTCGTTGTTGCCACTGGTGGCCGAAGCCAGGCTGGAATAGACTTCAAAATGCATGTGCGGCCAGCGACCTGAATAACAGCCGGGGAAGATGGTGGTGAAAGTGACCTCACCCGAGCTGTTGGTGACCTGGACACCACGCAGGTAGTTTTCAGTTGCGATGTCATACATCGAATACTTGCCCGTGGCGTCGCAATGCCACAGGTAAACGGCAAAACCGGCCAGTGAGGCGCAACTTGACGCTGTGTTCACAACCTTGAGTGTGATGGTCAGTGGAATACCGGCAGCGGTGCCGCTGGCGCTGGCCACACTGGTGACAATGTTGCTGCGCACAATGCCGGACAGCGTCAGGGCGTTGACGACGCTGCCATTGGCAGAGTTGGTGCCGTCACCAGGGTAAGGCCCTGCAGTTTCGCTTGGTATGGTGCTGCAACTGGAAGACGTTGTGCTTGTGGTGCTGCTGCTTGTGCTGGCCGTGGAACTGCTGGTTGAAGCCGCCGCCACACTGGAACTGCCTGAGCTGGTGGTCGTTGTGCTTGTGGTGCCGCTGTCGCTGCCTCCACCGCCGCAACCGACCAGCGGAAAAGCCGCCCCGGCACCCAGCCAGGCCAGAAGCTGGCGACGATTATGAGTCTGGCGGGCCAGGGTTTCGAGGTCACCGGCCAGGCCGCGGTGATGGTCTTCATTATGGTGGTGGGGCTGCATTTTGGCTTCTTTCAGGTAGGTGCGGACGGGTCAGTTGGGGGAGTAGTGCCGGGTTTGTCGCCCGGTTTGGGGGAATCGGGCGGGGGTTCGCGGTACTGGCCGTCATACTGATCCCAGGCACCAGGGCCGTTGCGTGGGTCAAAACGGTCGGCCTCCTGCTGGCCGGGGCTGCGGATCTCCCGTGCGATCAGCTGGCCTGAGACATCCAGATAAGCCTCGATCACCACACTGGCACCATTCAATGTTGTTGCACTGAGGCCGTTAAAAGCGGTCTGGCTGCTCCAGCGTACGGGCTGGTTTGGGCGACCAGCTTGCAGCAGCGTCAGGGTTTTGTCGGCGGTGACCACGGCACTGGCCGTGCCCTGGTACTGGCGCATGGCAAAAGCCGGCAGGGCTGAAGCGGCCGGGCAAACCAGCGACACCGCCTTGACCACATCGGTTCCGGCCTGCTGGGTGGCCGAAACCTCCACAAAGGTGCCGCTGGCCAGCGCGGTGCCGGGGCAAGCCGTGCTTGTGTTGATGGCCGAGGCGTCAACCGGCACATTACGCACCACAAATGAGGCGGTATTCAAAAAGGCACCAATCGAGCCTGACAGCCGTACCTGTCCAAAAGTGTCTGTGCCTGAAGCCTGTTGCACGCTGACTGACTGCGCAGTCAAGCTGCCGTCGCTGGCCAGAAAACCCCTGACTCTCACATATATACCGTCAGCCAGCGCCGCAGTTGAAGGCAATACCTGCACACCCTGCAGCCTGACCAGCACACCCTGCACTGAAAAACTACCATTCTTGGCGTCGTAGCCCGACACAAAACCGCTGTATTGCGCTTCGGAGCCCGGTGCAGAATCGGACCGCACAGCCGATGCCAGCCGAATGCGGCTTGCGGTGATGGCGGGTGTCGAGGCACCGGCCACAGGGGTTCCCCATACCGTGACTTCTGCACCATTGGCCACCAGCGCCACATTGGGCACAACCGACAGGCTGGCATGCCCTACCTGCAGACTGCCGATGTAAAAGATGGCGGCAGCCACATTGACCTGCGAGGCTGGCCCGGTCACACGCACGGCATCAAGCCTGGCCAGTTTTTCAATCCGCGAGGCCATCACAGCACCGCTGCTGCCTGCCAGGTTACGGCTACCGTGGATTTCAACCGCATCACCCACAGCAACATCGCTCAAGGCAAGATATCCTCCGCCGAAAACCGTCAGTGGGCCTTTGGCAACACCGGTGTTGACCGACACCAGTTGCCCGGCCACCATCAAACTGGTGTTTGTCGCATCAAGCTGGCTAACGGTGCCGACCACGGTTGGCTCAATCGTGACCTGGCTGGCCACACCGGTGCTGGCCTGCAGCACGTTGACACGCTGGCCAAGTTTGGCCGCGACTGGCGTGGTGCTGCCATCGGCGTTTTCTGCCACGGTACTGGCCTGGGCGTCTTCAATCTCGACGCCATCAACATATATGCTGCCAAAACCACTGACCGTGCCGCTGGCCAGACCAGAACCACCGCTGCCCACACCGGACACTTCACCACCGCCACAGGCAACCAGGAGGTGAAGCAGTGCCAGGGCCAGCAGGATACGGCGGAAAAAAGATGCAATTGTCATGTTGGCGAGGTGTCCTGTAGTGGCTCGTCAGCCGGAGTTGTTGTTGTGGGGGTTTGAGCCATGACCGGCTCACTGAAGCAATACATGCCGATACGGATGCGGTTTTGGCCACCCAGGCTCTCATCCCTGTCGGCCAGCGGCTGGGCGGCCTTGACGGTGGTGCTTAAAACATGGCTCCACAGGCTGTTGGCCAGCATTTCAAGCTCATGAATCGATTCACTAGTCAAACCATCAGCAAAAACACTTTGTTCAAGATAGGTTTTGGGCGTTGGGCGCGTCAGGTTGTGGACGGCCGCATTCAGATGGTCGGCCACACTGCCGGCGACCATACGCGCCGCCTCTTCACGGCCACGGTCGGCAATGAATGCCTGCTGAACCAGTTCGACCTGATGGCCGTTTTCACGCACCACCCCAAGCCGCAGCAGTTCGGACAGTAGCGCGCGAGGCCGCACATCACGCGAAACCGATTCGGCCAGCATTTCAAACGACATCAGCAGCGAGACACCTGCCGCATCCGCGTCTTGAGTAGCTGCCGTAACCGCAGTTGCCGTGCTGAAAGGCAGCGGCACACCTTCATGTTCAGCCAGCCAGCGTGTCACCAGCTGATTGGCAAGGCTTGGCCGCCCTACTTCACTGGCGCTGTAACCCAGCGGAATCAACACACCCGGCAGCAAGGCACGCACATCCTTGCGGTGCAGGCCAGACAAAAGACTGAGCGCCGAATCGGTCTGCCGGCCATCGGTGCGTTCAAGTTCGGCCTGCGCGGCCTGCAAAAAAACGGTTTTAAGCGCCTCTGAAAACTCGCGGTGCCCCAGCCCGGCCCGCACCAGCCAGGTCGCCAGCGGCTGTGCAATCGCCAGCGCCTGCTCCAGCACCAGACTGCCTTGCGTGATTGGGGATGATTCGTTCATGCCCGCATTCTAATGCGTGGGAAAATATCCCACAATCACTGAATTCAGCTTTTTGGTGTGCTGCCCTAATATTTTTGGCCTATGCGAGTGCCTGGCCGTATGTGAATACATACGGTTTTGCAAATGTTTT
>JAZKIK010000790.1:0-2346 GCA_040384925.1 Pseudomonadota bacterium | reverse complement strand
AATGGCAAAGTCAAGGCCTCGGTATCCAGAGCTGTCACGCTCAAGCCCAAAGAACAGGCAAGTGTCACCAATGATCTGGAAGTCCAGGACGCGCATCTGTGGCAGGGACTGGCGGATCCTTATCTGCACACGCTGGTTGTAGAGCTGAAAGGACCCAATGGAGCAACCATTGACAAGGTAGTGCAAAATTTTGGCATACGCGAGATGCGCTTTGACGCCAACCAGGGCTTTTTCCTCAACGGCGTGAAAACACCGCTGCATGGTGTGAACCTTCACCAGGATGTTCTGGGCAAGGCCTGGGCCATCACGGAAGAGGACACAGACCGCTCATTTGACTTCATCAAGGAAGTTGGTGCAAACACACTGCGCATGGCCCACTACCCACATTCCGACTATGCAGTGCAGAAGGCTGACAAGATGGGCCTGGTGGTATGGGCAGAGCTGCCTCTCGTCAACTCTACCTCCGTGGTGCCTGGCGTCGACCCGGAAACCACTGGTTTTGCCGAAAATGCCCGCCTTCAACTCAAGGAATTGATTCGCCAGAAATTCAACAATGCATCGGTTGGTCTCTGGTCAATCGCCAATGAAGTCCAGGGCGGCGATGATACGAAGAACAACGTGCAAGCACTGTTCAAGAGTCTGAACGCTGTTGCCAAGGCTGAAGACCCTGGCCGCATCACAACACTGGCGAACCAGATCAACCGCAGTGGCGATGTGATACGCCCGGATGCAATAACGCTGACCGGTCTGACCGACAGTTTCAGTGTCAACCGCTATTTCCAGTGGTACTACGGGACATCCGAGACCCAGCTCGGGGAAAACCTGGATCAGATTCATGCCAGCAATCCGACACTGCCCATTGGCGTGGGTGAGTACGGTGCCGGAAGTGCCATGACCCATCACACGGACAATGTTGCCGCTGGCCGGGTGTGCTCAAGCGACACCAGTAGCCTGACCCGTATTTGTTATCAGCCCGAAGGTTATGCCAACTACGTGCATGAAAAAGCCTATGAGCAACTGGTCAACCGCCCTTACCTGCTGGGTACGTGGATCTGGAACATGTTCGACTTTGGATCAGGCAACCGGCATGAAGGGGACATTGGCCAGACAAATACCAAAGGCATTGTGACTTTCGGGCGGGATATCAAAAAGGATGCCTTCTATTTCTACAAGGCCAACTGGTCAGCCGAACCCGTCACCTACATCGCCGAACGCCGGCACATCGAGCGTGCGTACACCACAGGCAAGGTCAAGGTGTACAGCAATGCAAGCTCGGTGGCGGTGCAGGTTAACGGCGTGGAGATCGCCAGAAAAACGGCTGCCGAATGCCCCTTGAAAGTCTGCGATTTTGGTGAAATCAAGCTGAATCCGGGTAACAACGACATCAGCGCAGTTGGTGTTCATGCAGGTGGAAGTGTCAAGGACAAGACCACCTGGAGTTTGCCAGCTGACAATGCCAGCAATGTTTACATCGCGTCAGGCCAGCTCACCACTGGGTTCAGGTCTACCGACACCTTGCTTGGCAATCACATTTTCGGCTCTGACAATTTCTTTGTAGGTGGCGAATTGCCTCCGCTCATTGGACGCAGCACGGTGGGCCTGTCTGGCGCGGTGGTCATCAATGGTGATTTCCAGCATGGACATATTCCGGACAACAGGTGCCCGCAATACGGCAACCGCCCGTACTTTCAACGCCGTGGTGAGTGATGGCGTTCTGAACCTGGACTTTTCTTCAAGTGTAGGAAAGGCGATTGTTTCCAACATCTCCGTTGTACGCCAATAAGACAGCAGCACTTTCGGGTGGCTTCACTGCCACTCTGCCCCTATTTGCAAAATGTGAATGGGGGCTTTTTTAATTTTTTGATGAATGAGCCATCAATGCCTGAAACAAAACAGCCTGTGCCTCAGGTGCCTGCACACTCACCCGCACATGCCCCGACAAACCAAACGATGCCGTATCGCGCAACTTGATGCGCTGCCCTCGCAAAACTGCCAGCAATGTTGGCAAATCGCGGCTCGGCGGTAACACAGGTCTGACGCAGAAAAAGTTTGCATCACTGGGCAGACATACCCAGCCAAGTGATTCAATAGCTGCAACTTGCCTTGCCTTCCAGCCGCGCAACACTTTGAGGCTGTCTGCCAGCCAGATTTGTGTTTCGGGATGTACCCAGGCCTGCAGCATGGCGAACCCATGTGCGCCTATTGGCCAGGATGGGCAGAGCTGATTGAGTTTTTCTATGGCAGCTTCGGCACCCAGGGGTGCGATGGCGTAGGCGGCACGAATGCCTGTGAGGCCCAGGGCCTTGTTGGGGGTCCAGAGCTGCCAGACCGTGTTTTGCTGCCCGG
>JAZKIK010000789.1:2753-3529 GCA_040384925.1 Pseudomonadota bacterium | reverse complement strand
TGTCGTCCTTGTTGTCACGCAGAAACATCTCGGTGGCAGGCAACGCCGACCATTCAGTGATGGCGTTCATCTTGATGGTTTGCGCCTGCTCGTCAGAAAGTTTGGAGGCGTCAAAACTGGCCCATGGAATATCTTTGTCCATGTCCCATCGGACTGACTCCAGCTGTTTGAACAGTTCAGGATAAAGCATGTGGACTCCTAGGCTTCTCTTGGGACATATAAACGCATCAATTTCAAAACGGCGGCTTCCGCTCTAAATGCGATAGCTTCGCATTTAGACCTTGCACAATTCTAGGCGGCTAATGTGACAAATGGAGATTTAACCTGTTTTTACAAGGATTTAGTGATGTTTGCTTGGGCAATTACCGACGCCTGACACATGAATCCCGCAGGTCGGGATGTCATCCTACACACATCGGTGCAAACACATAAAGACAGCGCGAACAAATCTGCCCATCATTGAGCAGCGTATAACAGCGTGAACTACCTGGCCCCAAGCAAATGCGTCCCGAAACTTTAGCCCTCTTTTTTTACATGGCCTGCAGTGCTGCACTGCCAGCCCACGCAGCCACGCCCGCTACAACAACGCCCGGCGCGGCGGCAAGCTGCCCGGTGCTGCTGCAGCAGAACTTTTTGCGCCTGCAGGACGAAAAACCGCAGTCCTTGTGCCAGTACGGCGGCAAGGTGCTGGTGGTTGTCAACACGGCCAGTTTTTGCGGATTTACCTCGCAATATGAAGGGCTGGAAGCGCTGCATGCCAAATACAAGGACAAAGG
>JAZKIK010000789.1:0-2743 GCA_040384925.1 Pseudomonadota bacterium | reverse complement strand
CTGCCGCATGTGACCAAGTGGTACGACACCTACAAGGACAAAGGCCTGGTCGTGCTGGGGTTTCCGTCAAACGACTTTTCGCAGGAAAGCGGCAGCAACAAGGACATTGCGGCCTTCTGTGAGAACACATTTGGCGTGAAGTTTCCGATGTTTGCCAAAACCAGCGTTACCGGCAAAGACGCCAACCCACTGTTCAAACAGCTGGCGACAAAAACCGGCACGGCACCGAGCTGGAACTTCTATAAATACGTGATTGGCCGTGATGGCCAGACCGTGACCAGCTTCAATTCAATGACCACACCGACCAGCCAGCGTTTTCTAAAGGAGATCGAAAAGCAGCTCGCTACCCCGTGACGGCAGCCCGCAAGATCAGTTGAACAAATAAAAATACCATTCGGTCATTATTTGACCAATCGGTAATTTAAAGTTTATGATGACATCAAACAGCCAATTCAGCATGTGCCGATCTGGCTTTAAACCCTTGCTGAATCCAGCCAGCTTGTTGATGCGTAAACCTTTTTGTTCACACTGCTTTTGCCCATGTCGTTTATCGAGTTCACAAATCTTTACCTATGCGAACCGGCAAAAACCGGGAACTCGCAGCGCGTAGCCCGGCTCATAAAGTTGTGCTCGCAGTGTTTGAAAGCAGCCAGCCAAGACAGAATTACAGTTTCATTGTTGCGAAGCCTTCCGGGTCTGTGTGATCTGGATGAAATCCCGGGGCGGTCCTCCTCCTCCCTCCCTCCCTTGTTCGCGTCGGGGCGCTTCGCAACATTTTTATATTCCGGTGCACGGGCATGAACAGTCCCGCCGCCGCGCCACTCCCCCGTATCGCGATCGTCGGCTCCGGCATTTCCGGGCTGGCTACGGCTCACAATCTGGCGGGCCGTGCTGAAGTCACGCTGTTTGAGGCAGGCAGCTATTTTGGTGGCCACACGAACACGGTTGATATCACCCTGCCCACGGCTGGAGGGCCAGTCACACATGGTGTTGACACCGGGTTTCTGGTCTTTAACGAGCGTACCTATCCCAAGCTGATCAGCTTGCTGGCCGAACTGGATGTCAAAACCGCCAGGTCTGACATGTCGTTTTCAGTCCAGGTGCCGGGCGTCGGCAAGAATGGCAGCAAAGGCCAGCCGCTGGAGTGGAGCGGCAGCAGCCTGAACAGCGTATTTGCCCAGCGCGGCAACCTGCTGAACTGGCGTTTTCTGCGCATGCTCAAGGACATCATGCGTTTTAACCGCATCACCACTGCGCTGGCTGAGGCCGATGCAGACGCCGACCTGCTGCAGCCGCTGGGTGATTTTTTGAAAACCCAGCTTTTTTCTGACGAGTTTTGTGACTGGTATTTTTTGCCCATGATGGGCTGTATCTGGTCCTGCCCGACTGACCAGATGCTGCAGTTTCCAGTGGCGACCATGATCCGGTTTTGCTACAACCACGGCCTGATCCAGGTCGCCAGGCGCCCACAGTGGTGGACGGTTTCTGGCGGCGCACGCCACTACGTTGAAAAAATCGTCGCCAACATCAGCGACAAGCGCCTGAACACACCGGTGCGGCTGATTGAACGCGACAAGGAAGGCGTGCGCGTCATCACCGACGGCCATACCGAGCGGTTTGACAAAGTGGTGCTGGCCACACATTCAGACCAGGCCCTGGCGATGTTGCGCGCGCCCAGTGTGGCCGAGCAGCAGGTGCTGGGTGCGATTCGTTACCAGCCCAACCGCGCCGTACTGCACACCGACGCCTCGGTTCTGCCACAAAAAAAGCTCGCCTGGGCGGCCTGGAACTACGAACGTGCGCAAAAAACCGAGCGTGAATCAGCCCAGGTCTGCCTGCATTACCTGCTCAACATGCTGCAGCCGCTGCCGGTTGAGCAGCCCGTGCTGGTGTCGCTGAATCCGGTGCGGGAAATAGCCCGTCAACACATCATGGGTGAATTTGAATACGCACATCCGGTTTTTGATCTAGCCGCCATCCGTGCGCAGACCGAACTGCCGTCCTTGCAAGGCCAGCAACACACCTGGTTTTGCGGTGCCTGGACAGCTTATGGCTTTCATGAAGACGGGCTGAAATCCGGTCTGCAGGTGGCGCGGCAATTGATGGTTGAAATAGCCAGGGATGGTTTATGACTGAAATCACTTCAAACACGGCCCCCTTGGGACGCAGCGAATTGCACGAAGTGAAAAGCGCGGGAGCTCCATTGCTTGGATTTGGCCAGGTCAGGCACACACGCCTGAGGCCAGCCCGCAATGCCTTTGCCTACCCCAATTACTTTCTGATGCTGCCGATGCGCGGCATGAAAACCAATGGCAGCGGCGCGCTGGCGCACAACCGTCGCGGCCTGCTGAGTTTTTATGACCGCGACCACGGCCAGGGCGGTGACAACGCGCTCGAATGGATGGACGCCCTGCTGCTGCGTGAAGGGGTTGAAGACGCAGGCGGCGAAATCTGGCTGCATACCTATCCGCGTGTGCTGGGTTACACCTTCAAACCGGTCAGCTTCTGGTACTGCCACCGGCAGGACGGCAGCCTGCGCACAATTGTGGTCGAGGTCAACAACACTTTTGGCGAGCGCCATTGTTACCTGCTCGACGAGGCGGTTTATGGCCATGAGCTGAAGGCCGCGAAGGTTTTTCATGTGTCGCCGTTTTGCAGTCTTCAAGGTGGCTACCGCTTCAGGTTCATGCGCAGCACACATGAAGGCGTAGAAAAAACTGTCGCCCGTGTGGACTACGACGAT
>JAZKIK010000788.1:0-3268 GCA_040384925.1 Pseudomonadota bacterium | reverse complement strand
CTGTCATCCTTTCCTGAGCCGTCGTCCTGAAAAACGCCTTCAACAAACGTCACCTTTTTGATCTGCAGCGCTTCGGTCAGCACAAATGATACGCGGCCTTCCCACGTCATGGCCAGGCGGGTGGGCAGTTTGCCATTCGTGATGTGTTGCTGCACCTCTTCAATGTCCAGCGCATGGCATGAATAACGCACCACGGCCCTGGATTCGTCGGCAGCTTTCAACTCACATTGAAGGCACCAAGGTCAAAGCCTGACAAGCCCTTACGCGACGAGCGCTGGGATCACCGGCTCAATGCCCTTTCAGTTTGGACAGCACCTCCATGGGCTTGTCATGTGGCCCCCGAATGTAAACTGGTTTGCCATCCATGCCGAAATTGAACCTGGGGTTGAATGGGCGCTCGGGCTCGATAATGTGCTGTGAATCTTTCCAGTCCGGGTTGGGCTCAAAGCCAAGCTTGCGGGCATATTCAATTCCGCCAAGGATGATGCTGCGGGCGTCTTCATATTCGATGGATTCCATTTGCATGGGCACCTGGGCAAACATGTTTTGGGTCGCCTGGGCTGACAGGTTGGCGTTGCAAAAAGTGTCCTTCACGCCCAGGCACAGCAAGTCCACCAGATAGGAGCCAAGAATGAATTTCTGATTGGGCAACTGGCGCACAACAAAAATGGAAGCCAGGCCCTGTGCTTGCCAATCAGCATTGATCACGCATTGGCAAACCGGAAATTCTGCCGATTTTTTGACCAGTGCAAGGGGTGGCACACTGCTGATTGCAACTTCCTTCAAGCGGCAGCAGAATTTGTATTTACGACCACTTCCGCAGGCGCAGGGCTTGTAGGGGTCAATTTTTTCGGTATTCATGGTGTTCAAGTCCTGTTTTTTAGCGACGGTCAGTGAGTCATGGCGCAGAAGCCTGTTCTGTACCCGAAATCCCACATTCTATTGTCGGTATTTCTCGTGCTGCGGCTGCGTTTGGGGTTGATCAGGAAACCCGGTCAGCAGAACCACACCCGCTACCTAGCTGCTGTACCCATAAAATGTATTCACACATTTTATTGACGGCATTCCCCAAGCCGATACCAGGCCTCTCACTGAAGATTTGACTGTGCCCACCCCGCTTGAAGACCTGCTCAGCTACCCAGTTTAAAACGGCGCATCATCCTCGGCCGCACTCGCGCTCCCTGCAGAAACGGTATCAGCGACAGGATCGGCCACAGGCGCGGCAATGCCAATCACCATTTCACCCCCCAACGCCTCGACCAGATCCGGAATCAGCTTGCGTATCTCGCCGGTTGCTATCGCCGCATCGGCATCAAACCTGTCGTCCTTGCCTGAGCCATCATCCTGAAACACGCCTTCAACAAAGCTCACTTTTTTGATCTGCAGCGCTTCAGTCAGCACAAATGAGACGCGGCCTTCCCAGGTCATGGCCAGGCGGGTGGGCAGTTTGCCGTTGGTGATGTGTTGCTGCACCTCCTCAATGTCCAGCGCATGGCGTGAATAACGCACCACGGCTTTGGATTCGTCGGCGGCTTTCAGCTCGCACTCGCGGTCAACGCTGAAACCGGCGGGTGGCTCCTGGCTCAGCAGCCAGTCTGACATGGCTGCCACGGGCGACAGGGTGGTCTGGATAGGCATGGCACCCAGGCCTTCCATGGCCTTGGCCAGTGCGGTCAGCACCTCGTCGGCCTTGCCCTGGCTGCCGGCGTCAATCATCAGCAGGCGCGCGCTGGGGTCAATCCACACGGTGGTGGCACCCTGGCGGGTAAATGCCATGGGCAGCAGTTCCAGCTTGGCTTCTTCCTTGAGTTCCTTGCTTTCCTTTTTGCCGGGTTTGCGGCCTGTGGTGGCTTCAATCTGGGCGGCGCGCTCTTTCATCTTGCGGTTGATGACGGAGGCTGGCACGGCCTTGCTTTCGGTCATCAGTTTCAGCAGCCACTGGCCACCTACCGATTCAACCAGCGCGCCGTTGGCCTCGCCACGTGGTGGTGTCCAGCCGACTGATTTTTCCTGCGTCAGGCCACACTCGACAAAGGGCGCGGTCTGCAAATTGGCTTCCAGTTGCTCCAGGGAAATAGCCCACGCGGGGCCAATGCGATACACCAACACGTTTTTGAACACGGAAGACCTTTTTGACTGTTAAAGATGGAGAAGAAAATGGGGGAGCGCTGCAGTTCAGGCGCTGCTGCAGGGCCAGTTGCTGCCATCGACGGCTATTCTTTTAATAGCTACCCGCACTAAGCAGATGCGCGCAACAGGCATTTATTACTTGAAAATTGCCTGAACAGGGCAAATCCGACTTTAACAAATCCGCTCTGCCACCAAACTTTACAAACCATCATCGCCGCGTAATGGCGGCTATACAAGCAGCGGCCAAACTTGCGTTCAACCTGAAGCCAATTCCGGATATCAGGCTTTCTCCCACCAAAGGAAGTTTTCCATGACATTCGCTCTCAAATCCCCATCCTTGCGTTTTGCTTCACTCAACAGTCTGGTTCTGGCCGGTCTGCTGGCTACCGTTGGTGCCAGCGCAATGGCACAGGCACCCGCCGCACCACCTGCTGGTGCACCACCTGCAGGCATGCAAGATGGCCGCCACGGCGAGCGCATGGGTCACCGCGACCCCGCCAAGATGCAGGCCATGATGGCCAAACGCCAGGCCGAGATGAAGGCCAAACTGAAGATCACCCCCGCGCAGGAAGGCGCATGGACCGCCTTCACGGCTTCGATGCAGCCACCCGCTGGCGGCAAAGGCTTTGGCGGTGCCCGCCCCAGCCCAGAGCAACGCGCCGAGTTTGAAAAACTGACCACACCTGAACGCATCGACAAGATGCGCGCCATGCGGGTCCAGCACATGACTGAAATGACTGCCGCCATGGACAAACGTGGTGAAGCCACCAAAACCTTTTATGCTGCGCTGACACCAGAGCAGCAAAAGGTGTTTGATGCCGAACACGCCAAACGCGGTGGCCGTGGCGGCCCTGGCCATCACGGTGGCCCCGGCATGAAAAAGGGCTGACCAGCGGCCTATCCAGTCCAGCCTGACAAGGGCTGACAAGCCAGGGCCTGCAAGGCGTCTTCACAGACGGCTTGCAGGCCTTTTTCATGCCCCTTCAAACGAGTGCGGGTTTTTCAGCGTTTCTTTCAATGTTGTAGAGTTGTACGATAACTTTTTCTGCAACGAACCGCTCCTTTTGGTAACTACCAAGCCCTACACGCGAAGCTGACCCTTCTTGCTCCCTCTCCCTTTGGGAGAGGGTTGGGGGTG
>JAZKIK010000787.1:0-3507 GCA_040384925.1 Pseudomonadota bacterium | reverse complement strand
CTTTGCAAAAACGCCCGCCACACAAAAACAGGCGAAACAAGCCAAGCCAAAAATGGACGCTACCTCAAGGCGATTCAGCGAACGCTCCATAAAAACTGAGAGAGCCAAGGCCGCCCCGAGCGTGATCACCAATGCCATGGCAAACGGCACCAGGATGAGTTTGGCCAGTTTGAAGGGGGTTAAATGAGATGTTCGCTGAAATACCATAACCAAAATTGAGTCTAAAAGGCGTCAAACCGCCATGGAAATTACCCCTGAGAATTGGGGTCAAGGCTGTGGATAAGCAACAGGACAAGTCCCGCAAGCCGCGCCCGTATTGGGCCGGCGCAGAGCGCTTAAGTTTTAAGCATCTGGCTTGTAAGGTCTAACCCTTAGGCAATTGCGTGGCGTTCCAGACGAATTTCAAAGTAAGCGTCTTCATCACCAATGTTTTTGAGGCCTGCACGTTGGGCCAGCTCGAACGCTTTCGGCCACTTCATTGCCAGGTTGACCGTCTCGTGATCAAGTTCACTCGTATCGGATTCAGACGCATCGCCCCAGGCACGGTAGACCCGCACTACAGCCTCAGAGCCGCCCAGGCTTTTTTCAAGCTCCCTGACAAAGCGAAGTTCAGCGGTGATGCGCTCCGCTGGCGGTAGACCGTCGACGCCGCAGAGGGCGACAGCGTAGGGTGGATTCATAAAAAACTCCTTAAGCTGTACGAATATACAGCATTTAAATGGAGTCCCATAAACACCCCCATCGCCTCGCATTGCTTCCACCACCATTTGGTGGCTCGCTACAGCAGCAGCGGCTCCAGCGGTTCTTTCGGCTCTGGCGTGGCCAGCAGCCTTTCAGCCGGGCACTGGCGCATGAAATCCATGGAACGCTCGGCCGGCGCGTCAAGCCAGGCCTCATAAGAATCTTCGTTCAGGATCACCACCATCCTTTTGTCCTGTTCGTTGGCGGGACGTTTGGGATTGGGGCGGTGCAGTTCCTTGAAAATCTCATGCGTGTCGGCATTGACGGTCAACATCGCGAAGGTATCGGTCCACTCACCCGATGGTGACTTCCACGGCTGCCACAAGCCAGCGACCCCCAGCGTTTCACCGTCCACACGGGTAATTTTTGTCGGCACGTGCTTGCCACTGCGCCAGTCGGGTTCGTAAATCGCCGTTGCCGGAATGATGCAATGTCGGGCTTTGGCCCAAGCGGTTTTAAAACTCACCAGACTGGCGGCCGTTTCAGACCGTGCGTTGTAAGTACGCAGACCGTACTTGATCTCTTTCGCAAAACTGGGCAAAAGCCCGAAATGGGCGGGAACCAGCTCCATGGCGGGTACCGCATCATCCCCAGCCTCTCGTTCCAGGGGGCGTCTGATGATTGGCGCCACCTGTGTGGGGAAGACATGCAGATGAGCAGACGACGCAGCCCAGTCCAGGGCAAGTGCGACGCCCATGCGCTGTAGTTTGGCTCGGGATCTTTCAACCAGGTAATGACTGCACATGCTGGCCACTTTAGCGCACCGGAATATACTGGATGCATGTACAGCACTTTACCGCCAGACGCCATTGCCTTTGTTCCAGGCATGCCGCTACCCCTGGCCTGGGTGGAGGGAACGGTGCCCGCAGGGTTTCCGTCGCCGGCTGCGGACTTTGCCGTCAAACGCCATGATCTCAATGAGCTGCTGATCACACACCCTGCCTCCACGTTCATGTGGCGCGCAGCGGGTCTTTCCATGATTGAGTTTGGAATCTTCGACGGAGACATTCTGGTCGTCAACCGGGCGCTCACTGCAAAACACCTGAACATCGTGGTGGCTGAAGTGGACGGGGATTTCACGGTCAAGCAGTTTTACCGGCGGGCCGGCCTGGTGCAGCTGCGCGCGGGCAATCCGACTTTTCCGGCCATTCTTTTCAGGGACGGCCAGACGGTCACGATCTGCGGTGTGGTGACGGCCACCATCAAGCGCTTTCGGTGAGCCATGTTTGCCCTGGTTGACGGCAACAACTTTTATGTGAGCTGTGAACGGGCCTTCCGGCCCTCTTTGAAAAACCGGCCGGTGGTGGTTTTGTCGAACAATGACGGCTGTGCCATTGCCCGCAGCAATGAAGCCAAGGCCTTGGGCATCAAAATGGGCCAGCCTTGGTTCGAATGCCGCAAGTTTGCTGAAGAACATGGCGTGGTGGCGCTGTCAGCCAACTTCACCCTGTACGGTGACATGAGCAACCGGATGATGAGCGTCGCAGCCGGACTGGGGCACACCCAGGAGATTTACAGCATTGACGAGAGTTTTATTGATCTCTCGGACGTACGCGGCGATCTGGCTGCGCGCGCTTCACTAATGCGCGAGCGCATCCTGCAGTGGACGGGCATTCCCACCGGGATTGGCATCGGCCCCACCAAAACCCTGGCCAAGCTGGCCAACCATGTGGCCAAGTCAGCAGACCGCAAGCCTGGCAGCTACCCGGCAGAGTTTGCGCGTGTCTGCCACCTGGGCGCCCTGCCCGCTGCTGAACTGGATGCCGTGCTGGCCGCCACCGCTGTGGGGGAGGTCTGGGGAGTGGGCCGGCGCATAGCCCAGCAGCTGAACGATGAAGGCATCACCACCGTGCTGGATCTCGCCCGGATGGACCCGGCAACTGTGCGCCGGCGCTGGAGTGTGGTGCTCGAACGCGCGGTGCGGGAGCTGCAGGGCCAGTGCTGCATCACCCTGGAAGATGAACCGGCGTCCAAAAAGGAAATTGCCTACACCCGCAGCTTTGGCCATCCGGTGACAGAACTGCACGACCTGGAACAGGCCGTGACCGTGTTTGCCAGCGGGGCGGCGGCCAAGCTGCGGCTGCAGCAGGGTCTGGCCCACAAGATCAACGTGTTTATTCACACCAGTCCCTTCCGGCCTGAACCTCAGTACAGCCGCAATGCCCTGGTTCCCCTGCGCCGGCCAACTGCCGATTCGGCGCTTTTGGTGAGTGCGGCACTGCTGGGACTGCGGGCGATATACCGTCCTGGCTTCAAATACGCCAAGGCCGGGGTCATGCTGATGGATCTGCAGGACAGCAGCATCGAGCAGCATGAGCTGGATCTGGAGACGGAACCGGAGATGCGCAGCGGGCTGATGGCGACCATGGACAGGCTCAACGACCGCTACGGTCGGGGGACGCTGGTTTTAGCGAGTGCGGGTCTTAAAAGCAAGGAGCGCACATGGACGATGCAGCAAAACCTGTTGACGCCGCAATACACCACCTGCTGGGAGGATTTGCCGGTGGCGAAGGCTTAACCTGGAGCGGTGTACTTAACAAATTCTGACCAGATCCACCATCCGGTGCTCAGCCAGTGAGCTAGCTTCTTTATTCAGATTGCCATTTCAGGACACCAACGGCGCCTTCGCCTGCTGGTACCGATCCTGAACCCGCGTCATCAAGGCACCCAGGCTCAGTTCCAGCCCATCAGAGAGCAACAGCAGCACACTGATCGTGGGCTGCTTGCGGCCCACCTCCATCAAAGTGATGTAAGGCCTGTCCAGTT
>JAZKIK010000786.1:0-3948 GCA_040384925.1 Pseudomonadota bacterium | reverse complement strand
GAATTTCAGGTCCAAAGACCGCTATGGACAAAAACCTGAGCTTGTTTTGTGTCAGATTGGTAATGAATTTGATCTCTAAAACCCTAGTTGTCGTACAACTAAGGTGTTTCCCGCAAGCCCGTCAAGCCAGCAAAGCCGCTGGCTGGGCGATGGGCGGGTTTGCCACCGGGGTGTGACCCGTCGTTGGCAGTGGTTGCATGGTGTGGGCGTTTTTGCCCCGGCGCAGACGATCCCGGCTGTTCGACAAATGGGTGCGCATGGCGGCACGCGCGGCCTCTGCATCGCGGCTCAGGATGGCGTTGTAAATGCTTTCATGCTCGCTGTTGACGCGGTTCAGGTAATTGATTCGGCCTTCGGGTGCGTTCTGGCTGGTATTGACCCTGGTGCGCGGAATGATCATGGTACCCAGGTAGGTCATCAGGTCGGCAAAGTGGCGGTTGCCGGTCGAGCGCGCCACTTCCATATGAAACTGGAAGTCGGGCGGCACGGCGTCCGAATCCAGATTGATGGAGTTCTGGAAGGCCTGCAGGGCGATAGCCATATTGCGCAGATTTTCATCCGTTCTCCTCTGGGCAGCGAGCCCGGCGGCCTCTGTTTCAAGACTGATGCGAAGCTCCAGAACCGAGATCACATCGTCCACCGTGGCAAAGTCTTCTGCCGTGATCTTGAAGTTGCCTGCATCCTGCGGCTGCAGCACAAAAGTACCTATGCCGTGCCGTGTTTCCACCAGACTGGAGGCCTGCAGTTTTGACAGCGCCTCCCTGACGACGGTGCGGCTGACGTCAAACCGGGCCATGATTTCTGCCTCGGTCGGCAGCTTTTCGCCGGGCAGCATGCGGCCTTCACGGATGCTGCTGGCCAGGCTTTCCACGATCTCACTGACCAGGCCGCGTGGCCTGCGTGAGCGTGGTGACTCGTCCTGCGTCTGGCCGGTCTGGGCACCGGTCAGCGGACTAGGGGTTTTCCTTGATTCCATTAAAAACACATTGACAAGCTAAATCCATGCACACAAAATCCAAGTCATCAGACAACTAACAACTCAAACAACCTGACTTCACTTTATCAAACTGTGTAAAAAAGTCCAGTGTTTGCGACAACTTAAACATGGCAGCCGAAAGCAGAACCGGCTGCCTTAAGGCTTCAAAACCATTTCACGGGTAGTGCATAAAAAATGACGATCAAGGTTCATGACAAGCTTTTGTTAACCGGCGCGGCGGGCGGTTTGGGCAAGGCCCTGCGGGAACGCCTGAAGGCCAACTGCAATGTATTGCGTCTGTCAGACCGCGAAGCCTTTGGCGCTGCCGAGGCCGGTGAAGAAGTGGTGCTGGCTGACCTGGCCGATGCCGCAGCGGTTGACGCCATGGTGCAAGGTGTGGACGCGATTGTTCACCTGGGTGGTGTGTCGGTTGAAGGGCCTTTCACGCCTATTCTGCAAGCCAACATTCTGGGCCTGTTCAATCTGTATGAAGCGGCCCGCAAGCACGGCGTCAAGCGTGTGGTGTTTGCCAGTTCGAATCACGTCACCGGTTTTTACCGGCAAGACCAGACCATCACCGCCGACCATCCGGCCCGGCCTGATGGCCTCTATGGTTTGAGCAAGGCTTTTGGTGAAGACCTGTCGCGTCTGTACTTTGACCGTTATGGCATTGAAACCGCCTGCGTCCGTATCGGCTCGTCTTTCCCCGAACCACGCGACCGCCGCATGCTGGCGACCTGGCTCAGTTTTGACGATCTGCACCGTTTGCTGACTGCCTGTCTGACGACGCCAGTGCTGGGCCACAGCATCGTCTTTGGCATGTCCGACAATGCAGTGACCTGGTGGGACAACAGCCGCGCCCGGCACATCGGTTACGTGCCGCAAGACAGCTCTGACGTTTTCCGTAACGCCGTTTACGCCAAAACCTCATCACCTGACCTGAATGACCCCGTCGCCATCTACCAAGGCGGCGGTTTTGTCAAAGCCGGGCCTTTTGGGCTGTGATGACGGTGACCTCAGCCATGTCCAATCAAGCTGAACTGGTCGTTGACGCACGCAATGGCGTGGGCGAAAGCCCTTTCTGGCATGCTGCAGAGCAGGCGCTGTACTGGGCCGACATTCCAGAACGCAAACTGTACCGTTGGGACTCGGTGACGGCACAGGTCAAGCACTGGACAGCGCCCGAAATGCTGGCCTGTGTGGCTGCATCGGCATCCGGTGGTTTTATCGCAGGCATGGAAACCGGTGTTTTCAGCCTGGCAGCACAGGCTGACGGCAGCCTTCAGAGCGAGCTTCTTGCACCTGTAACCCACCTAAGTACCGGCATGCGCTTCAACGATGGCCGCTGCGACAGGCAAGGGCGTTTTCTGGCCGGCACCATGGTGATGAACATGGGGCTTGCCTCCACTGCTGGCTGTGTTTACAGTTATCAAAAAGCGGGTGAAAAAAGTGGGCTCAGGCTGCTGCTTGATGGTTTCATCACCCCCAACGGCATGGCTTTCAGCCCCGATGGCAAAACCATGTATCTGTCGGACTCGCACCCATCGGTGCAACTGATCTGGGCATTTGACTACGACCTTGAGACCGGCCTGCCTTCAAACCGCCGCGTTTTTGCCGACATGAATCCCCTGCCTGGCCGACCTGACGGCGCGGCTGTGGATGCGGATGGCTGCTACTGGATCTGCGGCAACGATGCCGGTCTGATTCACCGCTTCACGCCCCAAGGCAAGCTTGACTATTCACTGGCCGTGCCAGTCAAAAAACCAGCCATGTGCGCCTTTGGCGGCACCGGGCTTGATACCCTGTTCGTGACGTCGATTCGCCCTGGTGGAGTCGATTTATCTGACCAGCCGCTGGCTGGTGGCCTGTTTGCATTGCGCCCCGGCGTGCGCGGGCTGCCCGAACCACAAGCGCTGCTGTAATAAAAAGCATTTTTTACCATTTCCAACCACCAACCCTAGAGGATGACATGAAAGCAAAACTGACACTTACCGCTCTGGCCGCCGGCCTGCTGGCACTCTCCGCGCAAGCCGTCGAGCTGCGCTCCGCCGATGTGCACAACAGCGACGACTACCCTACCGTAGCGGCTGTGCGTCACATGAGCGAGACGCTGGCCAAGCAAAGCGGTGGCAAGTACACGATCAAGGTCTTCAACAAAAGCGCCCTGGGCTCCGAAAAGGAAACGCTCGACCAGGTGAAGATTGGCGCGCTGGAGATGAACCGCATCAACATCAGCTCCCTGAACTCGACTTGCCCCAAGAGCCTGGTGCCCACCATGCCCTTTTTGTTCGACTCGATCGCCCACATGCGCAAGTCGCTAGACGGTCCAATCGGTGAAGAGATCCTGAAGGGCTGCGAGAGCCAGGGTCTGGTTGGCCTGGCGTTCTACGACAGTGGTGCCCGTTCGATCTACGCCAAGAAGCCGGTGCGGACTATTGCTGATGCCAAAGGCCTGAAGATTCGTGTGCAGCAGTCTGACCTGTGGGTCGCGCTGGTCCAAGCCATGGGTGCCAACGCCACGCCAATGCCCACCGGCGAGGTCTACACTGCGCTGAAGGTCGGCACGATTGATGCAGCGGAAAACAACATCCCCTCGTACGAAGGCTTCAAGCACTACGAGGCTGTGAAGTTCTACTCGCACACCGAGCACTCGATGGCGCCGGAAATGCTGGTGATCTCCAAGGTAATCTTCGACAAGATGACGCCGGCTGACCAGGCCATGTTCCGCGCTGCAGCCAAGGAATCGGTGTCGTTCCAGCGCCAGAAGTGGGACGAGCAGGAAGCCAAGGCGCTGGACATTGTTGTCAAGGCAGGTTCCACCATCGTCAAGGACGTGGACAAGGCATCGTTTAAAGCCGCAATGGCACCGGTGTACGCCAAGTTCATCACCACGCCTGATCTTCAGCGTTTGGTGAAAGCTGTTCAGGACAACAAGTAAATCTGGACGTTTAGAAGCCCGGCCCAAGGTTTGG
>JAZKIK010000785.1:1113-17084 GCA_040384925.1 Pseudomonadota bacterium | reverse complement strand
GCGATCAGCGTGACCGAGCGCGCCGCCTACATAGGCCGCATCCGCAACCTGGCCAGAGCCGTGGCACAAGCTTATTACGAAAGCCGCGAGCGCCTGGGTTTCCCGATGGCCCCGCGTGAGTGGGTTGAACAGATGACGAAGAAGGCTGCGTAAGAGTGAACATGACAATGACTACCAAAAACCTTCTTGTTGAACTGTTTGTTGAAGAACTGCCGCCAAAAGCGCTTAAAAAACTCGGTGACGCCTTTGCTGGCATGTTGTTTGAGCAACTCAAGGCATTGGGATTGACTGCCGCTGAATCTGCGCTGACCTCGTTTGCCTCGCCACGCCGCCTGGCTGCACATGTCACGGTTGTAGCCGCGCAGGCTGCCGACAAGGCGGTGTCGCAAAAACTGATGCCGGTCGCTGTGGGGCTTGATGCCAGCGGCAATGCCACACCAGCGCTTTTAAAGAAATTGCAGGCGCTGGGTGCCGATGCATCTGCTGTGGCTGGCCTTAAACGTGCGCCGGATGGCAAGGCTGAAGCGCTGTTTTACGACAGCAAAGTCAAAGGTGCCACGCTGGCTGAAGGCCTGCAAAAAGCCCTGCTTGAAGCCATCGCCAAACTGCCCATTCCCAAGGTCATGACCTACCAGCTGGCCGATGGCTGGAGCGACGTCAAGTTTGTTCGTCCGGCGCATGGGCTGGTAGCCTTGCATGGCAGCGACGTGGTGCCGGTTGAGGCACTGGGACTGCAAGCGGGCAACAGCACACACGGCCATCGTTTTGAGGCCGCTGTTGACCCGGTGGTTTTGCCGGATGCCGACAGTTATGCCACCACCCTGCAAAAAGACGGTGCCGTGATCGCCAGCTTTGCCGAACGGCGCGCCGAGATTGTTCGCCAGCTGGCGGCAGCGGCTGGCACGGTAGGCGGTGGCGTGAAGGCAATTGACGATGAAGCACTGCTCGATGAAGTGACTGCACTGGTCGAGCGTCCGAATGTGCTCATTTGCGAATTTGAAAAGGAGTTCCTGGACGTACCGCAGGAATGCCTGATCCTGACCATGAAGGCCAACCAGAAGTACTTTCCGCTGCTGGATGCCTCAGGCAAGCTGACCAACAAATTTCTGGTCGTCAGCAATATCAGCCCCGACGATGCAAGCGCCGTGATTGGCGGCAACGAACGTGTGGTGCGCCCGCGCCTTGCCGATGCCAAATTTTTCTTTGACCAGGATCGCAAAAAGACGCTGGAATCGCGGGTTGAGGGTTTGGGCAAGGTTGTTTATCACAACAAGCTGGGCAGCCAGGGCGAACGGGTCGAGCGTGTCAGAGCCATTGCCAAAGCGATTGGCCAGCAGCTTGGCGGTGATGTGCTGGCTGCCAAGGCTGAACAGGCCGCACAACTGGCCAAAACCGATCTGGTCACTGACATGGTGGGCGAGTTCCCTGAGCTTCAGGGCATCATGGGCCGTTATTACGCCCTGAACGATGGTTTGTCCACCGATGTGGCCGACGCGATTGAAGACCACTACAAACCACGTTTTGCTGGTGATGAGCTGCCGCGCAGTGAAGTGGGTATCGTGGTGGCGCTGGCTGACAAGCTGGAAACGCTGGTTGGGATGTTTGGGATTGGGAATTTGCCGACGGGGGATAAAGATCCGTTTGCTTTGCGGCGGCATGCGCTGGGTGTAATTCGGATGCTGGTTGAAAAAGACCTGCCTGTGGGCTTGACTGATCTGGTTCAGGGTGCTGGCCAATGTTTTGGCGACAAGATACATGATGCATCTGGCGCACTGGTCGACTTCATCTATGACCGCCTGGCAGGATCCCTCCGCGAACAAGGCTTCACTGCACAGGAAGTCGATGCCGTCCTGGCCCTGAAACCCCCGCGCCTCGGCGATGTTGCCAAACGCCTCGCTGCAGTCCGCGCCTTTGCCGCCCTGCCCGAAGCCCCGGCTCTCGCTGCAGCCAACAAACGCATCAGCAATATCCTTAAAAAGACCGATGCCGTTGACCCCCATGTCAGCGAAATCCTGTTGCAGGAGCCCGCAGAAATTGCGCTGTATGCCGCTGTGAACGAGGTGGTTCCAAAAGCTGACAGCCAGTTTGACGCAGGCGACTACACCGCATCACTGCAAACACTGGCCGCCCTGCGCGCGCCGGTCGATGCCTTTTTTGAAGGTGTGATGGTCAACGCCGAGCAGATGGACCTGCGGCTTAACCGCCTGGGGCTGTTGGCCAGACTGCACGCCGCGATGAATCGTGTGGCGGATTTGTCGAAGTTGGCAGCTTAAGCCCAAGTTTTACCAACTGCCATGACATGAAAACCCCTCAGCAATACGATCGTTTCACGCTTGCTTACCTCAGGGCTGTTCTAAGTGAAGCCAAAAAAGATGAGCAGATTCTGAGCCGTGCTCAAGCAACTTTGCAGCGCCTGAAGTTATTGAGGGGCGACGCTCCACTTGCGCCTTGCCACCAAGAGTGGTTCGATCTATTGCACAGCAATGCTGACGTGATTGAAAGCGTAGTATTTATTGAGACTGAGTTTGCTGCTGAAATGCGTAAAAACTCACCCTTTGCAGGCGTGCTTCCCCCACAACAACGATTGGCGTTACTTCGTCAGTCAGCCATAGCATGAAACTAGTCATCCTCGACCGCGACGGCACCATCAACTCCGACAGTGACGACTTTGTCAAAACGCCTGATGAATGGCTGCCGCTGCCGGGTTCGCTGGAAGCGATTGCGCGGCTCAACCATGCAGGCTGGCATGTGGTGATTGCTTCCAACCAGTCGGGGCTGGGGCGGGGGCTGTTTGATGTGGCTTCGCTTAACGCCATGCATGCCAAGATGCACAAGCTGCTGGCGGCTGTGGGTGGGCGGGTCGATGCGGTGTTTTATTGCCCGCACAGTCCTGAAGAGTCCTGCCAGTGCCGCAAGCCGCTGCCTGGCCTGTTTGAGCAGATTGGTGCGCGTTTTGGGGTACCGCTCAAAGGTGTGCCCACGGCCGGTGATTCGCTGCGTGACCTGCAGGCCGGAGCGGCCGCAGGCTGTGAGCCGCATCTGGTGCTGACCGGCAAGTCGGCGCAATACCGAAGTGGTGGCCAGCCCGATGGTTTGCCCCAAGGCACGGTTTTGCACCAGGATCTGTCGGCTTTTGTGGACTTCATTCTTGAGCGCAGCGCCCGGCCCATGCAGGTAGCGGTCTGAAAATGATGGCTATCAAAGTCCCTTTTGAGCGACTTCATCAGCACCCTGACCTTTTCCCAAATCCGTTTTAACCCCCACGCCCGCCGGAAGTTCTGCCCATGTCCCTGATTCGTTCGATTCTTCACCTCATCTGGATGGCCGTGACGGTGATTCCCTGGGCCACCTTTGTGGTCATCGCCTCGGTTTTTGTCAGTAGCAACACCATGTACTGGATGTGCGCCCGCTGGCTCAAGGTGGCTGTTGGCGGTGGCACTGTGATTCTGGGCATCAAAAACCGGGTGACGGGCATGGAAAACCTGCCGACTGGTGAAAACAGTGCCGCCGTGTTGTTGCTGAAACACCAAAGCACATGGGAAACACTTTCGATGCCGGCGCTGATGCCGCATCCACTGGCTTATGTGTTTAAAAAAGAACTGCTGTACATCCCGTTTTTTGGCTGGGCCATGGCGCGTATGGACATGATCCACATTGACCGCAGCCTGCGAGCGCAAGCCTTCAACAAGGTGGTGGCACAGGGCAAACGCCTGATGGGCCACGGTACCTGGGTCATCATGTTCCCTGAAGGCACACGTATTCCGCGCGGCCAAAAAGGTGTTTATAAATCAGGAGGCACACGGCTGGCGATTGAAACCGGCGCGCCGGTGATACCGATTGCCGTCACCTCGGCCAAGTGCTGGCCGCGCAAGGCCTTTATCAAGACGCCGGGCATTGTCGATTTTTCAATTGGCAAACCGATTCCAAGCGAGGGCCGCAAACCTGACGAACTGATGCGTGAAGTCGAGGACTGGATCGAGGCCGAAATGCGCAGGCTGGACCCCGATGCCTATACAGCCGGGCAGCCGACACCCGTCGCAAAAAACCAGGCCCACTAGGCTCACGGTCAGACCAAACACGGTGAAATCAGCTGACGCCACGGGTTCATGATGCACAGGCTTTTACATTTCACCCCTGATCTTTTTGATCAGGTGCCCGAACTGCTGAATGCAGCACCACCAGCCGCTATTGAAAAAACAGTAACTGTATTGCCGTTACAAACGCTGCCAAAGGTACTGGCCCCAGGCACCTTTCGGCACCCACGTGCCACGCGCGAGGTCTTGCTCAGTGGGGTTCTGGTGGCTTATGAGTTCAAGCGTGGCAAACGCCGCACCATAGGTTTTTCAGTCGGCCCGGACGGTCTGGCCGTCAGTGCGCCCAAATGGGTGCCCTTGTATGAGATCGACAAGGCGGTGCACGAGAAATCCGCCTGGATTCTCAAAAAACTGCAGGAAACCCGCGAGCGCCATCAAGGCCTCGAATCCGCCCGCATTGACTGGAAAGACGGTGCCAGCTTTCATTTTCTGGGCGAGCCTGTCACTGTGGTGCTGGACCCGCGCCACGCGTTTGGTGGTGTCGGGGCCGAGCTTAAAAGCAGCGAGACCTGCTCTTTGCCTGGTCTGAAGGGGCCCGGCCTGCATATAGGTCTGCCGCACAGTGCCCAGCCCGAGCAGATCCGCGACGCCGTGCAGGCTTGGCTGATGCGCCAGGCGAAACGAATCTTTACCGAACGCATGCACCATTTCACACCGATTGTGGGGGTGAAATGGCGCAAACTCAGCCTGTCAAACGCGGGAACCCGCTGGGGCAGCGCCAGTGCCGACGGATCGATCCGCCTGAACTGGCGGCTGATTCACCTGCGGCTGCCCCTGATTGATTATGTGGTGGTGCATGAACTCAGCCATTTGCGTGTGATGGATCACAGTCCGCTTTTCTGGCGCACCGTACAAGAAGTGGTGCCGGACTACGTCACATTGCGTAGGCAGCTCAAGGCAGAACCGGTTCCACGCTGGTAAGGTCGCATACTTGATTTAAATGTGAAATCTGTAACTTTGTACTTAATTTAAAAAGCATTACCACAAAGTTACGATTTGTAATATGATAAAAATAACAGAAAATACCAGAAAACTGATAACCGTCAGGGACAAGCTGCGGAAGTAAGCCATCATGAAAAATAAATCAATCCTCGTTGTTGAAGACAATCCTGACCATCTTGAGCTGACTGTGCTGACACTGGAGGAACATGGTGTGACCGCCGATATTCAGGTCGCCCGTGACGGTGCCCAGGCGCTCGACTACCTGTTTGGCACAGGCCCACATGCTGGACGCGATACACAAAAACAGCCGTCCTTCATCCTGCTCGACCTGAAACTGCCCAAACTGTCGGGGTTGGACGTATTGCGTGCGGTGCGTGCCAACCCGCTGACGGCGCTGGTGCCGGTGATCATGCTGACCTCGTCCAGCGAACAGTCAGACATCCTGGCTTGTTACCAGAGTGGGGCCAACAGTTTTATCCGCAAGCCGGTGGACTTTGGCGAGTTCACGGAAAAGCTTGATCGTTTGCAGGCCTACTGGCTGGGCGTCAATGAGCCGGTTGCGCGGGTTTAGTGCCGGGCTGAGCCGTTGCCTGGTTGACATCGCCATGTGCGATGGGTGCCTGCTTTCATAGGCGGCTGCGATGAAGCTTGACATCACACTGCGCACCCGGCTGATCCTGCTGGTGTTTGTGGCGATTCTTCCCCTGTTTGGCCTGGCCTTTCTGGGGGCTTTTCTCACCACCAACGAAGCCGTCAGGCATGCGGGCAAAAATCTGGAGTTTTCTGCCTCGCTGGTGGCCGCCAATCAGGAAAGGGCAGCAGACGCCGCACGTCAGTTGCTGACCGCAATTGCCAACACAGCAGATGTCGTTGAGGGCAAAACGCCTGGATGCCAGAACTATTTCAGGGCGCTGAAAACCCGGCTGACCTTTTACGCCAACCTGGGTGTGATTGGTTCTGACGGTTTTATACGTTGTGACGCCATGAGTGAGCGCTCCGGCGGTTTTGCTGGTGACAGGGCTTATTTCAAGGCCGCTGTGGCAAGCCGTGATTTTGTCAATGGTGGTTATGTGCTGGGTCGATTGACTGGCAAACCACTGGTGACTTTTGCCTTGCCCGTACTGGATGGCCAGGGCAAGGTGGATGCAGTGGTTTTTGCTGCTGTCTACCTGACAGAGCTGTCCAGTGCGGTTGTCAACTCGTCGTTGCCCAAAGGTGGTCATCTGGTGATTACCGACGGGCAGGGCATTGTGCTGGCCTCCCATCCTGAAAAAACCGAGGTGGCCGGCAAACTGGTGGCCAGCCCGACACTTCAGGCCGTCATCAAAGCCGGTGCCAAGGGTGTGAAGGAAGGGCTTGACGCCAGCGGTACAGCGCAGATTTACGCCTTTTTGCCCAGCACGACCGCAGTTGAAGCGCCTTTTTTTGTTGCCGCCAGTGCTGAAGTCAGTGAAGTGGTGGCCCCGGCGCGTCAACGTCTCCTGCTGGTACTGCTTGCGCTGGTGCTGGTGGCTGCTTTGGGCAGCGGGCTGGCCTGGATTCTGGGCGGCCGCATCATTTCGCGTGCAGAACAGATTCTTCAGGCCAGCAGCCAGGCCCAGGAAGGGCGCCTGTATGTACGTATTCCAGTCGAGCAAGCCCAGTCTGCCGACGAGTTGAACCGCATTGCACAGGGGTTCAACCTGATGGCCGAGTCACTGGAGCAACGTGACCAGGCTTTGGCCGAGGAGCTGAAAAAAACCCAGGCAAGCCAGCAAAAACTGCTGGAGGCGCAACGGCTGGGCCGTATCGGGCACTGGGAATTGGACATGGCCAGCCAGCGCTTGGCATGGTCTGAAGAGTTGCATGAGCTGTTCGGAATTTCACCCGGTGCATTTGACGGGCGGCATGAAAGTTTTATCCGCTTTATTCATCCCGATGACCTGACACGTTACACACGCGAGCGCGAGGCGGCCCTCAAGGCTGGCGCGGAGCTTGATATCGAATACCGCATCATCACGCCTGCAGGCGAAGTGCGCTGGCTGCACCAGTTGGGCAAGTCCAGTTTTGATGGGTATGGACAAACGGTGGTGCGCAGCGGTGTTGTGCAGGAAATCACTGCACGCAAGGAGTCAGAACTGGCCCTGGCCCGCAGTAACGAGGTGTTGCTTCGAACTGGTGAACTGGCGATGGTTGGCGGCTGGGACATTGCCCTGCTCGACGACCGGATGGAGGGCTACTGGTCTGAAGAGGTGTACCGCATTCATGAGATTGACCCTGCGCAGGGACTGGAGCCAGGGGAAGCGCTGAACTTTTATGCACCCGAGGCTCAGGCCGAGTTCCGGCGAGCCCTGCGGCAGGCCGTTGAAAAAGGCATAGCCTGGGATATGGAGTTGCCCTTCATCACGGCCAAAGGGCGACGGATCTGGGTGCGCACGCAGGGCCGGGCGCTTATTGAGGGTGGCAAGGCGATGCGCCTGACTGGCGCTCTTCAGGACATCACCGTGCAGTACAAGTCGGGCGAGCATTTGCGATTGCTTGAAACTGCAATTTCGCGCCTGAATGACATCGTGCTGATCACTGAAGCCGAACCGCAGGACGAACCCGGGCCGCGCATTGTGTTTGTAAATGATGCATTTGAGCGCCGTACCGGCTACAGCCGGGAGGAGGTGCTGGGGCGTTCGCCACGGTTTTTGCAGGGGCCAAAAACCCAGCGGGCCGAACTTGACCGGATTGGGGAGGCACTCAAAAATTGGCAGCCAGTGCGGGCTGAGCTGATCAACTACACCAAGGATGGCCGTGAATTCTGGATCGAGCTGGACATCGTTCCGATTGCCGATGCCAAAGGCTGGTTCACCCATTGGGTGGCTGTAGAGCGCGACATCACCGAACGCAAGCTTGCCGAACAGGCACTGCTGGACAGTGAACACCGCTACACCACGCTGTTTACCAAAGCCCCTGTACCGATGTGGGCATTTGACATCGAAACCTATCGTTTTCTGACGGTCAATGAGGCCGCCTGCCGCAGTTATGGCTACACGGAAGAGGAGTTTCTGTCGATGACGATATACGAAATCCGAACCGAAGAGCAGCGTGCGATCCTCAAGGCTCAACAGGCCATCAGTCCACTGGTGTACAAGGATCGCTGGGAACACAGGCGCAAGGACGGCTCCACATTTGTGACCCGTCCGTTTTCAACCCCTGTTCAATATGCAGGAAGACCGGCGCGTTTTGTGCTGGCCATGGACCTGACCAGCCAGGTCGAGTCCGAAAAAGCCGTGCAGGATCAACTGTCTGCCATGCAGCGCGCAACCGATGCGGCACAGTCCATCGCCTGGTATCAGACGCTGGACGGCATCAGCCAGGAAGTCGCCGATCAGGCGCGTCTGGTGATTGGCGCACACCAGGCCGTGGTCAGCCTGACTTCTGGTGGTGCCTGGGCTCAGGCCATCACGGCACTGTCATTGTCAGAAAAATATGCCAGTTTTCGTGGCCTGGTTGAGCCGCCTGATGGCACGGGCCTTTATGGCCTGGTGTGTGAAAACAACCGCGCCATGAGAATGACCCAGGCCGAGCTTGAGTCCCATCCAGACTGGCGCGGTTTTGGTTCTTATGCAGACAAACACCCGCCCATGCGAGGATGGCTTGCCGTACCACTGAGCAATCGCAAGGGCAAAAACATAGGTTTGCTGCAGCTTTCAGACAAATTTGAAGGCGAATTTACCCAGCAGGACGAATTCATGGCGATAGAACTTGCCCAGTTCGCCTCGTCTGCCATGGAAAACGTCCAGTTGCTGGAGCAGGTAGGCCAGCTCAATGCCGGGCTGGAGCAAAAAGTGGCCGAACGCACTGCGGCCCTGGCCCGCCAGGAGGCCTTGTTCAGGGCGCTCGCCGACCAGGCTCCGCAAGTGGTGTGGACGGCTGACCCGCAAGGCATGATTACCTATGTCAATGACACCTGGTTAAAACTGGTGGGTGGCCAGCAAAAAGACTGGATGGGAACCGGCTCTTTTGCAGCCATTCATCCGCAGGATGTGCCTGTCACCAAGCTGGACTGGAAGCAGGCCGCGACCAGCCGCACTTCGTTTGCAGGCACGCGGCGTGTCCGCGACCAGCAGGGCATCTATCACACCATGACGTATCGGGCCTCGCCAGTGCTCGATGACCAGGGCAAAGTGACCTTCTGGGTCGGCATTGACGCAGACATCACAGAAATGAAGGCGATTGAAACTGCCTTGCGTCTTTCAAATCAGGAGCTTGAAGCGTTTTCATATTCGGTTTCGCATGACCTGCGCTCGCCGCTCAACACAATCGACGGTTTCAGCCGCCTGCTGAGTAAACAGATCCAAAAAGATGCCAGTGAAAAAGTCAGGCACTACCTGTCACGCATACAGGCTGGTGTGGCGCAGATGGGCCAGCTGATTGAAGACCTGCTGGCACTGTCACAGGTTTTACGCACACAGCTGCGTTATGAAATGGTTGATATTTCATCAATGGCGCAGCAAATTCTGGATGAGTGGTGTGCGCGTGAACCTGCGCGCCAGGTGCGAATCGAGGTTGAGGATGGCCTGCAGGTTTCCGGTGATGCGCGGCTTCTCAAGGTGGTGATGGAAAATCTTCTGGGCAACGCCTGGAAGTTCACTTCCAGAAACACTGAGGCCGAAGCCGAAATCAGCGTGGGCCAGACCGTCGATACTGCTGGCCTGCCTGTGTATTTTGTGCGCGACAATGGTGCCGGTTTTGACATGGCCTACGCCGACAAACTTTTCACCGCCTTCCAGCGTCTTCATGAGCCTGGAGCATTTCCGGGGACTGGTGTCGGCCTGGCTACGGTCAGCCGTGTGATCAGCCGGCATGCCGGCCAGATCTGGGCTGATGCCGTGCCGGGGCGCGGGGCCACCTTCTTTTTTACCCTGCCACGGCAGGTCGATTGTTTGACGGTTAGTGGACCAATGACATGACTCTATTGTGTCAAGCTCGGGTTTTTGCTAGTCAGTCAGATGAAAAAAGCCACGAACTGATTAAAATGCTGAAAATGACAGAATTTAACTTTTACGGCCCACATCATGGCAACTGAACCCAGATCGTTTGAAGAAGCCATCACGGCAAAAGACTTTTCCAGTGAGGACTACTGCGGCACCAGTTACGCGGCCAAGCTGCTCGGGCTCTCGGTAGCCACCGTGCAGTCACTGGTTGAGAAGGGTGAAATCGAAGCCTGGAAAACCTTGGGTGGCCACAGGCGAATTTCGCTTCAGGCACTCAATATCTACCGCGCCAAAAACAATCCGCAGATACCCAAGATTGATGTCGACCCCAAAAACCGGCTGCGTGTGCTTCTGGTCGAAGATGATGAGGACACCCGTGAGCTATACAAATGCCAGTTTGAGGAATGGAATCTGCCTGTTGATTGCACCTGGATGCCCTCAGCCATTGAAGCCCTGATGGACATTGCCAGCATGCGGCCGGATTTGCTCATTACCGACCTTTCCATGCCTGGTGTGGACGGCATTGAAATGCTCAAGGCGCTCAAACGCAATCAGCAACTGGCAGACATGCATATTGTGGTCATCAGCGGGCTGCCGATAGAGGCCATTGAAGCGCGTGGCGGTTTGCCCCCACATTCACAACTGCTGCAAAAACCGGTCAATTTTGACTGGCTGCAAGGTTATTTGACGGCACTTGTGAGTGTCAATGTCAAGTGGCGCGGCGGTGCCCCGCCTTCGTCAAGGCGCGCTGCGCTCGAGCAAACGGCTTCATCCGCCATTTCCATGAACAAGCCTGCTCGGGATGAAGCAGGCGCACAAAATGTCATGGCATAAACCAGACCAGGACAATACTCCAGCGGCTGCGGCTTCCCGGCTGATGCCGGGCCTGTCTACCCACGTACAGGATGGTGTGGTGCTGCTCGACAAAAAAGACCGCATCACCGAGATCAATGCACAGGCGCTGACGCTGTTGCACCTCTCTCTTCCCGGCCTTGCGGGCCGTGATTTGTGGGAAGTCCTGCCCGATGAGTTGACCGAAAAATACCAGTCAGCAACCCGCAAAGCGATTGATGCGTCGGCCCAGCACACCTTTGTTGTGTATTCCGAATTTGAGGACAGCCGGCTCGAATACGCCTTCAGGCAGCATACCTCGGGCTGCATCCTCAATATCAGGGACGTGTCCGCCACACACAAACTGCAGAGTCAGCTGGAAGACAACCAGCGTTACACGCAGCTGATTTTTGCAGTCAATCCCATCGCCATGTGGCTGTTTGACAGGGTGTCGTTGCGCATTCTGGCAGTGAACCGGGCGGCGGTGGAGTTTTACGGTTACAGCCGCAAACAATTCCTCAAACTCCAGATGGGCGGGCTGTTTCCTGATGGCGAGGGTGTGGCCTTGCTCAGCTCGCTTGGCCCCGACAAGGGGCCTGAGGGCAATCAACCCGCGCCTCAGATCTGCAAGCAGAAAAAGTCTGATGGCCAACTGGTGCTGGTCGAGCTGGCCTGCGGTTACGTCAGCTGGAACGGCAATCAGACTGTGCTGGTCAGCATTTCCGATGTGACCGACAGACACCTGGCCGACCGTACCCTCAGGCGTGAAAACCAGGAGATGGAGCAGCGGCTGGCAGAACTGCGGGACGAGTTGAACCATACCAACCGCGATCTGGCGGCTTTTACGCATGCCTTGTCCAATGACTTGCAGGCCCCACTGCATGCCACCAATGGTTTTGCCGCCATGCTGGCTGAAAAATACGCTGCCGTGCTTGATGCGCCTGGCCGGCATTACGTCAACCGCATTCAGGCCAGCACCCGCCAGCTGGCCAAACTGGTGGACGACCTGCGCACACTTGTGCAGTTGCCGCAGCTGTCCGCGCAGCCGGAATGTTTTGATCTGGTGCCAGTGTGCCGTGCCCTGGTCGAGGACCTGCGCCAGCGCAGCGCCGACAAGGACAAACCGCTGTCACTTGAAGTGGCGCCCAGCCTGATGTTGACGGGTGACAGAAACCTGCTGGTCACGGCGCTGGGCTGTTTGCTTGAAAACGCCTGGAAGTTCAGCTCGAAAAAGGCCGAGCGCTGGATTCGCCTCGAACTCCTGCCGGGTGAAAACCTTGATGAGGTGGTGCTGCGGGTGTCAGACAACGGTGCCGGGTTTGACGCTGTTTATGGCGGCAAGCTCTTCACGGCTTTTCAGAGGCTGCATTCCTCAGCTGATTTTCCCGGCCACGGTCTGGGGCTGGCGATTGTCAAGCGTGTGGCCCAGCGGCACGGCGGCAGGGTGTGGGCTGAATCGTCCGACCAGGCCGGGGCCAGCTTTTTTATGGCGCTGCCGCAGTTATTGCCAAAACCTGCACACACATAGGGGCACTGATTTGAACTGGTGAATGGGAAGCGTTATCATTTGTATTTGTTCTCTGATTGCCCTGTTGAGGGCTCTTGTTTTTTTGGAACTTCCTCGATGACTTTGTCCCGTTTCGCTGTATCCACACTGGCCCTGGCATGCGCTGCCCTGGCTCCCATGCACAGCAGCCTGGCCCAGGAGCAGACTGTCAATATTTATTCGGCCCGCCATTACCCTGGCGACGACCAGTTGTACAGCGGCTTCACCAAAGCCACTGGCATCAAGATCAACCGGGTGGATGCTGATGACGCGGGCATCCTGCAACGCCTGAAGGCCGAAGGCGCTGCCTCTCCTGCCGATGTGGTGTTGCTGGTAGATGCCGCCCGCCTGTGGAAAGCCGAAACTGACGGCCTGTTTGCCCCGGTGCAGTCCAAACTGCTCGAAGACGCCATTCCCGCCCAGTACCGTGCCAAGGCAACGCCCGCAGGTACGGCCTGGTTTGGTTACAGCACCCGAGCGCGCGTGGTGGTGTACGACAAGGCCCGCGTCAAGCCGGCCGATGTGGACACCTACGAAGAACTGGGCGACGCCAAAAACAAGGGTCTGGTGTGTACCCGTTCAGGTTCACACCCCTACAACCTGTCGCTGTTTGGTGCTGTTACCGAACATGTCGGCGATGCGGCTGCCGAGGCCTGGCTCAAGGGCATGGTGACCAATATGGCGCGGCCCGCCAAAGGCGGTGATACCGATCAGATCAAGGCCGTGGCTTCGGGTGAATGCGGCGTAGCCATCAGCAACAGCTACTACGTGGCCCGCCTGATGCGCTCGGACAAGGCCGAAGACAAGGCTGTCATGGAAAAAGTGGGCGTGGTGTTTCCCAACCAGAACAGCTGGGGCACGCATGTCAACATCGCCGGTGGCGGCATGGCCAAAAACAGCAAAAACACGGCCAATGCCGTGAAATTTCTGGAATACCTGGCCAGTGCCGAAGCACAAAACTACTTTGCCAACGGCAACAACGAGTGGCCTACCGCCAAAGGCGTGCAGGTCAACAACCCGGCTCTGCAAACCATGACAGGCGGCAGCTTCAAGAGCGAAACCATCCCCATCAGTGTGGTCGGCATGAACCAGACCAAGGTGCAGCAAATGCTGGACCGCGTGGCCTACAAATAACAGCACGCTTTAGCTGAACAAAAAACGCTGGCAAAACTTGGTTTGCCAGCGTTTTTCATGCTGCCTGCCTGCTCACCCAGGTGTGCGGTTCAATGAGCGGCTCAATAACCATACCGGAACCAGGCCCACCGCCACCAGAGCCAGACAGGGCAGGGCGGCTTCTCCCAGGCGTTCGTCACGTGCCAGTTGGTAGGCCATGACGGCAAGTGTGTCGTGGTTGAAAGGGCGCAGCACCAGGGTGGCGGGCAACTCCTTCATCACGTCCACAAACACCAGCAAAGCGGCCACGCCGGTGGAGCGGCGCAACAGCGGCCAGTGCACACGCCGCAGCAGGGCCAGACCTGTCACGTTCAGCATGCGTGCAGATTCGTCGTAACTTTGCGGAATACGGCTGTAGCCGCTTTGCACACTCTGCAAAGCCACCGCACAAAACCGCACCAGATAAGCCCACACCACCCCCAGCACGGTGGAGGTGAGCAGATAAGCCACACCCCAGCCCGGCTGGGCCGCCTGCAGCCAGCCCACAGGCAGCAGCAGTCCAACCACCACCACAGCCCCCGGAATCGCGTAACCCAGGCTGGCCACCTGCAGCACGCCCCGCGCCAGCCGTGCCGATGCCGGGCGTGCGGCAAACGCCAGCAGCAGTGCCAGCGCCACAGCCAGCACGGCAGCCATGCCGCTTAACTGCAGGCTGTTCCAGGCCCACAGACCAAAGCGTGACCACGGCAGCGGCGCATCTTCGGACTGCCAGCCCTGATAAAGCGGGCGCAGCATGAACAGCACAGGCAACACAAAACCCAGCAGTACCGGCAGGCTGCACACAGCCAGTGCCTGCACCCGCTGCCAGCCCAGCAATTGCACACGGCTGGCCTCGGCGCTGCCCGCCCGGCTGCCCTTTGCTGCCGAGAAGCGCATGCGCTGCTGCGACCTGCGCTCCAGCGCCAGCAGCAGCGCCACCACCGTCAGCAGCACACAGGCCAGTTGCGCAGCCGCCACCGGGTTGTCCATAGCCAGCCAGGCCTTGTAGATACCTGCCGTAAACGTCTGGATGCCGAAGTAGCTGGACACCCCAAAGTCAGCCAGTGTCTCCATCAGCGCCAGTGCCACACCCGCTGCCACTGCCGGGCGCGCCAGCGGCAGGGCCACACTGCGTACACGGCGGCCCAGCGGCGCGCCCAGCAAGCGGGCCGCTTCCATCAGGTGGGCGGCCCTCTCGGCCAGCGCTGCCCGCACCAGCAGGTAGACATAGGGGTAAAGCGTGACCACAAACACCAGAACGGCACCGCCCAGGCTGCGCACCTCGGGCAGCATCCGGCCTTGCCAGCCGGTCAGCGCCCGCAGCGCGCTCTGGGCCGGGCCGCTGTACTGCAAAAAATCGGTATAGGCATAAGCCACCACATAGGTCGGCATTGCCAGGGGCAGCAGCAACGCCCATTCCGCCGTGCGGCGGCCCGGAAAGTCAAACAGGCTTACAGCGCAAGCCGTGGCCGAGCCCACCGCCGCCACCCCCAGCGCCACACAGACGCACAGCAGCACGGAAGTCGTGGCGTAGTCGGGCAGCACCGTGGCCGCCATCTGCTGCAAAATCTGGGCGCTGATGGCGTTCCATTGCAGCAGCGCCGACCAGACGGCCAGCACCGGCAGCAAGACCAGCCCGGCCAGCAGCATCAAGGGTAGTTGGAGAAGACGTTGAAAAAAAGGCATGAGGCTCCGTATAGCGCCTGGGGAGAAAGGCTGCGCAAGTGCAAATGAGAATTGTATGTATCTAGTGCCGCGTCAAGCGTAAAGTGACGGTTCTCGCTTGTCCAGGGCGCGCATCGCCGCGTTGCATCCCTTGCCAAGGCTTCAGCCTTGGCGGCGGTCTGCGCCTTGCGCTGCACGCCGATGACTGACGCGATCTTCCGTCACTTTACGCTTGACGCGACACCGGCATCCTAAAATCCCGCCATGTTTCTAGACTTGCAACACCTCAGTGTCAGTTACCCAGGACGCGCCCAGCCCGCCGTGAACGGCGTCACCCTCGGCCTGCCAGCAGGTGAGATCGGTGTTTTGATCGGCCCGTCGGGCTGCGGCAAAACCACACTGCTGCGTGCCGTGGCCGGGCTGGAGCCCGTCAGCGCTGGCCGGATCGAGCTGAACGGCCAGGCCATCAGCGCACCCGGCCAGGCCGTGCCACCCGAGCAGCGGCGCATGGGCATGGTGTTTCAGGACTACGCTCTCTTTCCTCACCTGGACGTGGGGCGCAACGTGGCTTTTGGCATCGCCCACTGGCCCACACCAGAGCGGCGCGCACGCGTGGCCGAAGTATTGGCGCTGGTGGGGCTGGAGGGGCTGCGCCGCCACATGCCGCACGCGCTGTCGGGTGGCCAGCAGCAGCGTGTGGCGCTGGCACGGGCGCTTGCTCCACGGCCGCAGTTACTGCTACTGGACGAACCTTTTTCCAACCTGGACGTGGACCTG
>JAZKIK010000785.1:0-1103 GCA_040384925.1 Pseudomonadota bacterium | reverse complement strand
AAGTGCGCGCCATCCTCAAGGCCGCAGGGGCCACAGCCTTGCTGGTCACACACGACCAGCTGGAAGCCTTTGCCATCGGCGACCGCATCGGCGTGATGCAGGACGGGTGCCTGCACCAGTGGGCTGATGCCTACACCCTGTACCACCGGCCAGCCACACGTTTTGTAGCCGACTTCATTGGTCACGGCGTGTTTGCCAAGGCTGAAGTGGTGCTGCAGTCCGATGCCACGGGCAGCCACAAACAGGTGCTGACCCCTATGGGGCCGCTGCACGACGTCCGCCCGGCCCTGCTGGCTGACTTGCCGCTAGGCCCGGTGGAGGTGTTGCTGCGTGCCGACGACATCGTGCATGACGACACCGCCATTGTGCAGGCCCAGGTCTTGCGCAAGGCCTTCAGGGGCAGCACGTTTTTGTACACACTGAAACTGGCCAGCGGCGAAACCGTGCTGGCCCATGTGCCCAGCCACCACGACCATGCGCTGGGCGAGTGGATTGGCATTCGCGCCGAGGTCGATCACGTGGTGGTGTTCAGGTAGCACACACCTGCTGGCTGTTCGAATCCGTTCATGTAATATCTGCGATCTGACGTTTACGTAAACGTCAATAGTCAACAGATATTTGGGAAACGCCACGCCTTCAGGCGCACGCGATGTCCCTTTACACGCTCACCCTCATGGCCACCACCTACACCATCAGCGACCTCGCCAAAGAGTTTGACCTGACCACACGTGCAATACGTTTTTATGAAGACGTGGGGCTTTTGCAGCCGCAGCGTGAAGGCCCAGGCGGGCGCAACCGGGTTTATTCGGCACGCGACCGTACCCGGCTCAAACTCACGCTGCGGGCCAAACGCCTTGGCTTGTCACTGGTCGAGGCCAAGGAAATCATCGATTCCTACGACAGCCCGCGCGACACCGCCCCCCAGTTGCGCAAGTTTTTGGCCATCCTGACCGACCACCGCAAAAAGCTTGAATCACAAATGCTGGACCTGCAGGCCAATCTCGATGAGATCCGTGCCCACGAGAAAGAAGCCAGAACCCTGCTCGGCAAGGCAGAAAAAGCCAAATAAGTGATAATTGACGTTTACGTAAACGTCAATCAAA
>JAZKIK010000784.1:0-7076 GCA_040384925.1 Pseudomonadota bacterium | reverse complement strand
CAGACCTATGCCGACTACGCCTGGCCGCCTGCGCTGGGGGCCTTGTACCAGCGCAGCGGGCTGACGGTGGCCGTGGCACTGGCCGCAGGGCTGGCCGTGTTTTTGCTCCTGGGGCTGGCTGTCAATGGCACTTTGTGGGGTGCGCAGCCGGGCGGCAATTTTTACCGGCTGTTTCCGCACAATCTGCTGGTGGGCATGTTTGCGCCTGTGTTTTTGTGGGCGGTGTTGGCCCTGAGCCTGGGTGTGCGGCGTTTCTGGCGCGATGTGACGCCAGCCACCTCCGGCCAGCCGCTCAACACCCCGGCAACGCTTGAAGCCAGCCAGGACGTGCTGCGACTCAAATATCTCGATGGCGGCCACGGCGAGGGCTGCAACAACGAAGGTGATGCCTACAGCCTGTCACGCAGGCATGCCCATCACCTGACTTTTTACGGTTTTTTGCTGTGTTTTGCCGCCACCAGCCTGGCCACCGTTTACCACTATGTTTTTGGCTGGGTAGCACCGTATGAGCTGCCCAGCCTGCCCAAACTGCTGGGTGCCGCGGGCGGCGTCAGTCTGTTGCTGGGCACCGCCTGGCTGTTCAGGCTGAACCGCCAGCGTGACCCGCTGCAGGGCGACGCCGCCCAGAAACCGATGGACCTGGGTTTTATTGCCTTGCTGTTTTTAGCCAGCCTGAGCGGCCTGGCCCTGTGGCTGGCGCGCGCAAGCGCCGCCATGCCTGCACTGCTGGCGATTCATCTGGGTGTGGTGATGGCGCTGTTTGCCACGCTGCCCTACGGCAAGTTTGCCCATGGCATTTTTCGCACTGCGGCACTGCTCAGGAACGCAGTGGAAAAGCGTCAGCCCAATCCTGTGGGTTTGGGTTCGGACTGAGTTTTAACAATCGACAACTTCAACAAGAGGAGACAAGGTGCTCGCTTGTGTCTACCAACATTTTGGCGAGCAGTGCCGCAACAAACACGCTGGCTCAGCAGCGCCCGGCAGCCCGCAGCAGCGCATTGCATTCGCCACCTGTGGCCGCTGGTGTTGCCGGCCTGGTGGTGGCGACACCCTTGCCCTGGCTGGTCACCATGGCGGTGCAGATGGCGTCTGAATGTGGGGTCTGGCCAAAACTCATGGCGCGCTGGAAGCCGGTGGCCGAGTACATATAGCAGCGGTAGGCCGCGCCGTCTTTGGTTTGAACGCTGTAGTTGATGCGCCCACCGGTTTCTTCACTGCGCTCACTGATGGTGAACTGCTCGGCGCTTCGGCCAATTGCCTGCGCGGTACGTTGCTGCAGGCCGCTCTGGTCTATGGTGGCAGCGCAGCCGCCCAGCAGCGCCAGGCAAAAGGCCAGGCCAGATGCGGCTCGCAGGCCTGGGGCTGTGATGTGTTGAAGGGACATGAAAAACTCCTGTGCTTGGGTGAATGAAATAGCGGGTTTCGGGCGCGGCCTTGCAGCTGGCGGACATTGCCGCCAGGTCACTGGACAAAGCTGTTGGGTCAGTCCCCGCCGCGCAGCAAACCAACAGGCTGCCCGGCCGGTGCCGGGTGTCAGCGCGGCGGCTGGTGGCTTGCTGCGGGCTTGCGGGCCACGATGAAGGGCCGGAAGTCTTTACCCCTGGAGCCATGCCATTCCACGCTGACAATCTCCAGGCCCTGCCAGACCAGCGCTTCCTGCAATTGCTCGGCGCTGAAACACAACACATGCGGCGCCTTGCCCAAAGCCCGCATCAGGGGCAGGGCCAGGCGGGGAATGAGCGGGTTCATGTCGTTGAGGCAGGGTGTTTTGGAGATGAACAGCCCACCGGGCTTGAGAGCCTTCAGGGCTGATTGCAGGGTTTGCGGCAGATTGTTTGCCAGGTGCAACAGGTTGAAGGCCAGCACCGCGTCATAGGCGGGTTGTGAGGACAGGGCGGTATCGGCATCGGCTACCCGAAAGTCCATCCTATAGATGGGCAGGCTGGGTGATTGGCCCAGCAGCTTTTCGCGGGCAATGTGAATCATCTCCTCAGACACATCACAAGCCACCATGCGGCGTATGCCAGGTGCCAGCCGCAGGGCGGTGCTGCCGGTGCCGCAACCGATTTCCAGCACCTCGTGTTCGGGCGACAGCAGGGCCTGGACACGCTGTATGGTCTTTTCGTAAGCCGCCAGGTCTGTGATTGGGTCGCGGGCGTACTTGCGCGCGATCTTGTTCCAGAAGCGTGCCTTGCTGGCGGAGGCTGCAGTGGTCTGATCAACTTCGGAAAGAGCACTTGAATGCATGAGGTGTCGGCCTGTGTCGGCCTCAGTGAGAGTGAAAAACGGCTGCTGTGGTGACAGATTCAATGCTATCCCCATACATTACGTTCAGGAACTGCGATAAATTGCAGACAACTTATGCATTTACGTATGGATCAAATCGACTGGAACCAGCTCAGGGCTTTTCTGGAAACCGCCGAGACCGGTTCTTTGTCGGCTGCGGCGCGCAAGCTGGGTTTGACGCAGCCCACGCTGAGTCGACAGGTGGCGGCCATCGAACGGCAGATGGGTGTGACCCTGTTCGAGCGTGTCGGCAAAACGATGGCACTGACCAGCACCGGCCTGGAACTGCTGGAGCATGCCCGCGCCATGGGCGCTGCCGCGCATGAGCTGGGGCTGGCCGCAACCGGGCGGGCGCAGGCTGTGGAAGGTTTGGTGGTGGTGTCTGCCACCGACATCGTCGCGGCCTACCTGCTGCCCAGGATCTGGCTGCAATTGCGCAAGCTGGCCCCAGGCATTCAGGTGGAAGTGATTTCGACCAACGCCCTCAGTGACCTGCATAGGCGTGAGGCTGACATTGCGATCCGCCACCTGCGCCCCGACCAGCCCGATCTGACTGCCCGCCTGATCCGCGAGGTTTCGGCCAGTTTTTATGCCTCGGAGGCATGGGTCAGCGAGAACGGCCATCCGCGCACGGCGGCCGACGCGCTGCAGCACGACTTCATTGGTACAGACCGCAACGGCAACTACCTGAAATATCTGCACGGCATGGGCCTGAACCTGAGCCCGGCGCAGTTCCGCACCTACGCCGACAACTCAGTCACCCACTGGGAGATGGTGCGCCAGGGCCTGGGCATTGGTGCCATGATGGACGAAATCGCGCGCGGCACACCTGGCGTGGTGCGTGTGCTGGACGAGGTGCCACTGGTGAGGTTTCCACTCTGGCTGGTTACCCACAGGGAGCTGCACACGGCGCGGCGCATCCGGATTGTGTTTGACCTGCTGGCTGGGGAGCTGCAAAAAAGCCGTTATTGAACTGCGGTTGTGAGGGCTTCTCGCGGTGAGACCATTCTCAGCATCCAATCAGCCGATTGCGCAAGCGCAGAAGGCATGAGTAGCTATTTGTTCAGTAGTATTTGGCCGAATGAATATGAATATGAAAATGGAGGATCAATATGCGAAGTACAGATCAAATTTGGGAAGTGGGAGGCTTGACCGTGGATTCCTCTGACGACCTGCGTGACCATGGGGTGACGGTGATGCGCGATCTTGAAGCCAGCGCTTGTTTTGCCGCAGGCACGCTTTTGCATACCCAAGGCGGCTTAAAACCCATCGAGAAAATTCAGGTGGGCGATATGGTGCTGTCCAAGCATGAAAGTGGTGAGGGGGAGCGGGCTTATAAGCGGGTGACTAAGACGTTTGTGCATGAGGATGAGGTACTGGTGAGTTTGGGGTACGGCGAGTGGGACGATGACAAGGGGACGGTATGGGGTGAGCGTTTGCTAGTCACTCCTAACCACCCAATTTGGGTAGAAGGCAAGGGCTGGAAAGAGGCCGGCACGATGCGTTCAACTTTAAAGCCTACCAAGCTAGAAACCTTGGAGGGCTCGAATGTCCGATCAGGATATGCCTTTAAGCTTTACTCAACCACCACCCCCAATATCGCTTGGATGCTTAAAACATTCACAAATTCTGGACTTGGCTACAAAGGCTCTTTATTTGACGTTACACAAAACAAGCAAGTGATGGATGAGGCTAATCCAGGTTGCTCAAAAAGTGCTTTCTGGGGCGATGATCGAGGCCTTAGTGGCGCGAAACCTGGCAAAGAGCATCTCTACCGAGCCCGTGTCTATAACCTCGAGGTCGAAGACTTCCATACCTATTACGTCGGTAAGCACGGTGTCTGGGTACACAACAAGAATTTGCAGGTCAAGCTGAAGATGTCGGGTTAGCGCAGCGTAACCCGACAAAGCCCATGCATTACCGACGGCCTGTTTTGACCTCTGACGAAGCTTTGCGGCAAGAGGCAGATGTCGGCTTACGCTGCGCTAATCCGACCTAAGGGCTAAAATCAGAGCAACTAAAGCCTCGCATATTTCGGAATGAGTGGTGATTTTATATACAGCATTGTACAAAAACACAGTACAAGAGTAGGATTGCTGTACGCGGTAGTTTGCACCGCTAGGAAAACTGCATGTCAGATGTTCCCCATGTTGCCCCTCTTCACTCACCACAGTCGATGGCCGAGTTGCGAGAACGGCCCCAATTTCAGGCTCCTTTAGACCCAAAATTGCACACATTAACTGAGGTGCTCACCGGGTACTCATTTAGTCAAAGCGTTCCATGCGGGTTGTCTACTTGCCAGCAAGGACATAACACAGGCCTCTTGGTGCGAACTGCATCAGGACACGAGACTAATTTGGGCCACGTTTGTGGCAAGAAGCATTTTGGTGAGGCGTTCACAACCGCCCATACCCAGTACACGCGGTCAGTCGCAAGACAGGATGCCTTGAAAAGACTCACCGCTCTCAAGGCCGAGCGGGCTGCAGTAGAAGCAAAATTACTTACCCTAATATCAGGGGAGTTCGGGATTCGCTGGCTGTTTGCTCTTAAAGCTCAACTGAAAGACTTGTTCGGCATAGATGTTTTTAATCATTTCTGTCTTAGAGCGCGGCGCGGTGACTATCGAATAGTGCGGGTAAAAGAACTAACTGGAGTCGAACTGGAACGCGCGATAGAAGCCACAGGCAAAAGAAGAGAAGAAGCACGCATAGTGAACGAGGTAATTGGGCAGCTTCCTGCAATGGGTTGGCTGATTTGGGATTTCAGAGCTGAACTAATCGATGCAGTCAGTGAGCCTTTTAAAGCCTTGAAGTTGGTTGACGGTACTTCAATGGAGACACGCGAGCTAGCAAAGCAGCTCAAAGTATTCTCAGGGTGGGAAAACCGTGTGGCCGAAGCAGAACGATTGTTAGCTCAAGCAAAGTTAGTTTTAAGTCCAGAAAACATATCGTGCCTTCAGATGGCCGCATATGAAATGCGGGGGAAATTAAAACCTGAACCGCTTCTTATAGATCAGCAAGGGAAAATGGTCTCACACCAACGCCACGCCCCAAGCTATTTGGATGGATGGCAAAAGACTGTCCAATACAAGGCGCTTGTAATAGGCAAAGTACCGGCGCATTAGGTTATCGTCGCGCTGAGCAGGACGGTCAATGAGGTGATGGCCGTGCTGGCGATTGAGCAGCAGATGATTCGTGAAGGCGCTGGCATGCGGGCCAGCCCTTGCGCTCGAAGAGGCGCACGTCAAGGCGCTGCTCCAGCATGGAGACCGAGCGCGCCACCGCCGATGAAGCGCGGTAAAGCACCTCTGCCGAACGCCGTATGCCGCCTGTTGCGGCCACGGAGCTGAACGCACGAAGGTGATGCAGGCTTGTCAGGGTCAGCGGATTCCCGCTGGGAGTGGACGGGGCTGGCAGGACAGGATGCGCCGGTTCGGTCATAAGCAGATAAGAACGATAAGCACTGCTGAAAGCAACCCGCGCAAGGACGCTGGTGCTGATACTGACGGCCTGACCTCCAGATTTAACCCGCAAGCTTTTTTGAAAAGGACAAACTCATGAAAGACCTTAGCCTTGGAATCGTCGGTTATGGCGAAGTTGGCAAGATCTGCGCGCAAGGGCTCAAAGGCAAGCCTGGGCTGGCGTCGATCAGCGCCTGGGATCTCAAATTTATTGATGCAGCGACAAGCGCCACGGAGCAGTCCCATGCGGATCAGGTCGGTGTCAAGAGTTGCTCCGGCATGGCCGATCTGTGTGCCCAGGCCGACCTTGTGATTTCAGCCGTGACCGCATCGAACACACTTGTGGTGGCTGAAGAAGCGGCGTGCCACATCCGCTCGGGGGCCATCTTCCTCGACCTGAATTCCGCATCGCCCGGAACCAAGCAAGAAGCTGCTGCGGTGATCGAAAGGGCAGGTGCGCACTACGTCGAAGCCGGTGTCATGACCTCGGTGCCGCCCTATGGTATTGCCGTGCCCATGCTGCTGGGTGGCCAGATGGCAGCGGCTCTTTCGGAAACGCTGCGCAACTGGGGCATGAATGCCACGGTGGTGGCGCCCGAGATTGGCGTGGCTTCTGCCATCAAGATGTGCCGCAGCATCATGATCAAAGGGCTCGAAGCGCTGGTGATCGAAAGTTACAGCACGGCACGCCACTATGGCGTCGAAAACCATGTGTTGCCAACCCTGGTGGAGACCTTCCCGCAGATCGACTGGTCCCAGACAGGCGCCTATTTTTTCAGCCGTGTGGCACAACACGGCAAGCGGCGCGCCGAAGAAATGCGCGAATCCGCACAAACGGTAAAAGAGGCAGGATTTCCCCCTTTCATGGCCGCCGCCATAGCCCAGAAACACGACTGGGTGGCAGATCTTGCGCGCAAAGGAGCGTTCGAAGGCGTGGCCAAGGGTGCGCCGTGGCAAGACTGGGCTGATCGTGTGATTCGGCATTCCAGTTGAGGTGATGGGTAGGCCTCTGGTGTCGGGTCAAGAGCAATTTGACGCAGGCAAATCCTGAGAACGTGTTCACGGTCTCAGGGGCTTGCGGGCTAAAAATCGCCAGTTGCTCGCGCTTGGGCCATTTTCAGCATCAAATCAGTCGGTTGCGCAATCACGGCGGGCATGAATTGTGAACAATTAAGTAGTAGTGTGCCGTCACCACCAAATCAACCCCTGCGCGCCGCCAACACCCTGTCCACCATCACACCGGCCTGCCCCAGGTTATTCATCGGGTCGCAGAACGAAGCCAGTTGTTCACGTGTGACGTGTTTGTTGATTTCGGGGTGTTCTGCCAGCA
>JAZKIK010000783.1:4189-14713 GCA_040384925.1 Pseudomonadota bacterium | reverse complement strand
CACCGACAAACAAGCAAAGCGCCGCCCGGCGACCCCGACATGAACCGCAACCTCTGGCTACTCGCCATCTGCCAGGGCCTGTTCCTGACCAACAACGTGACTTTTATTGCCATCAACGGGCTGGTCGGGCTGAATCTGGCACCTCTGGGCTGGATGGCAACCTTGCCGGTGATGGCTTACGTGGTCGGCGGGGCGCTTTCAACCGGCCTGGTGGCGCGTACACAAAAGGTTTTTGGCCGCAAGACCTCATTCCAGTTCGGGCTGGCGGTGGCGGTTTTGTCTGCGCTGGTCTGTTGCTACGCGGCTTATTCAAGAAACTTCTGGCTGCTGGTGACGGCCACTCTGGTGGCAGGTTATTACAACGCCAATGCGCAGTTGTACCGTTTTGCAGCGGCAGAGCTGGCGCTGCCGGCGTTTCGTGAAAAAGCAGTGTCGCTGGTGATGGCAGGCGGGCTGATTGGTGCGGTCGCCGGGCCCAACCTGGCCGCTTTGACCCGCAGCCTGACGGCCGTGCCATTTGCCGGGGCTTATCTGGCGCTGGCTGGTGTGGCGCTGCTGGCCATGGCTTTGCTGGCTTTCATCAACTTTCCGCCGCCTGTGCCCAAAAACGAGGCTGCAGGGGGCCGGCCACTGCTTGACATCATGCGCCAGCCGGTTTTTATCGTTGCAGCCGCCGCTGGTGCGCTCGGTTTTGGTGTGATGAACCTGCTGATGGCTGCCACGCCGATTGCCATGCAAATCTGCAGCCTGCCGTTTTCTGACGTGGCGATGGTGCTTGAATGGCATGTGATTGGCATGTTTGCACCAGGCTTTTTTACCGGCCACCTGATCAAGCGTTTTGGCACCCTGCCCATCATGGCGGTGGGCTTGGCGCTGAATGTGTGTTGTGTGCTGGTTGCACTTTCGGGCCTTGATTTCAAACAGTTTTTGATCGCCCTGTTTCTGCTTGGCCTGGGCTGGAACTTTCTTTTTACCGGCAGCACCACCCTGGCACTGACGGCCTACCGGCCTGAAGAAAAAGACAAGGCCCAGGGTGCGCTCAACTTTTGTGTGTTTGCCGTGCTGGCCATGTCTTCACTGGCATCAGGGGTGCTGGTCACCACCCAGGGCTGGGCGCTGCTGAATATGGGTTCCCTGCTGCCACTGGTTTTGACGGCGCTGGCTTTGGGCTGGCTTGCCTTGAAGCAGCGCAGGCACCAAAATCGCTGAGTCGGCCGTTTGAGCCGTGTTTATTAACCGATCTGGGAGTTTTTATGGGTTTGTTCGATTCCGTTCTGGGTGCAGTGATGAATGGCCAGCAGGCGCAGGCCGGCAGTGGTGGTGGTTTGGGCGGGCTGGGCAATATTGGCAACCTGCTCAATATGGTGACCAGCAACCCGCAACTGCTGCAGGCGATTGCGGCCATGCTCAGCAATGATGGCGCGCAAGGCGGCCTGGGTGGACTGATTGCCAAATTCCAGCAGGCAGGTCTGGGTGATGTGGTCGGTTCATGGATTGGCACCGGCCAGAACCAGAACGTGTCGGGCGAGCAGCTGACCAGCGTGCTCGGCGAAGACACGATGGCAGGCCTGGCAGAAAAACTCGGCATCAGCCCTGAAGCCGCAGCCGGCCAGCTGTCCAACATCCTGCCCGGCCTGATTGATCAGCTGACGCCACAAGGCCAGGCACCAGCAGGCGGTTTGGGCAATTCAGGTGACTTGATGGGCATGCTGGGCGGCCTGCTGAGCCAGCGCTGAAGCCAAAAAATGGCGGGCGAAAAATGCCGTCAATAGCAGCTTGTGCCCGCCGCACTTGCGCAAAGCCACATATGACTGACTTTTCGTAACGACACCGGCAGCGTTGCCTAGGGTGGAGTTGCTGTTTGCTGGCAAAGAAGTGCATTGGCTTTTTTTTGCACTGTCAACTGTCGGCATGCATGTCAAAAACCAGGCTGCGCAGCCACTGGTTGGCGGGGTCTTTCTGGTACTTGGCGTGCCAGAACAGATTGATGGCGATTTCCGGCAGCTTGACCGGGTGGGCCACATATTGCAGCCCGAAGGGCGTGGCCATGCGTTCGGCCAGACGCTCTGGCACGGTGGCCAGCAAATCGGTGGACTGCAGTATGTGCCCGATGGCCACAAAGTGCGGTACGGTCAGTTTGACCTTGCGTTGTGGTGAGCTGCTGTCCAGGACTTCATCGACCTTGTTGTGACCCGTGCCGGCCGAAACAATGGCCACGTGGTCGGCAGCATAAAAATCAGCCGACTGCATGGCCTGCCCGCCCAGGCGATGGCCTTTTCTGAACATGCAGACATATTGCTGCACAAACAGCCGACGCTGGAAAAACCCGGCTTTCAGTTGCGGCAGCAGGCCAATCGCCAGGTCGATATGGCCAGCCTCCATCGCGTCCTTGAGATTGATGGCGGTATTGCGCACCGTACTGATGGACACCGCAGGTGCAAGGGTCTGGAGTTTTTCCATCAGCAGGGGCAAAAAGTAGATTTCGCCAATGTCTGTCATGCCGATGGAAAAACGGCGCTGGCTGCTGCTGGGGTCAAAGGTGTTGCGGGCGTTGACCGCGCCATGAATCATGCCGAGCGCATCGTTGATGGATTCAGCCAGCTGGCTGGCAAACGGTGTGGGCAGCATGCCGCTGGAGGTGCGCAGAAACAGCTCGTCGCCAAACAGCTTGCGCAGGCGTGCCAGTGCGTTGCTGACCGCGGGCTGGCCCAGGCCCAGGTTTTCGGCCACCTTTGACACCTTTTTTTCAGTCAGCAGCTGGCTGAAGATGACCAGCAGGTTCAGGTCAATGTCCTTGAGTTCCATGGCTTGCCTTTGTGTGGCCTGGTAGTTGTGTCAGCACAATTATTGATTCAAATGATATAAAACATTGACGCCATTGCATTGACTGATTTTCATGGCGCGGCCATCATCGCTGCACAAGACAGAAAAGCAGAAAGAGACAAGATGAGTTCAGCCCCCACATCAACTTTTCCGACCACCATCCAGTGGGAATCAGAAGGCACGAGCCGGATTCCCTTCATGGCCTACACCGACCCGGCGCAGCACAAAAAGGAGCTGGAGCGCTTTTTTTACAAGCAGCACTGGAACTACGTGGGCCTGGAAGCCGAGATTCCCAATACCGGGGACTTCAAACGCACGGTGGTCGGTGAACGTTCGGTCATCATGGTGCGTGATGCTGACGGCGGCATCAGCGTGGTGGAAAATGTCTGCGCCCACCGTGGCATGCAGTTTTGCCGTGAACGCCACGGCAGCAAAAAAGAGTTTGTCTGCCCTTATCACCAGTGGAGCTACACACTCAAAGGCGATTTGCAGGGCGTGCCTTTCAGGCGCGGTGTCAAACAGGATGGCAAGGTCAACGGCGGCATGCCCGCAGACTTCAAGACCACAGACCATGGCCTGAACAAGCTCAAGGTGAGCGCACGCGGCGGTGTGGTGTTTGCGAGTTTTGACCACGCCATCGAGTCGCTTGAAGACTTTCTTGGCCCCGTCATCCTGGGCTACTTTGACCGGCTGTTTGATGGCCGAAAACTCACCATCCTGGGTTACAACCGCCAGCGCATTCCCGGCAACTGGAAGCTGATGCAGGAAAACATCAAGGACCCCTACCACCCCGGCCTGCTGCACACCTGGTTTGTGACCTTTGGCCTCTGGCGCGCCGACAACAAAAGCGAGCTGAAGATGGACGCCCGCCATCGCCACGCGGCCATGATCTCGACACGCGGCCAGTCGGGCAAGGCCGATCAGGTGACACAGGTGTCAAGCTTCAAGGAAAGCATGCAGCTCAATGACCCGCGTTTTCTTGACATCGTGCCCGAGCCCTGGTGGGGCGGTCCGACGGCGGTGATGATGACGCTGTTCCCGAGTGTCATTTTGCAGCAGCAGGTCAACAGTGTGTCAACCCGCCACATCCAGCCCAATGGCCATGGCTCTTTTGACTTTGTCTGGACACATTTTGGTTTTGAGGACGACAGCGCAGAGATGACACAACGCCGCCTGCGCCAGGCCAACCTGTTTGGCCCGGCCGGTTTTGTGTCGGCCGACGATGGTGAGGTGATCGAGTTTTCACAACAGGGTTTCGAGCAGAAACCGTTTCACCGCACCCTGGCCGAGCTGGGTGGGCGCGACGTTGAAGACACCGACCACATGGTGACCGAAACCCTGATACGCGGCATGTACCAGTACTGGCGCGAAGTGATGGAGGCCTGACATGAACATCAGCCTTGAAGACTATCTGCAGATCGTGCAACTGCACGCCGACTATGCCTTTGCCGTTGATTCGGGTAACTGGGACCTGTGGCCAGAGTTTTTTGTTGAAAACTGCATCTACAAACTGATTCCGCGTGAAAACCATGAGCGCGGCTTTCCGCTGGCCACACTGTTTTTTGAAAGCCGGGGCATGCTGAAAGACCGGGCCTACGGCATCCGGGAAACGCTGTTTCATGACCCCTACTACCAGCGCCATGTGGTCGGTGCGCCGCTGCTGCGCAAGGTGGAAAAAGACCGTTTTGAGGTCGAGGCCAACTACGCCGTGTTTCGCACCAAACTGTCGCAGGAATCCACCGTGTTCAACGTCGGGCGTTATATCGACGTGATTGTGCGTACACCCGATGGCCTGAAGTTCGAGTCGCGCCTGTGTGTGTACGACAGCGAAATGATCCCCAACTCCATCATCTACCCGATCTGAGGCAACATGAACAACTCCAGCTGGATTGACGCCGCCGATGCCGCCGCTGTACCCGAAGAAGATGTGATTGGCCTGGCCGTTGGTGGCCGCGACATTGCGCTTTACAAGGTGGAAGGCAGCATTTATGCCACGGACAACATCTGCACCCACGGCCTGGCCCGCCTGTGCGAAGGTTTTTTACTGGGGCATGAAATCGAGTGCCCCCGGCACCAGGGCCGCTTTGACATTCGTGATGGACGCGGCACCTGTGAGCCCATCACCATTGCTGTGCGCTGTTACCCGGTACGCATCGAGGCCGGGCGGGTGCTGCTGCAGTTTGCGGATTCACCATAAAACTCAGTTGTTTGAGTCAAAAACCGCACTCCACAGCGCCTTGATCGCGTCCCGCTCGCTTTGCAGCGCGGGCGGCACAACCTGTGTCGGTGCTTCGTTGAGTCTGGCCTGGTGTTGTACCCGGCGCAGCTCGCGGTAGGCGGCAGCGGCTTTTTCACCCACGCCGGGTGCCAGCAGCCCGCAGTTTTCGGCTCGCAGCAGCAGGGCAATGTTGCCCACGTTGGGCGCCAGTTCAGGGTGTGCGGCCGACTGTGACAGCACCAGAAACTGCACGGCAAACTCGGCGTCCACCATGCCGCCGGGGCTATGCTTGACGTCGAACTTTTCACCCCTGACCGGGTGGGCGGTCCGCACCTTGTCGCGCATGGCGACGATTTCGCGGCGCAGCAAACCAGCGTCGCGTTCCGCGCTGATGACGCTCAGGCGCACGTCTTCAAACCGCTCTTTCAGCGACTCGCTGCCCAGTACAAACCTGGCCCGTGTCATGGCCTGGTGTTCCCAGGTCCAGGCGGTATTGCTGCCGCGTTGCTGCTGGTAACGGGTATAGGCAGCAAAACTGGTGACCAGCAAGCCGGAGTTGCCATTGGGCCGCAAGGCGGTGTCAATCTCGAACAGATCTCCTTCGCCGGTCTTGATGGTCAGCCAGTTGATCATCTTGCGCACAAAAGTGGCGTAAACCTCGGGGGCGCGTTCGTCCTCGTCTTCATACACAAACACGATGTCCAGATCGCTGCCGTAGCCCAGTTCCTTGCCGCCCAGCTTGCCGTAGGCAATGATGGCGAATTGCGGGGTGTCGCGGTGCCGGGTTTTCAGTCGCTTCCAGCACCAGTCGCTGGTGGTGGCCAGCACGGTTTCGGCCAGCGCGCTGAGGTCATCGGCGACCTGCTCGACGCTCAAGGCACCTTCCACATCCCGTGCCAGGGTACGAAAAACCTCTGCATGGTGGGCACGGCGCAGCAGGTTGAGGCAGGTTTCCTCGTCGTCTTCACCGGTTTGCCGCAGCGACTCGAGCCGCAGCCGCAGCTCTTCGGCAAAGGCCATGCGGTCAAAGCGCTCGTGCAGCATGTCGTCATTGGCCAGCTCGTCAATCACGCCGGGGTGCTGGATCAGGTAACGGGCCGGCCATTTGGCGGCACCCAGCAGGCGCAGCAGGCGCTCATGCACAGCCGGGCGCTCCAGCAGCAGGGCCAGATAACTTTCACGCCGCAGCAAGGGTTCTATCCAGTCAATGATGCGAATCGCGGCTTCCTCGGTGACCGTACCGTTTTTCAGCCACTGCGCGGTGCGCTGCACCAGCTGGCTCAGCCGTGTGCGCGAGTCCTCACGCAGGGCCAGCACCCTGGGGTGCTGACGCCAGAGCGCAAGGCGCGCCTTGAATTGCTCCGGCCACTGGGCTGACAGGTCTTGCAGCAGGTCGTCCAGCTGAAGCGGCACGGCGCGGCTGCCGGGTTTGCAACTGCCCTTGCAGGCCGGTTTGCCGCCCAGCAGCTTGTCAAACTCACCGGCGACCAGTTCACGATGCGCGTCCAGCTCGCTCAAAAACGGGCAGCAGTTGCCTGAACAGGGCTGGTGGCCCAGGGTCTGGGCAATCCAGGCCAGGTCATCGTCGCGTGTTGGCAGCACATGGGTCTGCTGGTCGTCCAGGTACTGGATGCGGTGCTCGACCCGGCGCAGGAAGTTGTAGGCACGGGTCAGTGCCTCGGCCGTATCCTGGGCCATCAAACCGGCATGGGCCAGGCGCTGCAGGGCGTCCACCGTGGGCCGGGTGCGCAATTCAGGAAACTGCCCACCGCGCACCACCTGCAGCAATTGCACGGTAAATTCAATTTCACGAATGCCGCCGCGCGACATTTTGACGTCATTGGCGCGTTCCGGGTGGCCAGCGCAGCGTTTGGCTGCGTGTTCGCGGATTTGCCGGTGCAGGGTGCGCAGTGCGTCAAAAACGTTGTAGTCCAGATAACGCCGGAAGACAAAGGGCAGCACCGAGCCACGCATTGCGTTGGCCGAACCATTTTGTACACATTCACGTGGTGCAACCACCCGGCTTTTGAGCCAGGCAAAGCGCTCCCACTCGCGGCCCTGGGCCTGAAAATACTCTTCAAGCGCATTCAGCGACACGGCTGGCGGGCCTGAATTGCCATTGGGCCTAAGCGCCAGATCCACCCGGAACACAAATCCGTGTTCGGTAACCTCGCCAATCAGCGCATAGATGGCCTTGACCTGACGCCCGAAATATTCATGGTTTGAAATACGCCCCCGGCCATCCGCCTGGCCTGCGGTTTCACCATCGTGGTCATAAACGTAAATCAGGTCAATGTCGCTGGACACATTGAGTTCACGCGCACCCAGCTTGCCCATGCCCACCACCCACATCTGGGCCCGGCTGGTGTGGTCGGGGCCGGATTCAGGCCGCTGCGGCGCGCCATGCAGGGCATCCAGTGTTTTTTGCGACTCAAGCATCGCCACATCCAGCGCCAGTTCGGCCAGCCAGGTCATGGCGTGGGTGACCACGGTCAGCGGCGTCGGCTGGTCTGCCGGGGCATCACAATCAAGCACCGTCAGGCGTTCCATCACCAGCTGGCGCAGCACCCGCAGTGCAGCGCCAGTTTCAAGCCCCTGGGCGCGCAAGGCCTGCAGGCAAGCCTCCATATCAGCCCGCTGCGGTGCACCTGCGGGCAGCAAGTGCATGGAATCGGCATAACGACGGTGTATTCGCTGTACAAAACGCGAATAGGCCGATGCAGGCGCGAGCCCGGTGCGGGCTGGCGCTTCACCAGGACTGTTGCCGGTTTGGTCAGGGGCGATGGTGGGAGATTTGGACATCACACTACTTCACACAACTTCATGTTTGTTCATTTATGAGAGTTTGGCGCCGACGGTCATAATTCCCATGCCAATGGACTCACGGACTTCATCATTACCAGCACCCCCCGCCTTGCCGCGCCGCCACATCCGGTGGCTGGCATCCGTCGCGCGCATTGCCCTTTGGCTGGTGGTGACGTTCTGGCTGCTGTTTGGCGCAAGCTGGGGCCTGCTTCACGGCTGGATTGTGCCGCGAATCGGCGAGTTTCGCCCACACCTTGAAAGTGTTGCCAGCAAAGCCCTGGGTATGCCGGTGCGCATAGGCCAGATCAGCGCCCAGTCAGGCGGCATGATTCCTTCTTTTGAACTGCGTGATGTGGTGTTGCTGGACGCCGGGGGGCGCGAAGCCCTGCGCCTGCCGCGCCTGCAGGCGGCGCTGTCACCGGCTTCCTTGTGGAGCCTGGGTTTTGAGCAACTGCTGCTTGACCAGCCAGCGCTGGAGATCCGGCGTGCCGCAGACGGCAAGGTGTATGTGGGCGGGCTGGACATTTCACAACAACGCGGTGACAGCAATGCCGCAGCTGACTGGTTTTTTTCACAGACCGAGTTTTCAATCCGCGGCGGTACGGTACGCTGGATTGACGAGCTGCGCCAGGCACCACCGCTGGCCTTGGCAGCTGTGGACGCCGTGATTCGCAATGGGCACCGCCGCCACCTGATGCGGCTGGACGCCACACCACCGCCTGAATGGGGTGAGCGTTTCACCCTGCGCGGCATCTTCAGGCAGCCCTTGTTTTCAGTGAACGCGGGCCGCTGGACAGACTGGTCCGGCCAGCTGTTTGCCGACTTCAGCCGCGTTGATGCCTCTCTGGCCCGGCGATATGTGGTGCCAGCCGACATCGGCATGGTGGAAGTAGCCGGTGGCCAGGGCAGTTTGCGGGCCTGGGTTGATGTCAAAAGCGGAGCCATCACTGGTGGCACGGCCGATGTGGCGCTGACAGGCGTTGATGCCCGTTTTGACAAGGACCTGAAACCCCTGGCGCTGGCCGGGCTGGAGGGCCGTTTTGAAGGCCAGAAGCTGGCCAACGGATTCAGATTCAGCACCGAGGCGCTACGCTTCACCACCCGTGAGGGCCTGCAGTGGCCGGGCGGCAATCTGGCCCTGAGCTATACCGGAGCCGAAGGGCAAACCGGCCAGAAAGTCGAGCTGAAAGCCGACAAACTCGATCTGGCCGCGCTGGCCCAGATTGCCAACCGGTTGCCGCTGGGCACCAGCACCCACGCCATGATAGCCTCCTATTCACCCAAAGGACTGCTGGAAACCGTTGAAGGGCACTGGCAAGACCAGCCCGAGGCTGCTTCGCCATCTGCTGCGGCCCGGTTTGCAGCCAGGGGGCGGGTCACGGGTTTTGAGGTCGCCTCGCTGGCCAGCGGCAAGATGTCGGTCAGCACACCAACCCATCCGTTGCCAGGCCGGCCCGGCATCAGCGGCGCCACGCTGGACTTTGACCTGACGCAGGCGGGGGGCAAGGCCGGTGTCACGGTGGTCAGCGGCGCACTGGATTTACCAGGCGTGTTTGAGGATTCGCGTGTGCCGTTTGACCGCCTGTCCATGGACGTGCAGTGGAAGCTGGAGGGTGAAAAAATCGACACCCAGCTTCGCAACATCAAATTTGCCAATGTGGATGCCGAAGGCCAGGCCCAGGCAAGCTGGCGTTCCAGTGACGCAAAAGAGGCCAAGGCGGCACTGGCCAAGGGCCATGACCCTAGCCTGGGCATGCTGGACTTGCAGGGCAGCCTGAGCCGTGGTGATGGCAGCCGTGTACACCGTTACCTGCCGCTGGTGCTGCCCGAGCATGTTCGCCACTACGTACGGGACGCGGTGGTCAAGGGTGATGTCAACGATGTGAAGTTCAAGGTCAAGGGGCCGGTGGATCGTATTCCCTACTCGGACCCCACAGCCGGCGAGTTCAGGATTTCCACCAAGGTCAAAAACGGCCTGTTTGCCTATGTGCCCAAAACCATACTGGCAAAAGACGCTGTGCAGTGGCCAGCTCTCAATGATGTCAGGGGCGAACTGGTGTTTAACCGGGCGGCGCTTGAAGTCAACGCCGCCAGCGCACGTTTTGTCGGTCTGGCCGGTTTGCAGGCCGTCAGGGTCGAGGCGCGGATCCCCGACCTCATGCATTCGGCCACGGTTGAGGTGGATGCAGACCTCAAGGGCTTGGTTGGTGATGTGCTGGCTTATGTCAACAGCTCGCCGGTTGGCAGCATGACCGGTGGTGTACTGGCAAAAACCAGGGCCGGCGGGGCTGGTGACTACGCACTGAGGCTGAACCTGCCCCTGAATTCAATCGACCAGTCACGGGTTCAGGGCACGATTTCACTGCCCGGCAATGATGTGCAGCTGGCGCCTGCCACGCCCTTGCTGGGGCGGCTCAAGGGTGTGGCAACGTTTAATGAAAACGGCTTCAACATCCTTGGTGCGCAGGCACGGGTGCTGGGTGGTGACATCCGTTTTGAAGGCGGCACACGCGCGCCCCTGCGTACCGGCGCTGCAGCTGCCGCTGCTGGTACTCCGGCACCATGTCCGGCGGCCAGTAGGGCGGCGGGTTGCGGCCGTTGATGTCCTCGGCACTGAACCCGACCATCTCGCAGAAGGCGGGGTTCACGTAGCTGACGCGGCCGTGCAGGTCGCGGGC
>JAZKIK010000783.1:0-4179 GCA_040384925.1 Pseudomonadota bacterium | reverse complement strand
GCTGCCGCCGCTGCTGCTGCCAGCGACATGGAAGCCAGCCCGGTTTTCAGGGCGCAAGGTGTGGTCAGCGCCGAAGGGCTCAAACAGGCCAGCGAGCTGGGTTTTGTGTCGCGTGTGGCGCAAAACGCCAGCGGTAGCGCGGCTTTTTCGGCCACGCTGGGTTTCAGGCGCGGTATTGCGGAAGTTTCCGTGTCCAGCAACCTGCAGGGCATGGCCCTGGGCCTGCCCGCACCGCTGAACAAAAGCGCTGACACCGTCTTGCCGCTGCGGTTTGAACAAAGCTTGCTGCGCGAGTCCATGGCCCCTGGCCAAAAACTGCATGACCAGTTGGGCCTGAGCCTTGGCAACCTGGCGTCCGTCGTTTATATGCGTGACATCAGCGGCACCGAAGCGCGTGTTTTGCGCGGCGGTATAGGCGTGGGGCTGGAGCCTGGCGAGTCCGCACCGCTGCACGAAAGCGGCGTAGCCGCCAACATCAACCTGGCCAGTGTGGACGTTGATGCCTGGGAAAAAGTCCTGAGCGCATCGACCGATGGCGTCGCCATACCGGCAAACACCACAAGTTCCACAATTCCTGTCGCCAGCCGCAGCACTGCGGCGGCGGCACAACAATACCTGCCCAACATGATGGCCATTCGCGCCAAAGAGCTGACGGTTGAAGGCCGCAAACTCAACCGGGTGGTGGTGGGCGCAACGCGTGAAGGGCTGAACTGGCGCGCCAATATTGATGCAGAAGAACTCAATGGTTACCTTGAGTTTCGCCAGTCTGGCGGCAACAACCCGGGCCGCGTTTTTGCCCGTCTGTCACGCCTGAACCTGGGGCAAAACACAGCGACTGATGTTGAAAGCCTTCTTGACCAGCAACCAGCCAGCATTCCGGCGCTGGACATCGTGGTTGATGAACTGGAACTGCGTGGCCGCAAGCTCGGACGTATCGAGATCGACGCCGTCAATCGTGGTGCGTTTGCCGCCAGCCGTGAGGGGGGCGTGCGCGAATGGCGGCTCAACAAATTCAACGTCATCCTGCCGGAGGCGGTGCTGACGGCATCGGGCAACTGGGTTGCCGTCAATGCCCAGACCCCGGCCGGCGCGGGCACATTGCGCCAACCCGGCCTGGCCGAGCGCCGCCGCACCGTGATGAACTTCAGGCTCGACATCGCCGATTCTGGCGAATTGCTCAAGCGTTTTGGCATGAAAGACGTGATACGGCGCGGCAAGGGCAAGATGGAGGGCCAGGTCGCCTGGATAGGTTCACCCCTGAGCCTTGACTACCCGACCATGAACGGCCAATTCAATATCAATATCGAGTCTGGCCAGTTCCTCAAGGCTGACCCCGGCATTGCCAAACTGCTGGGCGTGCTGAGCCTGCAGTCCTTGCCACGCCGTTTGACGCTGGACTTCCGCGATGTGTTTTCGGAGGGTTTTGCATTTGACTTTGTGCGTGGTGATGTCAATATCACCCACGGCCTGGCGGCCACCAACAACCTGCAGATGAAGGGTGTCAATGCGGCCGTGCTGATGGACGGCAAAGCCGACATCGCCAAAGAAACGCAGGACATCAAGGTTGTGGTGGTGCCTGAGATCAATGCTGGTACGGCCTCGCTGATTGCCACGGCCATCAACCCGGCCATTGGTGTGGGCACCTTTCTGGCCCAGATTTTTTTGCGGCGTCCGCTGATTCAGGCCGCCACACAGGAGTTTCATATCGACGGCAGCTGGGCTGACCCGAAAATCACGAAAGTCGAGCGCAAATGAAAATCGCAGCTATCCAGATGGTGTCTTCACCCGACGTACAGGCCAATCTGGCAGCGGCGCGCCAGTTGCTTGAAAGCGCCGCCAGCCAGGGCGCAGAGCTGGCTGTATTGCCCGAGTATTTCTGCATACTCGGTTTCAGGGACACCGACAAACTGAAAATTGCCGAGCCTTTTGGCCGTGGCCCGATTCAGGATTTTCTGGCGCAGTGCGCGATGGACTTGAAGCTCTGGATTGTGGGTGGAACCCTGCCGCTGACGCTGGCAGATGATCCCAGTGCCAGTGCAGAAGTCAAACGTGTACACAACAGCACCCTGGTGTATGACCCCAGCGGCCAGTGCCAGGCGCGCTATGACAAGATGCATCTTTTCCGTTTTGACAATGGGCGTGAAAGTTACGACGAATCGCGTGTTTTGCAGGCAGGCACACAGCCTGTGAGCTTTGACTTGCCCTCGGTGGACGGAAACAGCTACCGCATAGGCCTGAGCATCTGTTATGACCTGCGCTTTCCGGAGCTGTACCGCGCCCTCAAGGCCGATCTGCTGCTGGTGCCCAGCGCCTTTACCTTTACCACCGGGCAGGCGCACTGGGAGGTTTTGCTGCGCGCCAGGGCGATTGAAAACATCGCTTATGTGCTGGCATCGGCGCAAGGTGGCCTGCATGAAAACGGCCGCCGCACCTGGGGCCACAGCATGGTGGTGGACCCCTGGGGCAACATCCTGGCGCAGCAGGCCCAAGGCCAGGCGCTGGTGATGGCTGAAATGGACCGGGCCCATCTTGAGGCTGACCGCCTGCGTTTGCCCGCGCTCCAGCATATCGTGCTGTGAAAAACCTGCTGCTCAGCCGGATTCCCGTGACGGGGTTCAGCAGATTAAAAAAGCTCGGCAAGGTCCGGTGGGTCTATTGGCAGGGTGTGATCCGGCGTTCGATGTTGTGGATATTGCTGCTGGCGCTGGTGGCGCTGGTGCTGGTCACGCTGGTATGGCTGGCCGGTCGTTATGAAGCCAGTCAGGTGCAAAGCCGGCTGGAGCATGACGCACTTGAAACCGTCACCGACATTCGTACTGGCCTGACCCGCAATATCCAGGGTTTTCAGGCCCTGCAGTCTGGTGACCATTCACGCGAGGGTTGGTACTTTCCGGCCGTGGAGATGCTCAGGGACCGCCGCGAAATCATGCGGCTTGAGTGGCGCAACACCGCACTTGATGTGCTGGCATCGGCAGACACCCCCTACCGCGGTTCGGTTTTTGAGCGTTTTGGCCGCAGCAGCGCACAGGCCGATGTCAGCCTGGCCTGCACCACCGCCCGGCGTTTGAGCGGTGCCGCCTATTCATCAAGTTATTTTGTGCCGCAGCCCGATGGCCTGGGTTTTGAAATGCTGGACATGTGCATGCCCATCATGGTGGCCGGGCGCTTGTCGGGTTACATCATTGCCACCTATTCGCTGCAGGACGTGCTGGCCGAGCTGGTCGGCAAACAGCTGGCACGCGGGCAAAGCCTGTCTTTTACCGAAGCTGACGGCACCCGGCTGGCACTGCACGGCACACCCTCACGCGGCAACCGCATTTTTATCGCCCAGCAGTTGCTTGACCTGCCCGGCAACACGCTGGTGCTGCGGCTGGAAAGCCGCCACGGCCTGCCGGCACTGTTTCCCAATGTGCTGACGGCGCTGGTGACGGCCATGTCGCTGGCACTGATAGCCGTGCTGCTGTTGCTGACCCGCGACATGCGGCGGCGTGTGCGTGTAGAGCATGACCTGGGCGAAGCGCTGGCTTTTCGCAAGGCCATGGAAGACTCGGTGCTGACTGGCCTGCGCGCGCGCGACCTCAGCGGCCGCATCACCTACGTCAACCCGGCTTTTTGCCAGATGGTGGGTGTGGAGGCCAAAGACCTGTTGAACCAGAGTTTTCCCTCGCCCTACTGGCCGCCCGAGTTTGCCGAGGCCTACCAGCAGCGCCAGGCCATACGGCTGGCGGGCAACAACCTGCCACGCGAGGGCCATGAATCAGTCTTCATGCGGCCGGACGGCACACGGTTTCCGGTGCTCATCATGGAAGCACCGCTGATCAATGCCGTTGGCAAACACACCGGCTGGATGAGTGCGATTCTGGATGTGTCAGAGCAGCGTCGGGTTGAAGAACTCTCACGCGCCAGCCAGGACAGGCTGCAGGCCACCGCCAGGCTGGCCATGGTGGGCGAAATGGCCTCGCTGCTCAGCCACGAGCTGAACCAGCCGCTGGCTGCGATTTCAAGTTACGCCACCGGCTCACTCAACCTGCTGGCTTACGAGCAGGAGCGGATAGAAAGTGAACGCATGGAGGCCGAACGCCTTGCAACTTTCAAGCAGGGGCCGCGGAACCGGCTTCGCCGGGCCGCAGGCGCAGCGGCCCCCTCGGGGGGCAGCGCAGTACACGAAGTGACAAGCGT
>JAZKIK010000782.1:0-4773 GCA_040384925.1 Pseudomonadota bacterium | reverse complement strand
AGTTTGGAGCTCAGACACCTGAACGCCCGGAATGGATGAGCCCAGCCGCATGGGCCTGCCTTGAAGCCAGCAGCGGCGACGAAGGTTATCAGCGCCACCTGATTCGTCAGCTCGCGGCGCTGGAAAAACAATCCGGGCGCAGCAAAATCAGACCGTGACGGCTTCTGATTGCAGATGCGGCCAACGCAAACCAGACGGCAGCTCGCCTGGGCCAAACAAAAAATGCAGCACCCGGCGTTTGCTGCTGCCGGTAGACCGCGATGACGAATGAAGCAGAAGAGGGCGCATCAGCATGGCCTCACCTTGCCCAGCGATACAAGTGATCCGGTTTTGTGTCAAACGAGGAGCCACTGCAGCTTCGGCACCGATCTGACCATGCAGATGCGAGCCAGGCAGCACCTGCAAAGGCCCGTCATCCGCACCGCAGTCATCGATATGCAGTCGCACGGCCAGCAGTTGCTGCAGCAACTCAAGCGGTGCCTGCACATAAAGCTGGCCCTCTTTTTCAGACCAGCCTTTTAAACCTGGATCTGGCACCCGCTCAGCCACCGGAATACTCAAGTCCTGATGAAGCGGAACCAGCCAGTTTTTGGACACTGATTTTTCAAAAAAAGTGCATTGGACGACAACAAAATCCGCTGGCAGCACGCTTGAGATCAGCTGGTGCTGGCCTATTTTTGACGCAAGCGCCTTGCACCAGCTCAAGGACAATAAATTGCGCGTCCCCGCCGAGTCCCTCAGTGCGCCTGAAAGAGCTTGCTCAATCGTTTTGCACTCGTCAGCAGAAATGATCCCTGGGACAAAGGCAAAACCGTTGGTATTGAATGGGGTTGGCAGCATGGCCTGATCGTAAACACGTTCTTAAACAGCCAAACCAACACGAAGGAGTTTGCCCGGGCGGGAACTTCCAGCCCGTCAAACCCACGAACCAACTGACAATTCACCTTCAATCTCATAAAAACCCCAAACAACAGGATTCCGATGTTCTTGATGACTTATTTTGATGCCATGCCCCGGCGTGTTCTGGCGCTGACGGCTGCCATTTGTATTGGCATGCTGGCTTTTGGTCTGTATCTGCAGCATGTGGTGGGGCTGGAGCCTTGCCCCATGTGTATCGTGCAGCGTTATGCGCTGGTGCTGGTGGCAGTTGTTTGCGGCCTGACGGCTATCTCCAGCCGCAGGGGGGTGCTGATAGGGGGCTCGGTTTTGACACTGGTCATTGCCGGATTTGGCGCTTTTGTGGCCGCTCGGCAGAGTTTTTTGCAGTGGTACCCCCCTGAAATTGCCTCATGTGGTCGTGATTTTTACGGAATGATCGAGACCTTTCCGCTTAAACGTGCCATTCCCATGATCTTCAAGGGCAGCGGTGACTGCACCAAGATTGACTGGACTTTTCTGGGCTTGTCGATTGCCAACTGGTCGTTTTTGTGTTTTGTGGCGATTGGGCTGGTGATGCTGGTGTTGATTGTACGGCAGGCCAGGAAACGCTGAGTTACCGGTTTTGCACGGCTGGTTTTAAACAGACCCCTTCCCTCGCTGGAGGGAAGGGGTCAAAAAACGCAGGCTCAGATCAGATGGACATCCAGCTCAACAAGCGGAAATCCTCCCCGCCAAACACCCGCCCTGCATTGCCGCGCTCAACCTGATGGTGTTGAATGCGGCGTTCGGCACGGCTTTGGCCCAGCGCGTTTTCAGCCAGTGCTGCCAGTTTGCAGGCCAGCAGGGCACGCGCCAGCCGTTTGTTGGCATGCTGGCTTCGCTCGGTTTGGACCTTGACACTCAGCCCGCTTGGAATATGCGTGGCACGAATCGCCGAATCGGTTTTATTGACATGCTGACCGCCCGGCCCACTGGCGCGCAGGGCTTCAAACCGGATGTTTTTGTCCTGCGTATCGCCGAGGGCAGCTTGTGGTGCATCGGGCAAAAATATCTCTGCACCGATAAACCAGTTCTTGCGCCTGTGCAGAGGCCGATAGGGGCTGACGCAAATCCACTGCACGCTGCCTTGCCAGCGCTGGGCCAGCGCCAGGGCGGCATCACCGTCCAGCGCCAGCAGGGCAGAACGCAGGTTGCCAGCCCGCTCACCCGCCACTTGTTCAAGCAGGTCAACACGCACACCCAGTTCACCGGCTTCGCGCGTCAGAAAACCCAGCGCCTTGCGCACCGCCAGGCAGCACTCTTCAGGGCCGGTGTTGGCAGAAAGTTGCAGCAGCATCATTCACAGCACTCCCCGCGTGTTTTGTAGGTCAGCACGGGCTTGCTGCGGGCCAGAACCCGTATCAGACCTGCGCCTTCCAGCGTCTGCACCACGCTGTCTGCACTTTTGTAGGCTTGCGGTGCTTCTTCATAAATCAGCTGGCGGTCATTGCAGATCACGCGGCTGCCCAGGGAAGTACGGCCCAGTTGCGTTGGTGTCAGCAGTTTGAACAGGCGGTCCTTGCAGGCCGACCGAATCCACTTGCGACCCGCGCCATGCGCCAAAGACAGCAGACTGCCTTCATCGGGCTGCAACGCTTGCACGATGTAGCTGTAGTCACCGCGTGAACCGGGTATCACCACGGGTCCCACATCCGAAGGAGTTGCCCCCTTGCGATGCAGCCAGCCTGGACTACCGCCAATCGTGGCGGGTGCCACAAAGTTATGCGGCACATCCAGCACTTCATTGCCCTGACTGCGTACATTGGCCAGCAAGCGCTTTGCAACGCACTGCCGGTTAAACCGGGCAAACTGCAGGGCAGCGTCATGCTGCCTGATGTAGGCGCTGCTTTCCGCATCAGTCTGCAGCAAGCCGTGGTGACCAAAACGGTCCACATGCCGGCGCAGAATGTGCTGACCCAAGCCGCGTGAACCCGTGTGTACCAGCAGCAGCAAAAGTTTGGTGTCGAGCCCAAGCGCCTGCAAGGCTGCGCTGTCATGCACCACATCAATCTGCTGAAACTCCGCAAAATGGTTGCCACCGCCCAGCGTTCCCAATGCTGATTCAAAACCCGTTGCCTCCAGTTGGCCCACAAGCAAAGCCTGCTGAATCGCCGCTTCTCCATCAAAAGCGTCGGCATCAGCAAAGGGAGCATCTATATTGCCGACGCGCTTTTCCAGCTTGTCGAGTTTGACCTTGTCTGCTCGCAAATCGGTTTGCCACAGCGCCATGCCGCAGCCAATGTCATTGCCCACCAGCGCAGGATAAAACCGTTCAAGCGAAAAAAAGGCCGCCCCCACCGGGTAACCACGACCGGGATGCAAATCCGGCATGCCAGCGACATGCCGCATGCCTTCAAGTTGCGACGTGGTGACGAGTTGCTGCACCGCAGCGTCTTCAATCCACGTTTCGTCAGACGCGACCAGGCAGGCGCGATCCGACAGATGTTTGACAAAATTGCCCATAAGAAAAATCCAGAATCAAGAAAATTATTGAGTCCGGGCGGGGCAAGCGAACACGCAGGAACACCGTCAAAGTCTGGCTGTGACGCCAGTTTTAGGCAATGTTTCCAAAAAGCAGGGCCGTGTCAAAAAGACACTTGCCCTGTATGCGAGGGGTGCTGGTGCCTAATAAGCAGGCACTGCAGCCGCTGACCCGGCCCACAGGGGAGTTTTGTTTTTTGCATTGTTTTTCTCCTGTGAGGTGTCGGCTTGGGCTTGTGAACGCAGCCTGTTTTTTGACCGCAGGCTGCGACTTTAGTGGTGGCCTGCAAGCCGCGCAATCAAAAGGCCGGGTTTGAGGCAGATTATCGGAACACAAGGGCCATTTGCAGCCTTTGCGCCACAGATTTAAAGGGGGCTGCGTCAGTTAGGTGTAAGTAGCATCCCTGTATTGGCAAGTCAACAAGACGTTTAGCATTTGCGTACTATAAGATTTATCGTCGATCAGGAGACCAAAATGCAGATATCAACTTTCAAACTGACAGTAGTCGCACTGTGCCTGACGGCGGCGATGTCGTCCGCCGTTTCAGCGCAAGAGCGTTACGCTGTGTCTGCCGACAACCTCGAAGTCACTGACAGCAAAACCGGCCTGATCTGGCGGCGGTGTGCTGAAGGCATGGTCTGGAAGGGTAAAACCTGCACCGGCGAAGCGGTTTTTTTGAATCAGGCTGCTGCAGCTGCCCGTGCCAAGGAGGCTGCGGCTGCCGGCCCAGCATGGCGCTTGCCAACCATGAAAGAGCTGTCAAGCATAGTCGCCCCGCGCGAGGCAGATGTGGACAAGGCTGCGATTGACCCGACGGTGTTTCCGGCCACGCCGCTGGCGCGTTTCTGGACTTCCAGTAGCGTGGGTACAGGCTCCTTCAACGTCGGAACGGGTTATTTCATGTATGTGGCTTTTACTGAAGGCAGTGCCGGTGAAGCAGCCCGCACTGCACCGGGCGCAGTGCGGCTGGTGCGTGAGGCCAAATAGTCGCCACCCGCTTGGGAGATGCTTTTCAGTCGTCGGTGGCGACCTGCAGCACCAGCTTGCCAAAGTTTTCACCATTGAAAAGTTTGAGCAGGGTTTCCGGGAAGGTGTCTATGCCAACCACAACATCTTCCTTGCTTTTCATGCGGCCATCCTTGAGATAAGCCGCCATTTCAGCCACACCCAGGTGGTAACGGTCGGCGTAGTCAAACACCACAATGCCTTCCATACGCGCGCGGTTGACCAGCAATGACAGGTAGTTGGCAGGACCCTTGACCGGTGTGGTGTTGTTGTACTGGCTGATGGCACCGCAGATGATGATGCGTGCACCGCGCGTGATTTTGGCCAGCACCATGTCCAGAATTTCGCCGCCCACATTGTCAAAATAA
>JAZKIK010000781.1:4369-7348 GCA_040384925.1 Pseudomonadota bacterium | reverse complement strand
GATTTGTGGGTCACCGACCCCAACGCCGAAACCGCCAGCTATGCCAAGCGCCTGAGCTATCAGGGCGGGGCCATGAGCCCAGACGCCACAGGCGGTTACGGCCCGGAAGAAATCCGCGCCTACTGGACAGAGCAATGGGCCGAAATCAATCCACATGTGGAACCGGTTGACTTTCACGAACAGGACACCGGGTTAATTTTGGTTGACGTGCATCAGGTCGTGCGCAGCCTGGCTGGCGACGTGCTTGCCGATGAGCATGTGGGCCACCAGTTCACCATCAATGAGGGGCTGATTCAGGGCATGGAAGTCTGCCCTCTTCCATCGCCCGCCCCGGATGCCTGACAAACAGTTTCCAGCCGCCCCATTTCGTCGATGACTCCCCATCAAGCAGTTCCAGGCACGCAGGGTTATGCCGAGGAGGCAGAAGAAATCATTCCCCGCTACGAGACGATTCCGTTCGAGGCACACCATGCGCCGGAAATGCACCTGCTACCCACCCAACCGGGTCGGGTGCTGGATATCGGGGCAGGTACCGGGGTGGACGCGGCGTGGTTTGCGGACCGTGGTCACACCGTTGTGGCTGTAGAGCCAACCGATGCATTTCGCCAGGCCGCGCAGGCCCTGCACCCTTCACCATCGATAGAGTGGCTGAATGATGCCTTGCCGCACCTCGATCAGGTGATCGCTCGCCAGGCAAGATTTGACCTGATCATGCTCAGTGGTGTCTGGATGCATCTGGACAAGGACGAAAGGCAGGAGGCGATGCCACGACTGACCCAGTTGCTGACCCCCAACGGCATTCTGGTGCTTTCGCTGCGGCACTGGCCGGTGCCGCCTGGTCGCCGCATGTTTGAGGTTTCCGGGCAGGAGACTGTTGCGCTTGCCCAGGTTCATGGCCTTGGGCCAGTGCTCCATGTTCAAACCGAGTCCATTCAGGCTGGAAACCGTGCGTCTGGGGTGACATGGACGCGGCTGGCGTTTCGTTGCTCGCTACAGGGTGCGTGCCTCAGCCCTGACCGACAGGCACGCCAACATCATCAGTGACTGAGCCTGAAGGCGAAAATTTGGTCCTTTGCACATTCAAAATGTGCAGCGGTACCCCATAATCTGCAGTCAACCGAGGGATTGCATTCAAATAGCCTTTGGTATCAGCAGCCCAAACTTTGCCGCTTCACGGGCGGTTCAGTCCTCCATGGTTTATCTGCCGCGATTCGTGTCCTCGTCCGCTGATTGCAGCTCTGCGCGGCAGATAAACACTGATTGTTATTTGCCGAGGCCCCATGTTCTGGAATCAGAAGAAAGCAATTCAAGCAGTCCGACGCGAGCCTCGCGATCACCACTACGTGTTTGCCCACTACACCGTTCGAGAGGCCTGCGCACACGATCCACTCCGGTTCTTCGCCATAGTCGCGTCGCCAGATCAGGAGCTGTTCATAGCCTGGCTTTGGAAAACAACAGAGAAGCGAGTCGGAAAGCCGCTCATTGATGTTGATCCGAGCGAATTGAAAGTAATCACATGCAGAGTCAAAGAATCACCTGCCATCATTCTGCAGATGCCAAGCCCGGTAGCTTCTGCCGAGGCGCATCTCGTTGCTGTACTACTCACCGATCTCCAGAAGCCTATAGATACAGAAACCAAAGCTGCATTTCGCTATTTCACCCTTGAGCATGGAGTAACCCTGGATGGGTCCACAAGGACCGTGCTGTGCGAATGGGATGAAAGTGGTCACCGAAACTTTGGCGACGGTCCGCTCCCTACAGTGGAAGCATTCGCAACGGTACTCGAAGGAAAAATCTAATCCTTCAATCGAAATTACGTCATCCGACAAGCCACTCCGTGGTGACGAAACCCACGGCATGCCCCTCACACATCCGTGCTGAGTTGCAAGACGCATGCATTGTGGCCAGTCGCAAACGCATTGCCCTCTGATACGTCAGATGCAGATACGTGGTGTGAGCCCAAATCAATCGATGCGACTCGCTCAATAGAGACCATGGTCTAGAGGAAAACCCTTGAATTGAGGTGTCTGCTCTAGCACTTGCGATGACACTGACCGTCAATCCTGATACGAAGCGGGTTGCTGCGAGCAACCCTTTGGTCAGGTCGGTCCCACCCAAATCAAAGGAATTCCACATGTCCCACAAAAACCTTTCCAGCGTTGCCACCGAGGTCGTTACCACCTGCGGCATCACTGCAACCAACGTTATCAATACCTATCGCTTCGGCGGTGAGCGCGTCGCCGGGTTCGTCGACCAGCGCTTTGCTGCTGTCGTCAACCGCGGTGCGGCAGCACTTCGCGAGGACCTGCGCTCGAACATGATCAATTCCCAGCAACGTGTCAGCAGCTATTGTGTCAAGGGCGTGCACTTCGGCACCGATCAGGCTCAAGCCGCCGTTGGCGTGGCTGTGGACCTGGCTACCAAAGGCGTGAGCCTGATGGCAGAGAACGCTGAACGCATTGACCGCGCAGCCAAGCTCAACGCACTGGCAGGGCTGAACCGCGTCGCCATGCCAGCCGCCGAACTGGTCATCAAGGTTGCCGAACGCATCGAAGTAGGAAGCAGCGAACTGGTCAAACGCGTCTCAGGCAAAGAAATGCCTGCCAAGGCCCTGGCCACACTCAAATTGAAGGCCACAACCAGCAAGGCCGGCGCGACGCGCAAACGCATCACCAAGGCAGCCACGCGCAAGGCCAGCACGATGATTGCCGAAACCGCGACCGGGACTTCAAACGCTGCACGCCGTGTGGCGCGCAAAATCCAGACCACTGGCGAGAACATGGTCAGTGCAGTTGCCGACACCGCAACTGACACCTCGAACGCCGCAAGCCGCGTGGCCCGCAAAATCCAGACCACTGGCGACCAAATCGTGAGCGCTGTTGCCGACAGCGCAACCGATACCTCGAACGCTGCACGCCGTGTTGCACGCAAGGCTGAGGCGACCGCCATCGCCGCCTGACCTGCCAAGACGCGCTGCTC
>JAZKIK010000781.1:0-4269 GCA_040384925.1 Pseudomonadota bacterium | reverse complement strand
ACCCATCAGCCATCCATATAAAGGTCATACAAACCCCAACACTAGCCAAGCGCCCCGCACCGCCTAAAATCAGACACCGGGCCCAAGCAATTGCGCCCGGTTTTTTGTTGCCTGTACAACGATGACAACAAAAACCGGTCGATTCCAAGCGCCTTCTCTTCATCAACGAAAGAAACGCATCATGGAAATATTTGACTACGACAACATCCTGCTTCTGCCGCGCAAATGCCGCGTTGAAAGCCGCTCCGAATGTGACGCCAGTGTGGAGCTGGGCGGCCGCAGGTTCAGGATTCCGGTGGTGCCGGCGAACATGAAAACGGTGATCAATGAGGGCATCTGTGTCTGGATGGCCAAAAACGGTTATTTTTACGTGATGCACCGTTTTGACCTGGACATCGTTGCGTTTGTCAAAATGATGCAGTCGCAGGGGCTTTTTGCATCGATCTCGGTAGGGGTCAAACAGGCGGATTACGAGGTGGTGGACCGTCTCGCCGAGCTGGGCCTGGTGCCTGAATATGTGACGATTGACATTGCCCATGGCCACGCCGACAGTGTGCAGCGCATGATTGGCTATATCAAAAACAAGCTGCCAACGGTGTTTGTGATTGCAGGCAATGTGGCCACACCCGAGGCGGTGATTGACCTTGAAAACTGGGGCGCTGACGCCACCAAGGTGGGTGTGGGGCCGGGCAAGGTTTGCATTACCAAGATGAAAACCGGTTTTGGCACGGGCGGCTGGCAGCTTTCGGCGCTGAAATGGTGTGCGCGTGTGGCAACCAAACCCATCATTGCCGATGGCGGCATTCGTGAACATGGCGACATTGCCAAATCAGTACGTTTTGGTGCCACCATGGTGATGATTGGCTCCATGCTGGCGGGTCTGGAAGAAAGCCCTGGAAAAACGGTTGAAGTCGATGGCAAGCTGTTCAAGGAATATTACGGCAGCGCCTCTGACTACAACAAGGGTGAATACAAGCACGTTGAAGGCAAGCGCATTCTGGAGCCCGTCAAGGGCACGCTGGCCGACACCTTGCGCGAAATGGAAGAAGACGTGCAAAGCTCGATCAGCTATGCAGGTGGCAAAAAACTGCTGGATATTCGCAAGGTAAATTACGTCACGCTGGGTGGTGACAATGCGGGGGAGCATTTGTTGATGTGATTTCAACCCATACATGCCCCGCCTGTCGTCCCGGACTTGATCCGGGACCCACCGCAGATAAGTCACCATTGCCTCACAAAAACGAGTTTCTGGTATCAAAAGCCGTGTGGATTGCGGGTCAAGCCCGCAATGACTGATACTTTTTGCGTTTTAACAGCTGGCATGAGCATCCATCAAAAAGCACAGAAAGTTCAAGCCAGCAACTCCAGCGCCAGCTGATGCAGCCGGTGCGTCGGGGTGCTCAGGCCGTCAAGTACGCTGAAATGATTCAGCCCTTCCAGCGCCTCACAAACCGGCACCGCCCTTTTGCCCCAGGCTTTGCGAATCAACCGGTTTTGCCGCAAAAACTCGGGGCTTTCGTTGGCACCGGCCACACTGTAAAGCTTGCCATGGGTTAGGCGTGGCAGCAGGGCCGGGCTGGCTTGTTGTACCTGGGCCGGGGTCAGCTTCAGTGCGTCCTTTACAAAGGGTGCGTGGCGCATGGGCTCCAGGTCGTACAGGCCTGAAATTGACAACGCATTTTTGACCAGATCTGGCGGCAAATCGGCGGCTATGTCTTGCCACAAGCAGTTCAGCAACATGGCCACCAGATGCCCGCCAGCCGAGTGGCCTACAAGGGTGATGCGCTTTGGGTCACCACCATGCTGGGCAATGTTTCGCCAGGTCCAGACCAGGGCCTTGACCATCTGCAGGGTAATTTCAGGAATCGTCACGGCCGGACACAGCGTGTAGTTGGGCACCACCACACAGGCACCGGCCTGTGTCAGCGACGGGGCCAGAAAGGAATGGTCGGCCTTGTCGAGTGAACGCCAGTAGCCGCCATGAATAAACACCAGCACTGGTGCACCGGCTTCAGGCGGCGGGTTGCAGCCAAAGCTGGCGGCGGGAAAGATGTCAAGCTTTTCAGCTGCGCCCTCGCCGTAGGCCGCATCCAGCAGGCAAGGCAGGTCTTTGCGGGCGGCAACTGACTCTTCAGCCCAGCGGCTGAGGTAAACCGGGTGGTCAGGCACAAGCGCGCGGTTGTTGTACATGCGGTCCAGCCACTGCGGGTCCAGGGCTGCTGCGGAACGGGTCATGGTGAGTCTTTCATGATTTGTAGGTGGCTTTATCTTGGCACAGCCTGAAACTGCTTGCGTCAGACAGGGTTTGGCCGGGTGCAGTTGCAAGCTCAGTGACAGCTTTGGGCTCTTTGTCGGCTCATGATGGCTGCACTCTCCCAAAATCCGTCAAAAAACAATGAAGACAACACACACCATCGCCGTGCTCGGCACGGGCAACATGGGTTTTCGCATGGCGCGCCGGCTTTGCGAAGCGGGTTTCAGGCTGCATGCCTGGAACCGGTCGGCTGAAAAAGCCCTGCCTCTTAAAGACTTTGGCGCCCATGTTTTCAGCCAGGCCAGCGACGCAGTGCGCGACGCCGATATCGTCATCAGCCTGCTTGAAAGCGGCACCGTGGTTGGTGAGGTGCTGTTTGGCCAGACCGGCTCAAAAACAGCTCCAGCGACCGTTGCCGGGGCCATGAAACCAGGTGCGCTGTTTGTAGACATGGCCTCGATCCAGCCACGTGAGGCTCGTGACCACGCGGCGCGGCTGGGTGAGTTTGGTGTGGCGCATCTGGACGCGCCGGTATCAGGCGGCACCACAGGCGCAGAAGAAGGCCGGCTGGTCATCATGGTGGGCGGCAAGGCAGCCGATTTTGAACGGGCCTTGCCAGTGTTTCAGCACTTTGGGCGCGCCACCCATGTAGGCCCACACGGCAGCGGCCAGCTGACCAAACTGGCCAACCAGATGATTGTGGGCATCACGATTGGCGCGGTGGCCGAGGCGCTGCTGTTCACGGCACGCGGCGGTGCTGACATGGCCAAGGTCAAGGACGCAATTACCGGTGGTTTTGCCGACAGCCGCGTTCTTCAGGTACATGGCCAACGTATGGTCGAGCGCGACTTTGCGCCGCGTGCGCGTATGGACATCCAGCTCAAGGACTTGCGCAACGCGCTGGCCACGGCGCAAGAAATTGGTTTTGAAGCGCCCATTACCGCGCTGTTTGAGCAGCTTTACGCCGAAGGTGTGGAGCACGGCCTGACTGATCTTGACCAGTCAGGCCTGTTTGTTGAACTGGCCAGCCGCAATGGCATGAGTTGACGCGGTAAGGATGTGGCGGGAAATAAGCTCCCCAGTTTGTCCTGTCGGGCCAAACCGGGAAGTTATTCCTTGCCACATCCCAAGTTTTATCGGGTCAGGAAAGCCTTTATCAGATAAGCCGCGATCTGCGGATTTTCCTTGATCCGGCGCATGCTGTAGCCATACCAGTCCTTGCCAAAGGGGATGTAGACACGCACTGCGTAGCCCATGTCAAGCAAGCGCTTCTTCAGCTTGTCGCAAACGCCCAGCAGCATTTGAAACTCGAATCGGCTGGTATCAATATGTTTGCTGCGTACCAGTGCAATGAGTCCTTCGACCAGTTCTTCATCGTGCGTTGCGAATCCGACGAAGGTGGCACTGTCGAGGCAGCGTGCCGAATGATCAAGGAAGTGTGCATTGATAGCGCGCCGGTCACACCAGGCCTGATCCACGAGATGCCCGTGGTTTTCACGGTAGATTCCCTTGCAGAGGCGCAGGTTTTCACGTTCGCCCAGCAGCGATTCGATGTCACCGTAAGTACGCTTCAGATAGGCCTGCAACACGATACCGACACCTGAATAGTCTCGTTTAAGTCGCGCGAGCAGATCCAGTTCCATTTGTGTGCAGTTGGCCTCTTCCATGTCGATGCGGACAAAAATCTCATGACGGTCAGCCACAGAAAGCAAACGTCGAAAATTTTTTTCGCAATGCGACTGATCAAGCAAAAGGCCCAAAGCCGTGGGTTTGACTGAGATATTCGCGCCCAGTGACTGGTGCGCAATGGCCTCCAGCACCTGCAGGTATTGATCGACCACCAGGTCTGCATGCGACAAGGACGACACTGTTTCGCCGAGAAAGTCGACGGTGGCCAGAAAACCTTGAGCATTGAGGGTGTGCACACAAGCTATCGCTTCAGCCACGGTTTCACCCGCCACATATCGACGGGAAACCTTGCGAACCAGGGTACGCGGAAGCAAAGGAATGGCCGA
>JAZKIK010000780.1:0-4759 GCA_040384925.1 Pseudomonadota bacterium | reverse complement strand
GGCATATGGTTCTCCTGAGCTGGTCTTTGGACGCTGGTACCTGGCCCCAAGTTCCCCCACGGCCCCCTAAAACCCCGGCAGACTCTCAAAAAACAGCGCCTGCCCGGTCAGGGGATGTGTAAAACCCAGCTGGCAGGCATGCAACAACAGCCGGGGCGCAGATGCGGTCACGGTTTCAGGCGCGTACAAGGTGCACCCCAGCATGGGGTGGCCGAGCGCCTGCATGTGAACTCGCAGCTGGTGAGAGCGGCCGGTCAATGGCTCCAGTTCCACCCTTGTGCTGGGTTTCGTCGGGTCAAAAGCCACAGCACGCCAGCGGGTCTGGCTGGGTTTGCCTGCCGGGTCAATGATGCGCAGCGGACGGCGTGGCCAGTCCAGTGCAATGGGCAGGTCAATCAGCTGCCAGCCCTGGGCATCTGCAGGGCTGGTTTGCAAATCGGCCATGTCGCCATCAACCACGGCAACATAACGTTTGTGAATTTCGCGGTTTTCAAACTGTTTTGACAGGGCGCTTTGCATGGCGGCACCACGCGCCATCAGCATCAGGCCAGAGGTGGCCATGTCAAGGCGGTGAACAATCAGCCCATCTGGGAAGAGCTGCTGTGCACGGCGGCTCAGGCAGTCCTGTTTGTCTTCCCCACGTCCAGGCACTGAAAGCAGGCCCGAGGATTTGTCAAGAACCAGCAGGCTGGTATCTGAATAGTGAATTTTGAAACCTGCAGTGCTGGGCAAGATCAGTCACGCGGTGGCGGAAAGTTGTGAACAGGATGGCTGCGCCTGATTTCACGCAGCATAAAAAGGTAAAGGCTTTCGACTTTTTCACGCGCCCAAGGGGTTTTGCGCAAAAACTTCAGGCTCGATGCAACGCTGGGCTCGCTTTGAAAACAGCGTATGGCAATGCGCTGGCCCAGCTCTTCCCAGCCGTAGTATTCAGCCAGTGCCGTGACTATCGCTTCAAGCTTGACGCCATGCAGCGGATTGCCCGGCTGCTCGGGAGCAAGCGGGCCGGCTTTGGGGGGCGAGGAAGAGCTGGAGTCCAAAAAACGCCTATTTGTTCTTCAACTTGCCGCGCAACGGAACCTGCGTGACGATGGTTGGGCGCACTGCGTCAGGTGACACTGTTTTGGGTGGCGACGTGTCTTTTTTTGGTTTTTTAACCATCTTGCCGCTGTTTTGCTGACCTTTTGCCATGGCGTTCTCCTTTGGGGTTTAAGACTTTGAAGCGTCGATTATCAGTGCAACTTTATGCGTGGGCGGTGTGTGCGGTCAATCATTTCCGACAGCGTAATCAGGGCTGTTTTCTTGATGCCGCCCAGCGCCAGCTGGTGTTGTTTGTGCAGCGCCCAGTACATCAGTTTGGCCATCTGGCCTTCAATAAAAAAGCTGCCCTTGGTCAGGCTGCCCATCAGGCTGCCAACTGACGAATATTCGGCCAGCGACACCAGTGAACCCTGGTCGGTGAATACAAAGGGTTTGACAGTCTGGCCCGCCATCAACTGCGGCAAAGCACGTGTCAGATACATGGCCTGCTGGTAAGCCGCCTGGGCACGTGGTGGTACCCAGGTGCCATCGGGTTGCTGGCAGGCAGCGCAGTCGCCAAAAGCGTAGATGTTTGAATCAAGTGTGGTTTGCAGATTGCCATTGACCAGCAACTGATTGAGCCGGCTGGTTTCCAGCACAGGCAGCACCTCTGGCGCACCGTCCGCACTGCCGCCCATGTTTTTCAGGAAATCCGCCGCCTTGACGCCCGCAGCCCAGACCGTGATGGTGGACGACACCACCTTGCCGCTGGCCATCTTCAGCCCGGCATCAGTGACCTCAATCACTTTTTCATTGGTGTGCACCTCAATCGCCAGCTTGCGCAACTCGCGCAGCGCTGATTCACTGAGGCGCTCGGGCAACTGGGCCAGCAGGCGTGGCGCGGCTTCAACCAGCACGATCTGCAGGTCTTTTTCAGGGTGAATGTGGTCAAAACCATAACTTGCCAGCACCCTGGCTGATGCATGCAGTTCGGCTGCCAGCTCCACACCGGTAGCGCCACCACCCACAATCGCAACCGTCAGCCGCCCGCTGCCAGCCGAGCGGGGCACGGTCTGGGCACGTATGCAGGCGTTGATCAATCGGTCATTAAAATGTTTTGCTGCCTGCGGGCTGTCGAGCTTGATGGAATGCTCGGCCGCGCCAGGTGTTCCAAAGTCATTGGTCTGGCTGCCCACGGCAATCACCAGTGTGTCGTAGCCCAGCGACTGCGCCGGTGTGATCTCACGGCCCGAGGAGTCATAACTGGCAGCCAGTTGCACGGTTTTGGCGACCCGGTCAAGGCCGGTCAGGCTGCCCAGGCGAAACTTGAAGTGGTTCCAGCGCGCCTGCGCCAGGTATTCAATTTCTTCTGCATGGGTGTCAAAACTGCCGGCTGCCAACTGATGCAGCAGCGGTTTCCAGACATGGGTGCGTGCCGCGTCCACCAGCGTGACTTCTGCCAGCCCTTTTTTGCCCAGTGTTTTGCCCAACTGTGTGGCCAAAGCCAGCCCGCCTGCGCCGCCGCCAACGATAACGATGCGTTTCATCTGATTTCTCCTCGACTTGTTTTTGCTGTTTGCTCTGTTCTGTGCGCATGGTAACTGCCCACATTGTTGCAGGATGGCGCAGCAGCCTGTTTTGCTGCATTTTGCTGATTTCATGAATCAGATTGGTCTTGTGCTTCAGCCTGACGTGCGTTGACCGCTATTAAAAAGTGAGTTTTTTGTTTTTTGACAGCAAGTGTCGTGCCGCACCTGCCAGCGGCGCAAAGCACGTCAGATGCGTCACTGCTAAGCTCTGCGCCTCATGGCAAGCTACACCTTTAAAGAACTTACCCAACAGCGCGCCTATATGCGCATGTGGTTTGCGCGGCTTTCCGGCACCATGGGCAGTCAGATGCTGATGGTGGCCGTTGGCTGGCAAATGTACGAACTGACGCGCAACCCCTGGGACTTGGGCCTGGTCGGCCTGTACCAGTTTTTGCCCGCTCTTTTGCTGACCCTTGTGGCCGGCCACACGGCAGACCGGTTGCATCGCGGGCGCATCATTGCCTCGTGTTTTGTCATTCAGGCCACGGTGGCGCTGATTCTGGTGGCAGCCACACAGGGCTGGCAATTTTCCGGCGCTATATCCAGCTGGGCTTCGCGTGAATTGCTGCTGGGCGTCTCGGTCTTGCTCGGCGTGGCGCGGGCCTTCCAGATGCCGGCGCAGCAGGCATTGACACCCATGCTGGTGCCGCCCGCCATGCTGCCACGCGCCATGGCTTTCAGCTCATCCGGCATGCAGGTCGCCATCATTGGCGGCCCTGCGCTGGGTGGCGTGATTTTTGTGGCTGGTGCCAGCGCCGTTTACGCGACTTCCATGCTCATGTTTGCGCTGGCCTCGGCGCTGATTGCGGTGCTGCGCTACGACCACACCCCGCCACCACGCGAGCCCGTCACCCTGCAGACCATGCTGGCCGGGGCCAACTACGTCTGGAACCACAAGGCCTTGCTGGGCGCGGTGTCGCTTGACTTGTTTGCGGTTTTGCTGGGTGGTGCCGTGGCCCTGCTGCCCATGTATGCCAAAGAAATATTGCACGTTGGGCCCTGGGGCCTGGGTTTGCTGCGTGCGGCACCTGCCGCAGGTGCACTGGTGATGTCTGCGGTGCTGACCCGCTGGCCACTGGCCCGGCGTGTGGGCCACACCATGCTGGCTGCAGTGGCGGTTTACGGCCTGTGCATGGTGGTGTTTGGCCTGTCCACAAATTTTCTGCTGTCCATGATTGTGCTGGCGCTTTCGGGCGGCGCCGACATGGTCAGCGTGGTGGTACGCCAGACCCTGGTGCAACTCGACACCCCCAACGAGATGCGTGGCCGTGTCAGCGCCATCAATTCAGTGTTTATTGGTGCGTCCAACCAACTGGGCGAATTTGAATCTGGCGCCACCGCCGCCTGGCTCGGCCCGGTCGGCTCGGTCGTGGCGGGCGGCATAGGCACTTTGCTGGTGGCTGCTGCCTGGCTCAGGCTGTTTCCGTCACTGGCCGGGCGGGACCGGATGACGGGGTGATCGTGGCAAGAAGGGGCGGTCTACACAGGGATGCAAGTGTTTGAGTCCAGCAGGGTGCAGAAAAAACAAGCCCACATCAGGATACTCTATAGTAGAGCAAGGTCAGAACCAAAGCACCTGAAGCTTATCAGCGCTTTGCCAGAGCCGCTTGAACGCACAGCGATAGATGTGCTGTAGGTCATGCTTGCGCTGCAAGGCCAATGTGAACAACTTCTGAGACAGGAGTCCTCACCGGCAATGGCAACCACTTCGCCGCAATCCCCTCGCTGCTCATCGACGGGTTCGCCGTTCAGGGTTGCAGATTGAGGCCTTGGCCTTCAACCGATCCGGCTACTAACGCAATCGGCTCGCAATAAAGTCCACAAAAACACGCACCCTGGTGGGCATGTTTGAGCCACCAAAAAATACGGCGTGGATTTGCTCCATGTCGCCCGGATTGAACTCTTCCAGAACGGGAAGGAGGCGTCCTGCGTCTATATCCCTTGCAACGCTGAAGGTTGCAACCCGTGCAATGCCCAGGCCGGCGAGGGCGAGTTCTCCGAGTATTTCTCCGCTATCGGCTTCTATGCTGCCCTTGATGTCTATCCAGGTGTCTTTCCCGTCAATGCGGAAGGACCAGTTCGATTCAGTCCGGCGAAAGTTGAAGTTCAGGCAGTTGTGGGCAAGCAGATCGTTTGGGGATTTCGGCATG
>JAZKIK010000779.1:8911-10669 GCA_040384925.1 Pseudomonadota bacterium | reverse complement strand
AGACAACTGCCATCGGCCGCGTCCAGAGCCAGCAAGGGGTGCAGAAAGAAGCCCGCATCCACGCCATTGCCAACGCGGCCCAAGCCTCGCACGCGGTCGGCATGCGCCTGGTAGTTCAACTCTGTGGTGTCCTGGATGGCCAGCACATGGCGTGCGGCCGCAGCATGGGCGGTGCGCTCATAAGCGCTGGCCAGAATCTTCTCGGGTGTCACTTTGGCATTGGCCAAAAAGCGGCCAAACTGAACCTCTGCGGCGCGCCGCCCACCGAGCTTGCGCAGGCATACATGCTGCTCGGCGAGCATGCGCTTAAACAGCGCTTGTGCCGTTTTTTTAAACGCGCATCACAGAACTCACCCATCTCATCACCTCGCTGCTCAATGGGCTCGACTCGACCGGACATCCAACTCTCCTTTTTATTTGATCGCCGGGATGATAGCCAGATGTGTGCATAAATTAACCCTCTGGGAGAGGGTGTAAAACCGACTCAGATACCTTGGCAGTTACTATAAAACGTGATTTTCAAGCTGCCCATAGCCTGGACTCGACTGGACCGGCAAGGCCATTTTTCCTTACGTCTCTTACAAAAATACCGCCTGGCGAACGGTTTGAAATCGGCAGCTTGAGCGTCACAGGGAAGTCAGCAGCCACTTACGCGACAAACGAGGCTCTACGCCAAATTCAAACATCAAAAAGGCTGACAAAAAGCTGACCAACCCTGTCTGGTGTAGCCCTTGCCCATCACGCAAAACTACCTAAGGGTCTCACCCGGTATCGCCTGCCATGGGCGCTGGCTACTATCAGCAGCAGTGTTCAAGGGGGGCGTACATCAGCTTTCTGGCTGCCGTCAAGCGCCCCTCACGCAAACCCGCAACAACCACCCGCCGGAGAGTCATTTGTCAGTTGAGTTCATTCTTGAAACGCGCGGCCTGACCAAAGAGTTCAAGGGCTTTGTCGCCGTGAATAACGTGGACCTGAAAGTCCAGCGTGGCCACATCCATGCGCTGATTGGCCCCAATGGCGCAGGCAAAACCACTTTTTTCAACCTGTTGACCAAATTTCTGCCGCCTACACGCGGCAGCATCACCTTCAATGGCACCGACATCACGTTTGAAAAACCTGCCCAGACTGCCAGGCGCGGCATTGTGCGGTCTTTCCAGATTTCAGCGGTTTTTCCGCACATGACGGTGCTGGAAAACGTGCGTGCTGCCTTGCAGCGCAACCTGGGCACGTCTTTTCACTTCTGGAAGGCTGAAGACTCGCTGTTTCACCTGCATGAGCGTGCCCGCGAACTGCTGGACGCAGTTGACCTGGGGCAGTTTGCCGACGAAATGACGGTTAATCTGCCCTACGGCCGCAAACGTGCGCTGGAACTGGCGACCACACTCGCGCTGGAACCCGAGCTGATGCTGCTGGACGAACCCACCCAGGGCATGGGCCACGAAGACGTGGACCGTGTGACGCAGCTGATCAAAAAGGTGTCTGCGGGACGCACCATCCTGATGGTGGAGCACAACATGAATGTGGTGTCGTCGATTGCCGACCGCATCACGGTGCTGCAACGCGGGGCCATCATTGCCGATGGGCCGTATGCAGAGGTTTCCAAAAACCCTCTCGTCATTGAAGCCTATATGGGCACCGCCAACACCGAGTTACAAGGAGCCCACTAGATGAGCAAAGAACTCCTCAAGATCGAAGACCTGCATGCCTGGTATGGTGAGTCGCACATCCTGCATGGCGTGAACCTGACGGTCAATGAAG
>JAZKIK010000779.1:0-8811 GCA_040384925.1 Pseudomonadota bacterium | reverse complement strand
GCCTGGTATGGTGAGTCGCACATCCTGCATGGCGTGAACCTGACGGTCAATGAAGGTGAAGTGGTGACCTTGCTGGGCCGCAATGGTGCGGGCCGCACCACCACCATGCGTGCCATTGTGGGCCTGACGGGCTCGCGCAAGGGTTCCATCAAAATCAATGGTGAAGAAGCCATCAAACTGGCACCCCACAAGATTGCCCGCCTGGGCGTTGGTTATTGCCCGGAAGAACGCGGCATTTTTGCCAGCCTGACGGCTGAAGAAAATCTGATGCTGCCGCCCACGATTGCCCCTGGCGGCATGAGTGTGCAGGAAATTTACGCCATGTTCCCCAACCTGAAGGAACGTGCCAACAGCCCTGGCACCCGGCTTTCAGGCGGCGAGCAGCAAATGCTGGCGGTTGCGCGCATTCTGCGCACGGGTGCCAGGCTGTTGCTGCTGGACGAGATTTCCGAAGGCCTGGCACCTGTCATTGTGCAGAAACTGGCTGAAATGATCCTGACGCTGAAAGCCAAGGGTTACACCGTGGTGCTGGTCGAGCAGAACTTCCGTTTTGCCGCGCCGCTGGCCGACAGGTTTTATGTCATGGAGCATGGCCAGATCGTCAAAAACTTTGCCCAGAGCGAACTCAAGGCCAATATGGGCATGCTGCAAGAGTACCTGGGTGTCTGACAGCACACGGCCAGCCCTGCCACCTCAAACTGATTCTTTTTACCTTTTTTCCGATTCCTTACGCCCTATTCAACAGGAGACTTTCATGAAACTCAAAGCACTTACCGCAGCCATGGCCCTGGGCTTTATCGCCGCAGCCTCAGTTCAGGCACAAACCGGCCCGGTGAAGATCGGCATCATCACCGACATGTCCAGCCTGTACGCTGATATTGACGGCCCTGCCGGTGCCGAAATGGTCAAGTGGGCCGTGCAGGACTTTGGCGGCAAGGTGCTGGGTCGTCCGGTTGAAGTGCTGAGCGCTGACCACCAGAACAAGGCTGATGTGGCTTCCTCCAAGGCACGTGAATGGGCTGACAAGGATGGCTTGGCCATGCTGATTGGCGGCACCAGCTCCGGCACGGCAATTGCCATGTCCAAGGTCATGGCCGAGAAAAAACGCCCCTTCATCGCCATCGGTGCCGGTTCTGCCCGCCTGACCAACGAAGACTGCACTCCATACACCGTGCATTACGCCTACGACACGGTTGCGCTGGCCAAGGTGGCTGGTTCGGCACTGGTCAAGGCTGGCAACAAAAACTGGTACTTCCTGACAGCTGACTATGCTTTTGGCTACTCGCTTGAAGGTGATGCCTCCACCGTGGTCAAGGCCAACGGCGGCACGGTGGCTGGCACGGTGCGCCACCCGCTCAATGCGTCTGACTTCTCATCCTTCCTGCTGCAGGCACAGTCGTCCAAGGCGCAGATCCTGGGCCTGGCCAACGCCGGTGGTGACTTCACCAATGCCATGAAGGCTGCCAAGGAATTCGGCATCACCAAAACCATGAAGGTTGCCGGTCTGCTGGTGTTCATCAATGACGTACACAGCCTGGGCCTGGCCAACACCGAAGGCCTGCAGCTGGCTGACAGCTGGTACTGGAACCAGGACGATGCCTCACGCAAGTTTGCCAAACGCTTTTTTGACAAGTACAAACGCATGCCGTCCAGCCTGCAGGCAGCTGACTATTCAGCCACCACCAGCTACCTCAAGGCGGTGGAAGCCGCTGGCACGCTGGACAGCGACAAGGTCATGAGCACCCTCAAGGGCATGAAGATTGACGACTTCTACAACAAGGGCCAGATCCGTGCCGATGGCCGCATGATTCATGACATGTACCTGTTTGAAGTCAAGAGCGCCAAGGACTCCACCACACCGTGGGACTACTACAAAACCGTGGCAAAAGTCCCTGGTGAGCAGGCTTTCATCCCCCTCCCCTTCATGGAGGGGGCCGGGCTGAGGGGCCGGGGCTGACAAGGCCCTGCTTGTTGCAATCAGGACAAACCAGCCCCTCAACCCAACTTTCATGGCCGCTGGCGACATGCGGATCATCAAAGTCATTTCACGTTAACTGCTCCGGTACCCGACGCAAACCGGAGCGGGAACCACACATACAGATACACCATGGAAATTTTCGGCATACCCTTGCAAGCGTTTTTAGGCCAGCTGCTGCTGGGCCTGGTCAATGGCGCGTTTTACGCGATGTTGAGCCTGGGGCTGGCGGTTATTTTTGGCCTGCTGGGCATCGTCAACTTTGCGCACGGTGCTTTATACATGCTGGGCGCTTTTGCCGCCTGGATCATGCTTGACCTGTTCGGCATCAACTACTGGGCGGCGCTGATACTGGCACCGCTGGCGGTTGGCATCATCGGTGTGATCATTGAGCGCCTGTTCCTCAAACACCTGTACAAGCTTGACCCGCTCTACGGCCTGCTGCTGACTTTTGGCCTGTCGCTGATTGCCGAAGGCATTTTCAGGGAGCTCTATGGTGTGTCGGGCCAGTCTTACAACGTGCCCGAACTGCTGTCGGGTGCCACCAACCTTGGTTTCATGATTCTGCCCAACTACCGGGCCTGGGTGGTATTTGTGTCGCTGGCCGTCTGCCTGGGTACCTGGTATCTGATTGAGCGCACCCGGCTGGGCGCCTACCTGCGCGCCGGTACTGAAAATGCGCCGCTGGTGCAGGCTTTTGGCATCAACGTGCCCATGATGGTGATGCTGACCTACGGCGGCGGCGCGGCCCTGGCCGGGTTGGCAGGTGTGCTGGCAGCACCCATCATCCAGGTCAACCCGCTGATGGGCTCCAACCTCATCATTGTGGTGTTTGCCGTGGTGGTGATTGGCGGCATGGGCTCGATTCTGGGTTCGGTCATCACCGGCCTGGGCCTGGGCATCATCGAAGGCATGACGCGGGTCTTTTACCCGGAAGCCTCAAATATCGTGGTTTTTGTGGTGATGGTCATCGTTTTGATGTTCAAACCCGCCGGCCTCTTTGGCAAGGAAGCCTGAACATGAGCACCACCATGACCCCAGCCAAATCCGCAACTGCAGGCAAAACCGTGACCTCACGCTCAAGCACTCTTCTGACCCAGGCCGCAAAAATCACACGCATTACTTACATCGCCCTGCTGGTGCTGGCACTGGTTGCACCATTTATGGGCCTGTACCCGGTGTTTGTGATGAAGCTGCTGTGTTTTGCGCTGTTTGCCTGCGCCTTTAACCTGCTGCTTGGCTTTACTGGCCTGCTGTCGTTTGGCCATGCCGCTTTTTTTGGCTCGGCAGCCTATGTGACCGGCTGGTTTATCAAATCGCAGAACTGGACACCTGAACTGGCGCTGATTGCCGGGGCCATCGCCGCCGGGCTGATTGGCCTGCTGGTTGGCCTGGTGGCGATTCGTCGCCAGGGCATTTATTTCGCCATGATCACACTCGCAATTGCACAGATGGTTTATTTTGTCTGCCTGCAAGCCTCGTTTACAGGGGGTGAAGACGGCCTGCAGGGCGTGCCGCGCGGCAAGCTGTTCGGGCTGATTTCGCTGGAGTCAGACACTGCGCTGTATTACCTGGTGGTTGCAATTTTTGTTGCCTGCTTTTTGTTTATCACACGCATTGTCAACTCGCCTTTTGGCCAGGTGCTGAAGATGATTCGTGAAAACGAACCCCGCGCCATCTCGCTCGGTTACCAGGTGGACCGCTACAAACTGCTGGCTTTTGTGTTGTCTGCTGCATTGGCTGGCCTGGCGGGTTCGATGAAAACGCTGGTCATGGGTTTTGCTACCTTGTCAGACGTGCATTGGTCGATGTCAGGTGAGGTTATTTTGATGACGCTGCTCGGTGGTGTGGGCACCTTTTTTGGCCCGGTCATGGGTTCGGGCATCGTGATTGCACTGCAAAACCTGCTGGCCGACAAGGTTGGCTCATGGGTCACCGTCATCATCGGCGTGATTTTTGTACTGTGCGTGCTGGCCTTCCGCAAAGGTGTGGTTGGCGAGTTGCAAGCCTTTAGAAACCGCCGTCGCGACGCAGCCCTCAAGGCAGGTTAAAGGGAGCCAACATCAGGACTGCCCCTTTCATCAGGAGCCTCAGCACAAAAAGCGCGCCGGGCAAGAGCTGGCGCGCTTTTTTATTGCAAGCTTGATTGGCCGCTATTTTTTCAGTTGTTCTTGCGCCTGCCGGTCCGATGCAAGGAGCGGCTGGAATGACCCTCCAGGCTCCGATGAGGCTCCTCATCAGGCCCCATCGGTCGAAAGCGCATACGTCACATGCTGCGGCTCCACCACCACGCCCTGGCTATTTGGCACGGCGCGAATGCTGATGACGGGCTGGGCGGCACTGACACCACCGTAAATCGTCGCAAATGCAATGTCAGCCGCATCCCTGCCCGTGGCAAAACGTACAAAACCCATGGGAATCGCCGTACCCGAAGGGTCAAAGATATACCAGCGGTCTCCCAAAAATACCTCGACATAGGCATGAAAGTCTGGCGGCCCCAGAGCCACATCGGCACCATAGTCCATCCCACTGGCCATGCGTGCCGGCAGGTTGGCAGCGCGGCACAGCGCAATCATCAAGTGCGCAAAGTCGCGGCAGACGCCAACACGCTCGATCAAGGTGTCAAGCGCCGAGGTGTTGCTGTTGCTGGTATTGCCCTGAAACGCAACGTGCTTGTGAACCCAGTCACAAATTGCCTTGGCACGGCTGTAACCAAGCGGCAAATGGCCAAACTCATGGCCGGCCAGATTCAGGAGCCGGTCTGACTGGCAATAACGGCTGGGCACCAGGTAAGGCAGCACCTCGCCGGGCACCGCAAGAGAGCTGAGTTCAGGCAACTGTGTGGGCTGCGCCTCAAAGTGCGTCAGTTCCACCACCGCCGTGTAACGCAGCAAAAACCAGCCTGGCTGGGCACGCAGGCGCAAAAAGCGGCTCAGGGTGGCGGGGTCGGCATATTCACTGGACTGCACAGGCTGGTTCAACACCAGGGATTCGGCCACCACGTTTTGCCGCGCTGTACGCGCGGCCTGTATATTAAAAATAAAGTCGGCGCCAGGTGCGGAGACCTCGTAGCCCAGTTCGGTAAACAGTTCAAGCCTGACCATTAAATGCTTTCATGCGGAGATGTTAAAGACAGGGCATGTGCCACTGCTGCAACAGCTATTGGGCCAGCAAAAAAGCAATGGTTTGGCACCTGGCGAATCGGGCTGAAACAAAGGCGCGGCTGGCGCTGACGTGGTACTGGCGTCCGGGACTACGGCCAGTTTTGTTTTGCACCACTTTTGTTTTGAGCTACTTCATCACCCTTGACATCACATTTTCAATAATGCTGGCGCGTCTTGCAGCTATGGCTTCTACCGATTCAACATCCTGCTTGAATATCAGGGCAAAGGTCTTGCGGTTCGATACGTTGTAAAACGACTGCGAGCTGATCAGAAAATGCAGATCAATGGCGCTGATGCCCGGGCGAAAAACACCAGCCTTCACACCACGCTCATAAATGGCCGATATTGTTTCGATGGCCGAATTGTTGACGGACTGAATCACCTTGGAGCGCGCCAGATAGGCTCCATTGTGAATATTCTCAACCATTACCAGGCGCACAAAACCGGGGTTTTGTATATGGTAGTCATGGGTAAAACCCGTCAAGTCCCGCAACGCCTTGACGGGGTCTTCATCCTCAAGATGCATTGACAGTTCGATTTCGCGGATACGTCGATACGCTGCTTCCAGCACAGCAATATACAAACCCTCCTTGCCATCAAAGTGGTAATAAATCATGCGTTTGCTGGTGCGTGTGGCCTCGGCAATGGCATCAATACGGGCACCATTAAAACCCTTGCTCTCAAACTCGCGCGAAGCGACTTCCAGAATATTTTTCAGCGTTCTGGCTGAGTCCCGAAGCTGGACGCCCTCAATAACTGCGCCTGCTGCACCGTCTGCTTTCTGGCTGGAAATGTTGTAGCTGTCTTGTGTGTTATCGGGTTTTCTCATGGCCAGCGAAGTCCTTTTTTATGGATTTGATTATCCCAAGAAAAGACGAAGCCACCCTTGCAGGCCTGGTCCTCACGCGCTGATGGCCGCTCCTCCCGTGAGATGCATCACTGGGGTTTAACCTAATACAAGTGTTACTCACTAGTTCGTACATTCCATGTGGCAACAAATTCGAAACGCTAACAGGAGCACAAGCCATGACAGACAAGACGACCAGCACCAGCGCCAACGCGCTGTCGGAACACCCGGCACAAACCGGGATTGAGCAAGGAAAAATCTCGCGCCGGTTTTTCGGCCAGCTGTTCGGGCTGCCCGCCGTGATAGCGTCAACAGCCACCGTGGCTGCTGTGACGGCTTGCGGCGGAGGTGACGATGCACCCGCGCCCGCCCCTGCGCCGGTGCCCAATCCGGACGCAGCGGTTCTGACCAAGGCCAGTTTTGTCGCCACGATTTCAAAATATTTCGACTGGGTGCATTCGTCCGAGTACAACGACCCGTACAAACTGCCACAACCGACTTTTGTTGACGTGAAGATTGGCGTGACGCCCAATGCCAAAGAGATCGAGACAGCGCTTGAAGAAGCCGTCATCAGCAATGTGCAGGGTTTCTTTTATCCAGACCAGCAGATCACGCGCGAAGAAGCTGCCGAGATCTATGCCAGTGCCTTCAAGGTGCCGGTCTCCAGCAGCAATGCACTGTCGGCATTTACCGATGCGGGCACCATCAGCGCCAGCCGCAGGGCCAGCGTCAACGCGCTGGTGGCTGCCGGTTACATGAAAGGCAGCAGCGCCACCCAGTTCTCACCCGCCGGCGTGTTGACGGTTGGTGAAGCCAAAACCATCTTTGACAGCATCACCAGCAAGCTGGTCGCGCCGCCTCAGGTGATGTGCAAATCGGGCACCACGGCACCGCGTCGTTACGTCAGAATTTCTACCCCAACGGCTGGCGCAAAAATTTATTACACCTATACCTTCGACGGCAGCGAACCCGCCGACCCGCTGACTGCTGCGGGCATTGAATACGACTTTTTGAACAATGGTGTGCTGCAGTTCGTCAACCCGCTGAGTTCAAGCACAGACTTTCGCCTCTACAAACTGAAAACCGTTGCCAAAAAAGACGGCATGGCACACAGCGCGGTGCAAACCTACACCTGGAACATCGTGCGTCCGCAGGTAGGTGCCTTCCAGGCCAAACTGATGCACCCCGGCACCAGCACCACACCTACGGTATGGAAGATCAACAATCCGGCTGAATACTTTCAGGCTTTTGTTTTTTACATTGAGGGCTCGACCCGCGGCCTGGTGTTTGACGCGGGCGAATACGGTTACCAAAAGGCCAACCTCAAGACCTTTATTGACAGCATCGCCACCAAACCTTACGACCTCATTGTTGGGCACAACCACCCTGACCATTCGGAGCAGATTTACAACTTCACGTCGGCCGGCGTGACCCTGTATGCCTCGGCCATCGAAAAAGCTGCCTTCATGGCGTCCAGCCGCACTGACTTCAAGTCAGCTGGTACAGCCGCAGTGGCCATAGCTGACGGCCAGGTGCTTGACCTGGGCAATGTGCAGGTCACAGCCTACACCCAGCCCGGCCACACCAACGGCCTGATGACAGCCATTGTCAACCAGACTGGCTGGGTATTTGGTTCCGACATGTTCTGCTGCAACCGTGCATACACGGCAGACACCACCCAGTACAACGCCGTCAAGGTTGATGTTTTCCTGTCACTGCTGCAGCAATTGCTGGCCAACTACAGAAAGAGCAGCACGCTGGGCGTGGTTACCGAAGTGACCAACGCTCACCAGGAAGTTTCGGTCGGCATGGAAGGGGTCAACAACTTCGTCAAGTGTTTCCAGCAATTGATTGACAAGGGTGATGCGGCTTCCGCACCGTCGATTCGTGGTGGCCGCCTTGGCAACCCGACCAGCCCCACCACCCGCAACTCGCGCATGAGCATGGTTGGCGACATGTGGCGTGACAAAAACTGGATGGCCGTTGGCAACGCTCTGGGCACCGGACTGGACAGCCCGGTGGATTACTTCACCGCCCCGACCAGCAACTTTCCGTGCAACGCTGCCATCAACTACAACACGGCAGATGGCTACAAAAAATATTCGGTGCTGAGCAATATTGAACTGGCTGGCGCAAGCCTGGTGGGTGTTGATGTGTACTGGGCAGCACCCGCCAACGGCCTGCCCAACAAGGTCGTCAACAAGTTCGACCCCTGGACTTACGCTTACACAGTCAAGGTGAAAAACGGCACCGGCAGCATAAGCATCAGGCCCACTGCGATGTCCAACAACATCAGTTCCATGAAAGTCAATGGAACGGCGCTGCCCCAGGGTGCGAGTACCACTGTAGCCGTTGCGCTCGGCACCGTTATCACCATTGATGTGGTGTCGCCAGACGGCAGCAGCACCAGCAGCTACAAACTCACGGTCGAACTGGTCTGAAAAACAAACGAAGGAGCATCAGCTTGACAAACACCCCCATGCTGACCAGGCTGATTGCCCTCGCCTCGCTGGTGGCCGTCAGCAACGGTGCTTTTGCCGAGGCCGAGACCCCTCACTACCAGGGTTTCAGCCGCGACAAAAGCAGCGAATTCAGGCTTTACCTGAACGGCGGCGAGTTTCTGCAGCGCAAGGCATCATTGCACTCTGTCAGGTTGGTTGCCCACCAGTTGCGCAAGGGCCAGACCTTGCGCAGGCTGCAGGGCTGTGTCTATCATTTTGATGATGCAGACAGAAGCCGGGACAGGATTGAATGCGCAGAAGACAAAACCAGCCCCCTGGGCGGTGTGCACTACGCGCGCGCCCCCAAAGGGCCAAGTGGCAATG
>JAZKIK010000778.1:0-5240 GCA_040384925.1 Pseudomonadota bacterium | reverse complement strand
AAACCGACATCCGGCCTTTTCACGATGTGCTGCTGGGCCTGTTTTTCATCAGCATAGGCATGATGCTGGACTGGCACATCGTGCTGGAGCGCTGGGCGCTGGTGCTGGTGCTGGCAACGGCTCCAGTGATCTTCAAACTGGTTCTGGTGACCGGGCTGGCACGTTTGCTGGGCGCGACGGCCGGTGTGTCCCTGCGCACCGGGCTGTATCTGGCGCAGGCTGGCGAATTTGGTTTTGTGCTGCTGAGCCTGGGCAGCGAAAGCGGCCTGGTGCCACCCGCCCTGCTCAACCCGATTCTGGCCAGCATGGTGCTGTCAATGCTGGCCACGCCTTTCATCATCATGCACAGCAACTGGATTGTGATGAAGCTGGTGTCCAGCGAATGGCTGCAGCAGTCGCTGCAGATGACTTCGATTGCGCGCAAATCCATCAATGCCAACAAACACGTCATCATCTGCGGCTACGGCCGCTGTGGCCAGAACCTGGGCCAGATGCTGGAACGTGAAGGCATACAGTACATGGCGCTTGATCTTGACCCGGACCGTGTGCGGCAGGCGGCGGCGGCGGGTGACTCCGTGGTTTTTGGTGATGCCGTACGTTTGCAGGCCCTGATGGCTGCCGGTCTGGCGCGGGCCAGCGCGGTAGTGGTCACCTACCTCGATACCGCCAGCGCACTCAAGGTGCTGGCCAACACCCGCTCCCATGCGCCTACCGTGCCAGTGATTGTGCGCACGGTGGACGACCATGACCTTGAAAAACTGCAGGCCGCCGGAGCCACCGAAGTGGTGCCTGAAGCAATCGAGGGCAGCCTGATGCTGGCAAGCCATGCACTGGCGCTGGTGGGTGTACCCATGCGGCGTGTGATACGCGTGGTGCAGGACCAGCGCGACGCCCGTTACAACTTGCTGCGCGGTTATTTTCGCGGAGCCGATGACGACACTGTCAACGAGCTGGACGAAGAACGGCTGTCAACCCTGACCTTGCCGCTGGGCATCAAGTCCGTCGGCAAGGCTCTGGGCACTTTTGCCTTGCATGCCTCAGGTGTACGTGTGGTCAGCCTGCGGCGCAGCAACGGCAAAACCACGGATGTGCATGACGAGACCTTGCTGGAAGGTGGTGACACGCTGGTTCTGTCAGGCAAACCAGCCGCACTGGCCCTGATTGAAGAAAAACTGCTGCGCGGGCGGGCGGCCAAAAATGCGGTTTGAGACTGCGTTAGGGATGCTCTGCATAACTCCCTGCGGTCTGTGATCAGCCGGGCTCGGGCGGTCTGCTGCGTTGCTTTTCTTGCCAATAGGCATACTATTGGCTGCAAAAAGACGCCTTGCAGCCCATCCCGATCCGACTGCCACAGTACCGCGAGGGTTATGCAGAGCATCCTTAGGACATTTCAGGCAAAGTGCCCAACCAGAAGCGCCTCGCGCATGCGCACGGCCATCACCGCAGCAATGCTGCGGCACAAGTCAAGTGCGAGTTGCGGGTGATTTTTTGACAAGGCTTCAAACTTTGTCCACGACAAGGCCCAGGCGACACCAGGTGCCGCAGCCAGCACGGTGGCCGAGCGCGACTGGCCAGAGAAAAATGTGCCTTCGCCAACCACTGTGCCGGGCAGCAGGGTCGCCACCACGGTTTTCTGGATTTTGACTTCCAGCAGCCCTTCGGCGAGGATAAAAAGCTCACGCGAATTTTCGCCCACACTCATCAGCACATCACCGGTGTTGAGAAATCGCAGGCTCAGGTAGGGCGCTACTTTTTTCCAGTCTTCGAGCGTGAGTTTGCATTGCAGGGCGTCATGGGCATCAAGCGCCGCAATCGCCACCATCAGCTGGGAAATATTCATGGACCTTATGCAAACATCGTTATCGACAGCTACTTAACAGCGTTCAAAACCTTTGAAAAAAGCTGCCCTCTGTTGCACAGGTCGTCGTTCAATTCAAGTCGCCGTACTGGGTGGTGCTGAGTGCTGGTGCGGCTGACGATTCCGGCATTTCGGTGTCTTCAAAACCCGTCAGCAAGGTGTAGGAACGCGGGCCGCTGTGTATCTTGCCCGAGGCGTCGGTGCTGACCACGCTGCCTGCCGAAGCGGCAGCCAGCGCATGTTTGAAAGCCGCCACCTCGTCGTCCTGAATCGGCTCGTAACGTGAAGCAGGCGGTTTTTTTGCCACCACCTGAAGCGGCTCGGCAGCACGCGCTGCCACCGGATGGACAGGCGCGTGATGAGCTTGTTCATGGCTCTGGCTGGGAGCGGGTGCGGCTGCGCGGGGACGTGCTGGCGCTTGCAGACCATGGACATTGATGCGCCAGTAAACCGAGGTCACCATGATCTCGAACCGGGCCCTGGCGGTCTGGATGATCCTGGTTTCAATCTCGGCCAGCTTGTTGGCATGGTTGTCGATACTTTGATCCACATCCATCATGACCAGAAACTGGTCACCACGCTGGTCCAGCGACAAGACCTTGAACTTGTAGCTTGCCGACAACACACCGGCATGTGTCATGGAATCACGCACAGCCACATAAAGCTGCTCGCGGCGGGCATGGCGTTTGAGCTTGCGCTCTTCGCTGCGGTTGGTCGGATCCTGGGCGAATCGCTGGGGCTGTGCAGGGGCAGAACGCGATGGCGCGTCACGCAGGGAGGCCTCGCTGTCGTCAGCATCGAGTTTGGTGGGGCCGGATTTGCCAGAAAACCAGTTAAACAGGGACATATTCATGTTTTTTGGATAGATGTGCAGGCAAGGCCAGGATCACGGAGCAAAAGCTGAAAAACCAAGCAGGATCGGGGCAAAAAGCATCACCCCCGTCAAAAAACCTGTTGCTTGACCCAAATCACAGCAATAAGTTTGCCAGCTACCGCTTGACCCTTAAATCGAACCGCTTGCAGCCCAGCACATCCGGCGGCGGTATTAAGTCACGAATAAAGTTGCTTTCGCAATCATGAAAACCCGCAACTTGTGGACAGGCGCGCAACTATTACAGATTTTGCCGCAAAGGATGACCAAAATGTAAGTTTTCAGAAGGCCGACGAGCCAGTCCTGAAAGCTTTTCAGTCATTTAAAAGGAAATCCAGACATTTTTGCCCTGTGTCAGCTATTTTCCGATGCAGAATTTCGAGAAAATCTCGCCCAGCAAGTCATCGGGTGTGAACTGGCCGGTGATTTCACTCAGGTACAGCTGGGCCTGACGCAAGTCTTCAGCCAGCAAATCAAGCGCCGGGGCCCTGGCGTGCAGCTGGGCAGTGGCGCGCAAAAGCTGTTCATCAACATGGGCCAGCGCCCTGACATGTCTTTCACGCGCCATAAAAACCCCTTCAGAAGCCGGTTGCCAGCCAACCAGCTGCAGCAGGCGTTCACGCAGTTCTTGCAGGCCGGCACCTGTTTTGGCTGAAATCAGCACGCCTGAAGGCGCTGCAGCCAGTGCATTCTCGCTGGCCTTGTCGGATTTGTTCCAGACGTCGATGATGGGCGTGTTGTTCGATAGTTTCTGGCCGATTGCACTCAGGATACGGGCGTCATCGGCCCTGTAGTTCATGGCATTTTGCGGCTCGGCAAGGTCTTCATGGCGGCTCAGATCATGCAGAAACAGCACGGCATCAGCACTCTGGATTTCGGCCCAGGCGCGTTCAACACCGATTTTTTCAACTTCGTCGAGTGCCTCGCGCAAACCAGCGGTGTCCACCACATGCAAAGGCACACCGTCGATCTGGATCAGCTGCGAAACCTTGTCGCGTGTGGTACCTGCAATCGGCGTGACGATAGCCAGCTCGGCACCGGCCAGGGCATTGAGCAGCGAACTTTTGCCGGCGTTGGGCTGCCCGGCAATCACCACCTTGATGCCTTCACGCAAAATCGCGCCCTGGCTGGCCCGCTGCATGACGCTTGCCAGCGTCTGCTGCAGTCGCTGGAGCTGACCCTGCGCATCAGCCTGCTGCAAAAAGTCTATGTCTTCTTCAGGAAAATCCAGCGTGGCCTCAACCAGCATGCGCAAATGAATCAGCCGCTCCAGCAAGGTATTGACGGCCAGTGAAAACTCGCCCGACAGTGAGCGTGCTGCCGAACGTGCAGCGGTTTCGGTGCTGGCATCAATCAGGTCGGCAATCGCCTCAGCCTGGGCCAGGTCAATCTTGTCGTTCAGAAAAGCGCGTTCTGTGAACTCTCCTGGCTGGGCGGCACGCAGACCTGGCAGGCAAATTTGTCCGCTTGCCGCGTCCCTTGCAGCAGCAGCCTCAAGGCAACGCGCCAGCAAAAGCTGAAGCACCACCGGCCCGCCATGCGCCTGCAGCTCCAGCACGTCTTCACCGGTATAAGAGTGGGGTGCGGGAAAAAAGATGGCCAGTCCCTGGTCAATCACCCCGCCATCAGCAGCCCTGAAGGGCAGATAAGTGGCCTGGCGCGGCAACAGCGTGCGGCCACACAAGGCAGCGATAACCGGTGCGATGTTTTTGCCTGAAATCCGCACAATGCCAACCGCACCCCTACCCGGTGCGGTGGCAATGGCAGCAATAGGGTCGTGATGACGAGCGAGCATGGGGATTTTTCAAGTGATACCGCGGAACCGGCTTTGCCGGGCCGCAGGTATCGCCCCCTGGGGGGAGGCGTCGCAGGCGCTTCGGGGGGTTACTTAAATTTTGGCAAGTTGAACTGGGGCGGCACACCCATGCGGGTGTTGATAACCCACTGCTGGGCAATCGACAAAATATTGTTGGTAATCCAGTACAGAACCAGGCCAGCCGGGAAGAAGAAGAACATCACGCTGAAAATCAGCGGCATGAACCACATCAGTTTGGCCTGCATCGGGTCCGGTGGTGCGGGGTTCAGCGCGGTCTGCAACATGGTGGTCAGTGTCATCACGACGGGCAGGATGAACCAGGGGTCAGGTGAGGACAAGTCCCTGATCCACAAAATCCATGGTGCACCGCGCATTTCAACGCTGGACAACAAGACCCAGTACAGCGCAATAAACACCGGTATCTGGATCATGATGGGGAAGCAGCCACCCATGGGGTTGACTTTTTCTTCCTTGTAAATCTTCATCATGGCCTGCTGCATCTCTTGCGGCTTGTCTTTCAGGCGCTCACGCATTTCGGTGATTTTCGGGTTGATGGCCTTCATTTTGGCCATGCTGGCGTAAGCCTTGGCGTTGAGCCAGTAAAACGCAATCTTCAGCAACAGGACCAGCGCAACAATGGACCATCCCCAGTTCTGGATAAACCCGTGCAGTTTGTCGAGCAGCCAGTACAGCGG
>JAZKIK010000777.1:0-2750 GCA_040384925.1 Pseudomonadota bacterium | reverse complement strand
TGCCGCCTGAGAGGGTGTCTGCGCCTGTAGCGCCATTCAAAGTGTCTGCACCGCCTGCGCCGTCCAACTGGTTGGCCAAGGTGTTCCCGGTGAGGCTGTCCGAGTAGTTGGAGCCGATGAGATTCTCAAAGTCGCCGATGCTGTCGTTGCCCGAGCCGCCTGTGGCTGTGCGGGTGGTAAGGCTGGCAATCACACCTGCGGAGCTGGTGGCATAGCTGACGGTGTCAATGCCTCCACGACCCTGCAAATTGTTGTTGCCTGCGCTGGCAACGATGAAGTTGGCAAGGTGATTGCCATCACCATAGATATTGCCAGTGCCCACCAGGCGCAGGTTTTCAACATGGTCGCGAAGCGTGAAACTGACCGAGCTGATAACCGTATCGATGCCGGAAGAAGCCTCTTCTGTCACCTGGTCAAAAGAATTGTCCACCGTGTACTGGTCATCACCCGCGCCCCCCATCATGTGGTCACCGCCACCGGCACCGTTGATGGTGTCATTGCCTGCGCCACCCTGGATAATATTGTTGGCACCGTTACCAGTCAGAGTGTCGGCATGGTCAGAACCCGTCAGATGCTCAATGCTGATGAGGCTGTCGTTGCCCGAACCACCCGTGACCGTGCGGCTGGTGAGGTTGGCCACCACAGCTGCGCTGCTGTAGGCATAACTGACAGTGTCGTCACTGCCACCGCCATTGATCACATTGTTGCCTGCCCCTGCCCAGATCAGGTTGCGCAAGCTGTTGCCCGTACCGTTGATGTGAATGTCTGCAGCAAGCTGCAGATTCTCCACGTGGGCGCTCAATGCGTAGCTGATGCTGCTCACGACAGTGTCCATGCCGGAGTCAGTGCCCTCAATCACCACATCGCTCGCACTGTCCACGTAGTACAGGTCCTGGCCAGCGCCACCAACCAAAGTGTCAGCGCCGCGGTCTCCATCGATTGTGTCATTGCCGGCGCCACCTTCAAGGCGATTGGCCAGGTAGCTGCCGGTCAGGCTGTCAGCGTAGGAACTGCCGGTAATGTTTTCAATTTCGTAAAAACTGTCCACTCCAGCGCCACCTGAGGAATGGTTCCCGACCTGCGTCAGGTTGATTTTCGCAGTCACGGCACCCGCAGCATTGGCGTAGCTAGCCGTGTCAATGCCATCGCCACCTGTGATGGCGTCATCGCCCAGGCCACCTTCCAGGGTGTCATTTCCTTCACCGCCCAACAGGACATCCCTGCCATTGCCGCCCTGGATGTAGTTGGCGTAAGTGTTTCCATTTAGCCAGTCGTTGCCGGAACCGCCCACCAGATTTTCAATCACCGAACCAAAATTGACGGTGACCTGGCCAGCAGATGTGATTTTGCTGCGAATGCTGCCGATATATCCCCAGTATCCGGCCTCAAGATATAGCGTGACATCTGCCGTCTGGGCACTGGCGTCCAGGGTATCCACACCCCCGCCGTCCCATATGAAGTTGCTGGTGTCGGCATTCACCTTGTAGCTGTCGTTGCCGCTTCTTGCCTTGCTGCTGGGCCCATACAGATACTGAAGCGCAGCAATGTCCAGATCGCTGAATTGCACATGGTACTGGTCAGGCGAGTCGTTGTAACTCATGACCGTCCAGCGGGTGCTGTCTTCATCGCCCGCGAGATGGGGTGCATCTGTGCTGGCCGTGGAAAACGGGTGCTCCAGCCCCAGGGTATGCCCCAGCTCATGGATCAGTATCAGCGCCTCCGCGCCTCCGTCCTTGGGCGCAAGATTGCCCGGTGTGGCAATATCCAGAAACAGGTCCCTGGACAGGAACGATGGCGAGGGAAGATAGGCGTATGCCGAACTGGAGAACTGGTAGTTGTTGCCAAACGCGATGGTATTGGCAGCGGCCGGGTCGCTGACTTCAACGAACTGGAGGTCGACCACGCTTGAAATATAGAGCAGCGCCTGGCTTGAGAATATTTTCTGCTCCGCATTGAAGTCGGAGAACTGATAGGCATCATCAGCATCGGTGTTGTAGCTTGGCAGGGAAGTCGGGTAAGCGTAATTGATGGTATTTCCACCCCCCCATCAGCCGCTGGTAGCCATTGCCCGCAGCATTGTCATCAAGCAGCGCATTGATCCAGTAGGGCAACGCCTGAACATTTTCACCATAATAAACATATTCAATATAGCTGGGAATCTTGGCAAAGCTGACATTGACAATAGCCGTGTCAAGACCACCGGAATCAGTGATATCAAAATCACGGCTGGAGATGACATACCTGTCATTTCCCTCACCGCCATTGAAGTAGTCTGTACCCGTGCCCCCGACCAGAGTGTCGTTTCCAGCATTGCCCCACAGTTCGTCGTTGCCGGCACCCCCATCCAGGCTGTCGTTGGCATCGCCGCCATACAGAATGTCGTCGCCGCCAAGACCCAAAATGCGGCTTGGGCTGCTCTGGAAATACCCGTAGAGAAAATCATCCTCTTCAGTGCCCATCGTCACCACACGATCGGCGATGTCCGCTACATCCCAGACTACCGAGTCGGAAAAAATGAACTGTTCGATCTGGTAGGAATCATCAAAAAAGAAGTTTTTGATGGTGAGCTGATCCCCAACGCCGTAATTCAGCACCAGATCCAGCGAGCCATCATTGAGGCTGAGCATGGATGTGATATCTGTTGAGCTGACATTCTGGAACCGTACAACATCCGAGCCAGCAGGGAAATCGAAATCGGTGATGTAGTCAATACCCGCACCTTTGGAAAAAACATAGGTATCGCCCCCGGC
>JAZKIK010000776.1:0-3437 GCA_040384925.1 Pseudomonadota bacterium | reverse complement strand
AAACCTGCGACATCAAGGACCCGACACAAAACATCGTCTGGGTCACGCCTGAGGGTGGTGGCGGACCAAACTACGGCGGCATGTAAAGCATTTTGGTCAAAGCCCCCTGAAAAGCCCGTCGTGACGGGCTTTTTTCATGGCGCTGGCCTTACAAACGCTCACGCTTTCAACATCTTTAGGCTATAAACAGACAAACACTCACAGGACACATCCACGGTGCGCATGACTGGTATGTATCAACGCAAATGGCTCTGGATCAGGCTCCCGGTCATGCTGTTGGCCGTGGCCACTGCCGTGTGGCTGTGGATTTTTGTGTTTCCCATGCCGCCCACCCGCCTGACCATCACAACGGGCGGCATTGACGGTGCCTACTACCGCCATGCCCAGCGTTACCAGGAACGTTTCAGGCAGCTGGGCGTTACGCTGGAAATTCAGCCCTCGGCAGGTTCGCAGCAAAACCTGGAGCGCCTGCGGCAACCGGCCTCGCCGTCCGACCTGGGCCTGGTGCAGGGAGGATTCGGATACCTGGGCACACCGGTTGACACGCGCGGCAGGAGCCGTGTCGAGACCCTGGCCAATGTGGACATCGAGCCCTTGTGGATTTTTTCACGCCAGCACGAGATTGACTCGCTTAACCAGCTGCAGGGGCTGCGCGTGGCGATTGGCATGGAAGGCAGCGGTGCCCGCCATGTGGCGCTGAAACTGCTGGAGCAGGCCAGAATCGACCTGCGGGAACTGACACTTTCGCCGCTGTCGGGCGGTGCAACCGTCCAGCCCTTGCAGCAGAACCAGCTTGATGTGGTGGTGATGGTCGCGGCCCCCGAATCCCCTGCAGTGCGAAACATGCTGGCTGCACCCGGCGTACACCTGGCCAATCTGCGCAAGTCCGCCGCCATCAGCGAAAGAAATCCCTACCTGGAGCCACGCCTGCTGGCACAGGGCGCGCTCGGCAACAACCTGCCACACAAGGACATCACCATGCTGACCACCTCGGCCAGCCTGGTGGCACGAGAGGGGCTGGACCCGGCGCTCAAACGCCTGGCTGTGGCAGTTGCGATGGAGTCCCATACTGGCGGTGGCCTGTTTCACCGGGCTGGCGACTTCCCCTCACTTCGACGGATCGATTTTCCCACCGCGCCGCAGGCACGCGAGACCATGGTGCAAGGCCTGCCGCTGCTGGAGCGGCTGCTGCCTTTCTGGTGGGCCCAGGTGGCCGAACGCATTGTGTTGATCGTGCTGCCGGTCGCGCTGGTAGGCATCTGGCTCATGCAGCTGATACCGGCCTATATGCGCTGGTTTCTTGAAAGCCGGCTTAACCGCTGGTATGGCGAGCTCAAGTTCATTGAAAATGACCTGGGCCAGCAGTCCTTGTCAGGCATGGATCTGACGCGCTTTTTGCTGCGCCTCAACGGCATAGACAAAGCCCTGCTGCAGTTTGCCTGCCCCAAAGACCTGATGGCGCGTTGTTACACCCTGCACCAGCACATCGAGTTTGTACGCCAGCGGCTTTACCGGATGCGTGGGCGATGAAACTGCTGCTGTTGTACCGCGCGCGCTGGTGGCTGTTTTATATGCCGGTGGTGGTGTGCACGCTGGCCGCGCTGTGGTGGTCAGCCACCCACTGGGCGGTGTTGCCACCAGCCCGGGCGGTGATTGCCGCCGGCTCGCCGCAGGGCAGCTATTCACGCCTGGCCCAGCGTTATGCCGAACAGCTGGAACGCCTGGGCATGCAGGTTGAAATCGTCTATTCGGACACCCAGCGCGGCTCCATGGAGCGCTTGCTGGACAGCAGCGATGCTGCCAGCATAGGTTTTGCACAAGGCATTTACGCCAGCCCCGAGATACCCCTGCAGGCGCTGGCCGTCATCGGCCAGGAGCCGGTGTGGATTTTTTCCGGTCCGAACGGCCCCGCCTCACTGACCCAGGCCAGGGGCGCACGCATTGCAGCCGGCCCCTCCAGATCATCCACCAACATGGCCACCCGGCTGATGCTGCAACATGCCGGGGTAAAGGTTGAAGAGGTCCGCCTGCTTGAGCTGGGCGGCGTGACGGCGGCTGAAGCGCTGATGGACGGCAAGGTGGACATGGTTTTCCAGACCGCCGGTGAAAACTCGCAGGCGGTGCAGATGCTGACCCGGCAAGCCGGCATGCAGATGCTGGGTGTGGAGCATGGCGGTGCCCTGGCCGTGCAGGCACCACATCTGCAGCCCTTGCTGCTGCCGCAAGGCGCCATCGAACTGCGCGGCGACATTCCGCCGCGCGACCTCACGCTGATGAGCCTGCAAACACACCTGCTGATCAGGCCTGACCTGCATCCGGCGCTGCAGCGCGCGCTGCTTGATGCGGCGGTGGAAATTCATGAGGTGCCCAACTTCCTGCAACGGCATGGGCAGTTTCCAAGTTTTCGTGGCACCGATTTTCCACTGTCACAGGCGGCACGCGCCTACAGCCTGGGCACCCGGCCCTGGATGGAAGACCTGCTGCCCTATGGCAAGGCGCAACTGGCCGAACTGCTGCTGTATGTCGTCCTGCCGATACTGATTGCCGGACTGTTTCTGCTGGCCTGGATTCCGCGCATCTTTGACTGGCGTATCAGCGCCACCGTCAATCATTTTTATGGTGACGTGAAGTTTCTGGACAGTGAGATGGACAAGATTGCAAGCGAAAACCCAATGGCCTTGCGACGCCTGCTCGAACGGCTGGACCACATCGAACGCCAGGTGGTGGCGCTGGACCTGCCCGACGAGTTTTCAGAACGCTGGTACACCTTGCGTGAACACCTGGCCGCAGCCAGGGACCGATTGCTTAAACTGCGGGCTCGCTGATTTTCACAACGATCTCCAGGCGAACTTCCTTCTCCAAAAACTTCAAAGAGACAAAAATGAATATCGTCATCACCGGCGGTGCCGGATTTCTGGGCGTTCGCCTGGCCCGCCAGTTGCTCCGCCTGGGCCAACTGTCACTGGCCGGCAGCGAAGCACAAACCATTGAGGCCATCACCCTGGTTGATCGCGCCGCCCCACCTGCCGACCTGGCCGCTGACAGCCGCATCAGGGTACTGGTTGGCGATTTGAATGCCCTTCTGGAGTCTGATCAGGCGGTAACACCTGTTGTACGGGCGCAGGACAGCGTCATATTTCATCTGGCAGCAGCTGTCAGTGGTGAATGTGAAGCCGACTTTGACTTGGGGCTGCGCAGCAATGTGGATGCCACCCGCGCCCTGCTGCAAGCCTGCCGCGCGCTTGCATCCAGCCCGACCGTGGTGTTTGCCAGCTCGCTGGCAGTGTTTGGCAACTCGGCAGCCCAGCCGCTGCCCGACGTGATTGATGACCGCACCCTGCCAACGCCACAAAACAGCTACGGCATACAGAAATTCATTGGCGAACAACTGGTAGCCGACTACGGGCGCAAAGGTTTCATTCGCGCCCGCAACGTGC
>JAZKIK010000775.1:0-2450 GCA_040384925.1 Pseudomonadota bacterium | reverse complement strand
TCGATAAGTCACTGCTGCTGGTCACAGGCAAGCTTCTGGCCTGCCAGCGCCGTCTGGATTGCGGATCAAATCCGCAATGACAAGTTACGGCTCAATGAACGGAACAGTAAGGTTCTTGTTTCTCACCCCTCCAGCGTCTGCCACATCTGCGTGTCGCGCTCGGCCGTCCAGATGCGCGGGTCGGGGTACTGGGTGGCTTCGTCGTAACAGCGGGTCACGTCAAAAGGCATGCAGTGGTCAAAAATGACCCAGTGACCGTATTTGGGTTTAAGTTTTGCAAAGGTTTCCTTGTAAACCGCATTCAGGTCTTTGCCAGCCTTGACGCCTTCTTCCACACTGCTGTACACGTCGGCAATAAAACCGCGTGTACCGGCCAGGCCCTGGGCGACCTGTTCGGGTGTGGTCAGGGCAGCGCCCCGGCCTGGCACCAGTGCCGATGCGTTGAGTGCGGCCAGGCGGTCAAGCGTTTGTGGCCAGTCCTTGAAGTAGGCATCACCGGCATAAGGCGTGGCGTCAAACTCAACCAGGTCACCTGAAAACAGCACTTTTTCTTTCGGCAGCCAAACCACGGTGTCGCCCTTGGTATGGCCACGGCCCAGTTGCAGCAACTGCACTTCAAGTTTGCCCAGCCACAAGGTCATCTTGCCGGTAAAGGTGATGGTCGGCCAGGTCAGACCGTCCGGCACGCTTTCAACGGCCTGAAACAGGCGCGGAAAACGCTGGATTTCACTGGCCTTGTCCTGCTCGCCACGCTCGACCATCAAGTCATAGGTGTCCTGGCTTGCAATGATGTGTTCAGGCTGGTAGGCCGTGGCACCCAGCACACGCACCGCGTGGTAGTGGCTGAGCATGACGTATTTGATCGGTTTGTCTGTCACCTCGCGGATGCGGCGAATCACGTCCTGCGCCATCACCGGCGTTGCCTGGGTGTCAATCACCATCACCGCGTCGTCGCCAATCACGATACCGGTATTGGGGTCACCCTCGGCGGTGTAGGCCCAGGCGTGTTCCGACAGCTGGGTGAATGTGACTTTTTTGGCTTCCAGGTCAGCCTGGGAAGCAAATTTTTTGGGGGCGTTCATGAAAAAGTCTCCTGAAGATCGTGGGCGTTTTGTACTGTCGGTCTGTTTGCAAATTTGTTTATTGCAAACTGATTTGCAGAATGAATTCTAGATAAAAATTTGTTGATGTCAAATTAGTTTGCAAAAATTTTCTCCATACAAACCCGAATCGGCCCCTCCCCCTTAAACTTGCCCAACCCAAGGGCCCAAACATGCAACACAGCGAAACTGACAACAGCAACGACCTTTTGAAAGAACCCAAAGAGCAGCGCGCCGTTCAGTCCATAGAAGTCGGCGGGCGGCTGCTGCTGGCATTGGCCGACCAGCGCGGACCCATGACCTTGAAGGATCTGGCAGCCAAGGCGGCCATGCCCGCATCACGTGCACACACTTATCTGGTCAGTTTTGGGCGGCTGCGGCTGATTGAGCAAGACCCGGTAACCGGCCGTTATGGCCTGGGCGCGGCCGCACTGCAGGTAGGTTTAAGCTGCCTGCACCAGTTGGATCCGCTAAAAGCCGCCACCCCGGTGGCCGAGGCACTGGCGCTGGCCACAGACCAGACCGTGGCGATTGCAGTCTGGGCCAATTTCGGCCCCACCATCGTGCGTTTTATTGAGTCGAGCCAGCCGCTGCACGTCAACATGCGCATGGGCACGGTCATGTCAGTGCTGGGCACAGCCACCGGCCGCGCTTTTGCCGCCACCCTGCCCCAGCACCAGTTGCAGCAAGCCATGCAAGGTGCCCTGGGCGACAGCCCACGCGGACCAGACCGCAGCGAGGTCAAGGACGTCAGTGAAGAAATAAAAGAGATTCAGGCAGAGCTGAAAAAATACGGCGTAGTGCGGGCCGCAGGCCGCCCGATACCCAACGTCAACGCCTTCAGCGCCCCAGCCCTTGACCACGAAGGCAAGGCCGTACTCGTCATCACCGCCCTGGGCCATGAAGACAACTTTGCGGCAGAACGTGACTCGGAAGTCGCCCAGGCTGTGCGGCAGGCGGCGGTGGATATCTCGATGCGGCTGGGATATCTGGGGAGAAAGCAGGGTTTGATTGATTGAAGTGCAATAGCTACCTATTTGCTGCCTTTACTCCCTCTCCCTCTGGGAGAGGGTTGGGGTGAGGGCCAGCGGCAGACGAAAGACCACAGTTTTACGCATAGGCCGCGAGCCCCCGTCCCAGCCTTCCCCCAGCGGGGGAAGGAGTAAATCCCCCTACTTCGCAAACAGGCTGTCCAGATTGGCAAAGGCCTTGAACTCCAGGGCATTGCCTGACGGGTCCATAAAAAACATGGTCGCCTGCTCGCCGGGTTCACCCTTGAAGCGCACATAAGGCTCAATCACAAACTTTGTGCCCACAGCCGCCAGCTTGTCAGCCATGGTTTGCCACTGC
>JAZKIK010000774.1:0-2583 GCA_040384925.1 Pseudomonadota bacterium | reverse complement strand
CCTTGATGCCGCTGGCGGCCAGGGTTTTGATCGGGCCGGCGCTGATGCCGTTGACACGCATGCCTTTGGGGCCCAGCGATTCGGCCAGGTAACGCACAGACGCTTCCAGGCTGGCTTTGGCCAGGCCCATGGTGTTGTAGTTGGGCACGGTGCGCACGGCGCCAAGATAAGTCAGGGTCAGAAGTGCTGACTTTTTGTTCAGGTAGGGCAGGGCGGCCTTGGCCATGGCTGGAAAGCTGTAGGCGCTGATGTCGTGGGCAATCCTGAAACCTTCGCGGCTCAAGCCATCGAGAAAATCGCCCGCAATCGCTTCACGCGGGGCGTAGCCAATGCTGTGGACAAAACCGTCAAAAGTTGGCCAGGTGGCTGACAGATCGGCAAACAGCTTGTCGATCTGGGCGTCGTCACCCACATCGCAATCAAAAATCAGGCTGGAGCCGAAGTCAGCGGCAAATTCGGTGATGCGATCCTTGAAACGCTCGCCGACATAGCTGAAAGCCAGTTCAGCGCCCTGTGCGTGGCAAGCCTTGGCAATGCCATAGGCGATGGACCGGTTGGACAGAACGCCCGTGATCAGCAATTTTTTGCCGCTTAAAAAACCCATGTTGTTGCTCCAGTGTGTGATTGCGGGTTGCCTGAATCGGCAAGCCTTGTGGCCGTGACCAAGTAGGGCAGAATTGTCGCATGCAGGATTTCCATTTTTTCAGGCAACTCACAGCAACACTTCTGGCAACACTGCTGGCGGCTTTTTCACCGTCCTCGCATGCAGCCCACGCCTACGCCCAGTTTGGTGACATCAAATACCCACCCGGTTTCAGCAACTTCAGCTATGTCAATCCAGCCGCCCCAAAGGGCGGTGAAATCCGTATGGTGCCGCCGACCCGGCCGACCAATTTCGACAAATTCAACCCCTTTACCCTGCGCGGTACAGCGCCCTATGGCATTGGCACGCTGATGATTGAAAGCCTGCTGACTGGCAATTCAGAAGAGCCAACCACCGCTTACGGCCTGCTGGCTGAAGACGTGGACGTGGCACCAGACAGGCTTTCGGCCACCTTCAGACTCAATGCCAAGGCAAAATTCCATGACGGCTCGCCGGTTCTGGCGGCCGACGTACTGCATTCATATACCCAGTTGACAGGCAAACTCGCCGCGCCGCAATACCGGACGATTTACGCCGAAGTCAAATCGGTCAATGTGCTGTCCGAGCGGCTTGTGCGTTTTGACTTCGCCACGCCCAACCCTGAATTGCCGCTGGTGGTGGGCGGCATGCCGGTTTTCAGCCGCCAATGGGGAGGCGGCAAGCCGTTTGACCGGATCGTTGCAGACGCACCACTCGGCTCCGGCCCCTACAAACTTGCATCTACCACCATGGGCCGCGATATTACCTATGTGCGTGACACATCTTATTGGGGTGCCGATTTACCGACACGCAAGGGTCATTTCAACTTTGATCGCATCACTTTCAAGATTTACCTTGATGACACTGCACGTTTTGAAGGCCTGAAAGCCGGCGAATTTGATTTTTTGCGCGAATTTATCTCCCGCAACTGGGCACGCCAGTACACCGGCAAACAGTTCACCTCTGGCGAGCTGGTGAAACGGGCTTTTGAAAACCGCAACCCTGGTGACTTTCAGGGTTATGTCTTCAACCTGCGCAAACCCAAGTTTCAGGACGTGAGGGTGCGGCAGGCGATTGGGCTGGCGATGGATTTTGAATGGATGAACCGCCAGCTTTTTTACGGGCTGTACAAACGGGTCAACGGTTATTTTCCGAACAGCGAGTTTCACGCTGAAGGCCTGCCGAAGGCCGATGAACTGGCATTGCTCGAACCCTTGCGCGCCCAACTGCAGCCGCAGGTATTTGGCCCGGTGCCGGTCGCACCCAGCACCACGCCACCCGGCAGCTTGCGTGACAACCTTCGCCAGGCCCAGGCTTTGCTAAAGGATGCAGGTTGGACTTACCGCGATGGCGCTTTGCGCAATGCCAAAGGCGAAGCTTTCACCATTGAATTCCTTAACGACCAGGCTTCGCTAGTGCGCATCGTCGGGCCGTTTCAAAAGGCTCTCGAAAAGCTCGGCATCACCCTGAATTACCGTTTTGTCGATTTTTCAATCAACAAGCAGAAGTTGGATACTTTTGATTTTGAATTGACCACCTTGCGACTGCCCGGCAGCACGGCACCTGGCGGTGAGTTGCTGGAGGTTTTTGGGTCAAAGGCAGCAGAAACACCAGGTTCGTCGAATATCTGGGGCATAAAAGACCCGGCCGTTGATGCCTTGCTGCAAAAAGTCGTCAGCGCCAAAACCCGGCCCGAGCTGGCCACTGCGATGCGGGCGCTGGACCGGGTGTTGACCAACGGCTTTTATTCGGTGCCGCAGTATTACGGCGACACTTTTCCGATTGGTTACCGGCCGGGAAAATTTGTGTTGCCAGCAGTTGTCCCCCCCTTTTATCAGGCAGACACCTGGGCCATGAGCACCTGGTGGAGTAAATGACCCCCATGCTCGTCACTTCGTGTACTTCACTGCACCTTGCAGGCCGCCGCTCGCCAGAGGCTTCGCTTCTGTCGCCTGTCCAAA
>JAZKIK010000773.1:0-12118 GCA_040384925.1 Pseudomonadota bacterium | reverse complement strand
GCTTGCTGACATGCGAACGCACAGCCAGCTCGGTGATCGGAAGATTGGCAAACGCACGCGGGTCAGACAGCACCAGACGGCCCACACGCTGCTCGGCAGGCGCGAGGGAAGAAAGCGAGGCTTTGATTCGGTCAAGCACTGTCATTCCCAGTTCGTTGGACTGCTGCAAAGACTATTGACCCCTGCGAGCGAAAAATCAAGCAGGGGCCGCAGAACCGGCTTCGCCGGGCTGCAGGCGCAGCGGCCACCTCGGGGCTGAGTGCCGCAGCTTCAAACCCGCTTGAGCGGGTTTGAACGGCGCGAAGAGGTCGCGCGTCTCGCGCTGCCATGTCCAGCGTAGTACACGAAGTGACAAGCGTGGGGGCTAACATTCCTCAGACCAGCAATAGCCATCTCTGGCAATCATCGCGCTTGAAGCGCTTGGACCCCAGGTGCCAGAGGTGTATTGCCTTGGCCCTTCGGCATCATTTTTCCAGTTCTGCATGATGGGTTCCACCCAGCGCCAGGCTTCTTCCTGCTCGTCGCTGCGCACAAACAGGTTCAGCCGGCCATCAATCACGTCGAGCAGCAGGCGTTCGTAGGCACCTACCCGTTCGGAGCCAAAACGTTTGTCAAAGTCCAGATCCAGCTGAACCGGGGCCAGCGTCTGGCTGACTGCGGCATTGCTGCCCACGCCGCTTTGCCGGTTTTGCTGCCCCTGGGCCAGCAGATGCAGCTCCAGCCCGTCCTTGGGTTGCAAATGAATCACCAGGCGGTTGGCCGAACCCAGCGGAGATTTAAAGATGGCGTGCGGTGCCGGCCTGAAGTTGACCTCGATATAGGCATTGCGGTCCGCCAGGCGTTTGCCTGTGCGAATGTAAAAGGGCACACCAGCCCAGCGCCAGTTGGCAATTTCGCAGCGCAGTGCCACAAAGGTTTCGGTATGGCTTTCGGGTGCCACGCCTTTTTCCTGCCGGTAGGCATTGACGGGCTGGCCGTCTATGGTGCCCTGGCTGTACTGGCCGCGCACCACATGCTGGCGCAGGGTGTCAGGTGTCCAGGGTTTCAGCGAGCGCAAGACCTTGAGTTTTTCGTCGCGTATGGCGTCGGCATGGGCATTGATGGGCGGCTCCATGGCCACCGCGCACAGCAGTTGCAGGGCATGGTTTTGCACCATGTCACGCAGCGCGCCGGTGGAGTCGTAAAACGCGCCGCGTTTTTCAATGCCCAGCTCTTCGGCAATCGTGATTTGTATGTTGGCAATGTTTTCACGCCGCCACAGCGGCTCGAACAGCGCATTGCCAAAGCGCAGCGCAAACAGGTTCTGCACCGAAGGTTTGCCCAGGTAATGGTCAATCCTGAAGATCTGCTTTTCACTGAAGACGCGGCGCACACTTTCGTTGATGGCGCGGTTCGATGCCAGGTCATGGCCCAGCGGTTTTTCAAGCACCACACGCATCTGCGGCCCATTGAGGCCGGCGGCAGCCAGTTGCTCACATACTGTGGTGAACAGGGCAGGCGCTGTGGCCAGGTACATCACCACCGTGTCGGCCGCGTGCTCCTGCAGTTTGGCACCCAGGCGTGGGTAGTCTGCGGGGTTTGACAAATCCATGCGCAGGTAGCCCAGCAGCGCGGCAAAGCGCGAAAATTCTTCTTCGCTGGGGCGTTTGGCAAGCTCCACATCGTCAAAGCGCGACTTGATCAACGCGCGGTACTGGTCTTCGGTCAGCTCGTCACGCGCCACACCCACAATGCGCCCGCCCGCAGGCAGGGAGCCGTGGCGAAAGGCCTGAAACAGCGCAGGCATCAGTTTTCTCCACACCAGATCTCCGGTGCCGCCAAACAAAATCAGATCAAAACTCATGAATCAGGCCTTCAAAAATGCGGATATGTAATTTAGTTTCATATAATTTCTGCATAATGGTAACTCAATCGGGCGATGTGTTTATAGTCCGTTCTGTGCCAGCCTCGCCACCAACCTCATAAACTTGCCAAACATGAATCAGCTCGAATCACTCAAACAGTTCACCACCGTGGTTGCCGACACGGGCGATTTCAAACAACTGGGCCAGTTCCTGCCGCAGGACGCCACGACCAATCCGTCGCTGATCCTGAAGGCCGTGCAAAAGGCCGACTACCAGCCACTGCTTGCCAGCACCGTCAGCCGATTCAAGGGCCGGCCGCTGGACGAAATCATGGACCGCCTGCTGGTGCGTTTTGGCTGCGAAATTTTGTCCATCGTGCCGGGCCGGGTGTCAACCGAAGTCGATGCGCGCCTGAGTTTTGACGCCAACGCCACCTTCACACGCGGTGAACGCCTGATCGAGCTGTACGAAGCCGAAGGCATACACATCGACCGTGTGCTGATCAAGGTGGCGGCCACCTGGGAAGGCATTCAGGCCGCAGAAAGGCTGGAGCAGCGCGGCATTCATACCAATCTGACCCTGCTTTTTTCCTTTTGCCAGGCGGTGGCCTGCGGGCAGGCCAAGGTGCAGCTGATTTCACCTTTTGTCGGGCGCATTTACGACTGGTACAAAAAATCAAAAGGTGCAGACTGGGACGAGGCCGCCCACGCTGGTGCCAACGACCCCGGCGTGAAGTCGGTACGCGAGATTTTCAACCACTACAAACACTTTGGCATTGCCACAGAAGTCATGGGTGCGAGCTTTCGCAATGTCGGCCAGATCACGGCGCTGGCCGGTTGCGATCTGTTGACCATCAGCCCCGAGCTGCTGGCGCAACTGGCTGCTTCTGAAGAGCCGCTGGCTCGCGCGCTGGACGCCGAAGCTGCAAAAACGCTGGACCTGCCTGCCGTCAATTTTGATGAGGCCGGCTTTCGCTACGCACTGAACCAGGACGCCATGGCCAGCGACAAGCTGTCCGAAGGCATTCGCGCCTTTGTGGCCGATGCCGTCAAGCTCGAACAGCTGATGCTCGCCGCATAAGGACACGCTTTATGACATTGACCCAGCGACTGCGTTGTGATGAAACCCCTGCCTGGGCCGCGCTGCAGGCGGACTACGCACAGCAAGGCAAAAATTTTGACCTGCGCGAGGCTTTTCAGGCCGATGCACAACGTTTTGAACATTTCAGCCAGCAGGCCCCCCATGTATTTGCCGACCTGTCAAAAAACCTGATCAGTTCTGCCACTGAAACCCTGTTGTTTGACCTGGCGCGTGAATGCGGGCTGGAGCAGCACAGGGACGCCATGTTTGCCGGTGAGCTGATCAACAACACCGAACAACGCGCGGTGATGCACTTTTTGCTGCGAAACCCGCCGCCTGCGCATTACCTGCCAGCACAGGCCACCATTGACAAGGTAGCGGACAAGCTGGCTGAAGTGCACGCAACACTCGACGCCATGCTGGCCTATGCCCAGCAGATACGGGCGGACGAGGCGATTACCGATGTGGTCAACATCGGCATTGGCGGCTCGGACCTGGGCCCGCAAATGGCCGTGCTGGCGCTGGAGCCTTTTGCAGACACAGGCAAGCGTTTTCATTTTGTGTCCAATGTCGATGGGCAGGAGCTCAGCAGCGTTCTGGCCGGGCTGAAACCGCACAACACACTGTTTTTGGTCGCCTCCAAAACATTTACAACGGCCGAAACCATGATCAACGCGCAGTCAGCCAAACAGTGGTTTGAAGCGCAGGGCGGGCTTGATATTGGCCGGCATTTTGCGGCGCTGACGACCAATCTGGAAGCAGCAGCCAAATTCGGCATCAAGACCACCTTTGGTTTCTGGGACTGGGTGGGCGGGCGTTATTCGGTCTGGTCGGCCATTGGCCTGCCACTGGCCATCGCCATAGGTGCCAGTGGATTCCGCGATTTTCTGGCCGGTGCACATGCGATGGACGAGCACTTTCGCACGGCACCCCTCGCACAAAACCTGCCCGTGCGGTTGGGTTTGCTGGACGTCTGGTACCGCAATTTTCACCATTTCACCAGCCGCAGCATTGCACCCTACAGCAGCGGGCTGCGCCGCCTGCCGGCGTATTTGCAGCAGCTTGAAATGGAAAGCAACGGCAAACGGGTCGACAGCCAGGGCAGGGCGCTGGCGTTTGACAGCTCCCCCGCACTCTGGGGCGAACCGGGCACCAACGGCCAGCATGCCTATTTTCAGATGCTGCACCAGGGCACCGGGGTGATTCCGGTCGAGTTTGTCGCCATCAAAAAACCGTCACACAAGCTGTCAGGCCACCACAGCAAGGTGCTGGCCAATGTGCTGGCCCAGGCCCAGGCCTTGATGCAGGGCAAAAGTGACGAGGGCGGCCACAAACACTTTCCCGGCAACCGTCCCAGCACGTTTTTGCTGCTGGACGAACTGACACCGGCCAGCCTGGGTGCCCTGCTGGCGCTGCAGGAGATGCGCGTGTTTGTCAGCGGCGCGCTCTGGGGCATCAACAGTTTTGACCAGTGGGGAGTCGAGCTCGGCAAGGTGCTGGCACAAGACATTGCACCACGCCTGCAAAACGGTGATGTGTCGGGGCTGGACGGCTCGACGGCGGGTTTGCTGCAGCGCCTGGCTGGCTGAATATCTGCTTTAAATAGGTCTTGAAAAGGTAGCACCAAAACCGGGACTGCGCCTATCATGGGGCAGGGAATCTACCCTGTAACACCCTTGTGAGGAGGATGCATTCATGAACTTTGGCGAAGCCATTTCCATCTGCCTGAAAAAATACGCGGACTTTGCCGGCCGCGCGTCCCGCCCTGAATTCTGGTGGTTTTTTCTGTTCCAGTTTCTGGTGTCGATTGCAGCCTCCATGGTCAGCGAGTGGCTCAACGGCCTGATCGCCCTGGGTTTGCTTTTGCCCGCCCTGGCAGTGGGCGCACGCCGCCTGCATGACATCGGCAAAAGCGGCTGGTGGCAACTGATAGGTTTGACAGGTATCGGCTTTTTTCTGCTGATTTACTGGTGGGCGCAGCCGACCGGTGGCGATGCTGACAAATACAACGCCGTCTGAACAAATCAAACGATTGTTTTTGACACAAAAAGGGCTGCAGCGCATTCAGGCTGTAGCCCTTTTTTTCTACAACTTACATCCAAAAACCGCAAATTTCAGGGAATCCACTAGGTCATCAATGCAATAAAGTATTGGGGCCAGTAAATTGGGTACCAAAATCGCAAGGATGTTTCTTCAAAATTGACTCCAGCGGCGACAAGGGCCGTTTTGGTTTGAATAACGAAGGAGACATCTTATGAAACGTTTTATCAAAGCAGGCCTGGTGCTTGCACTTGCCAGCGCGGGCATGGCACATGCCGTGACTGAACTGGTGGTGGCTACTGTCAACAACGGTCACATGATCGAGATGCAGAAGCTCACGCCGGTGTTCGAAAAAACCTATCCCGACATCAAGCTCAAATGGGTCACGCTTGAAGAGGGCACCTTGCGCCAGCGTGTGACCACTGACATTGCCACCAAGGGCGGCCAGTTTGATGTGATGACGATTGGCCTGTACGAGGCACCTATCTGGGCCAAAAAAGGCTGGCTCAAGCCGATTGCCACCGATGCGGCTTATGACATTGATGACTTGCTGCCAGCGATTCGTGACGGTTTGTCAGACGCGGGCAAACTTTATGCTGCGCCGTTTTATGGCGAAAGCTCCATGCTGATGTATCGCCAGGACCTGGCTGACAAGGCTGGTTTCAAGATGCCGGAGCAACCGACCTGGGTGCAAGTCAAAGAGCTGGCCGCAAAAATCCACGACCCCAAGGCCGGTGTTTATGGCATGTGCCTGCGCGGCAAACCTGGATGGGGCGACAACATGGCCTTGCTGACCACCATGGTCAATACCAATGGTGGCCAGTGGTTTGACATGGGCTGGAAACCGCAGATCGACACCAAACCCTGGAAGGACGCGATTGGCTTTTATGTTGACCTGATGAAAAACTACGGCCCACCCGGTGCATCAGCCAACAGCTTCAACGAAAACCTGGCGCTGTTCAACGAAGGCAAATGCGGCATGTGGGTTGATGCGACCATTGCTGCATCTTTCATCAGCGACCCGAAACAGTCCAAGGTCGCTGACAAGGTGGCATTTGCCCAGGCGCCGGTTGCTGTCACGCCCAAGGGTGCCAACTGGCTGTGGACCTGGAACCTGGCGATTCCCGCCAGTTCGACCAAGGCTGATGCCGCACAAACCTTTGTGAAGTGGGCCACCTCCAAAGACTACATCAAGCTGGTGGCCAAGGAGCAGGGCTGGGCTTCGGTGCCAACAGGCACGCGCAAATCGACCTATGCCAACCCCGAGTTCCAGAAGGTAGCCAAATTTGCCGCTGCAGAGAAAAAGGCCATTGACAGCACCAACCTCAGCGACAGCACCTTGCCGAAGTCGCCTTATGTGGGTGTGCAGTACGCGGCCATTCCGGAGTTTCAGGCAATCGGTGTGGCGGTAGGCCAGCAGATGAGTGCGGCGCTGTCGGGCAAGGTCACGGTTGACCAGGCCCTGAAGACATCACAGACGGCAGCCGAGCGTGAAATGCGCAAGGCCGGTTACTACAAATAAGCCGGTAGAAAGGCCAGCCCCCGCATGCTGCGGCGGGCTGGCCGCATGCCTTTTTTAACCTGAAATGCTGCCATGAAACGACTGTTACCCAGGGTGCTGATGGCACCGGCGGTGTTGACGCTTGTCCTCTGGATGATCGTGCCGCTGCTGATGACACTGTACTTCTCATTCATCAACTACAACCTGCAGCAGCCCGGCGACCACCCTTTTGTCGGCATTGAAAACTTCCACTATTTTGTGACCGACCCGGACTTCTGGCCGGCGGTGTGGAACACCCTGCTGCTGATTGGCAGTGTGGTGGTGATCACCCTGGTGCTGGGTGTGCTGCTGGCCCTGCTGGTGAACGAGCCCTTTCCCGGCCGCGGCATTGTGCGTGTGCTGCTGATCTCGCCGTTTTTTGTCATGCCCACCGTCAATGCGCTGCTGTGGAAACACATGATGATGAACCCGATCTACGGCGTGCTGGCCGATGTATGGCGGGCCTTTGGCGCCACACCTGTGGACTGGCTGACCGATGTGCCGCTGCTGTCGGTGATCATCATGGTGGCCTGGCAGTGGCTGCCTTTTGCCTGCCTGATTTTTATCACCTCGCTGCAGTCGCTTGACCGCGAGCAGATGGAGGCCGCCCGCATGGACGGTGCCACTGCGCTGCAACGCTTTTTTTACCTGGTGCTGCCGCACCTGGGCCGGCCCATGGCGGTGGTGGTGATGATAGAGATGATCTTTCTGCTCAGTGTGTTTGCCGAGATATCCATCACCACCAGCGGTGGGCCCGGAAACGAAAGCACCAACCTGACCTACCTGATCTTCAAGCAGTCGCTGATGAACTACGACGTCGGTGTGGCCTCTGCCGGGGCGCTGTTTGCGGTGGTGCTGGCCAATATTGTTGCGGCCTTCCTGATACGCATCATCGGCAAGAACCTGGACTGAGAAAAAATCATGCGAAGCCAATCACTGATACCTCTTGTGCTGCGAACCGCTGGTGCCTGGGCTGCTGCCCTGCTGCTGTTTTTTCCGCTGGGCTGGCTGTTTCTGACGGCCTTCAAAACCGAGCTGCAGGCGATCCACGTGCCGCCGCTGTTCATATTCGAGCCGACCCTGGACAACTTCAGTGAAGTGCAGCGCCGCAGCGACTACCTGCTGTATGCGCGCAACTCCCTGATCACCAGCCTGGCCTCGACCATTCTGGGCCTGCTGATTGCAGCACCAGCGGCTTATTCGATGGCGTTTTTCCGCACCCGGCGAACCCGCGATATTTTGATGTGGATGCTGTCCACCAAGATGATGCCGGCCGTCGGTGCGCTGGTGCCCATTTATGTGCTGGCGCAAACGACGGGTCTGCTGGATTCGCTGACGGCGCTGACGATTGTGTTCACCCTGTCCAACCTGCCCATCATGGTCTGGATGCTCTACACCAGCTACAAGGACATTCCGCCCGAAATTCTTGAGGCGGCGCGCATGGATGGCGCCAGCCTGTGGAAGGAGTTTCGCCATGTCGTGCTGCCGCTGTCGGTGGGCGGCCTGGCCTCCACCGGGCTGCTGTGCCTGGTGCTGAGCTGGAACGAAGCCTTCTGGTCGCTCAACCTGACTGCCGCCAAGGCAGGCACGCTGGCCGCCCTGATTGCCTCCTATTCAAGCCCCGAGGGCCTGTTCTGGGCCAAGCTGTCGGCCGCCTCGCTGATGGCCATTGCGCCGATTGTGGTTTTTGGCTGGTTCAGCCAGAAGCAGCTGGTGCAGGGACTTACCTTCGGTGCCGTTAAATAAAAAACCAAAAGAAAAGGAGATAGGCATGGCCTACCTGCAGCTCAAGGACATCAAAAAGAGTTTTGCCGATGCCCACATCATTCGCGGCGTCAATCTGGAAATCAACAAGGGCGAATTCATCGTGTTTGTTGGCCCCTCCGGTTGCGGAAAATCAACCCTGCTGCGCCTGATAGCCGGCCTGGAGCCCATCACCAGCGGCAGGCTGGAACTGGACGGGCGCGACATCACCGAACTGCCCTCAGGCAAGCGTGACCTGGCCATGGTGTTCCAGAGTTATGCCCTGTACCCGCACATGAGTGTGTACGACAACATGTCGTTTGCCCTCAAGCTGGCCGGTGTGGCCAAGGACGAGATACGCAAAAAAGTCGAACATGCGGCCACCACGCTCAACCTCACCGCCTATCTTGAGCGCACGCCCAAGGACCTGTCGGGCGGCCAGCGTCAGCGGGTCGCGATTGGCCGCGCCATTGTGCGGGCACCCAAGGTGTTTCTGTTTGACGAGCCGCTGTCCAACCTGGATGCGGCACTGCGCGGCAACACCAGGGTTGAGATCCACAAGCTGCACCGTGCGCTGGGTGCCACCACGATTTATGTCACGCATGACCAGGTCGAGGCCATGACCCTGGCAGACCGGGTGGTGGTGCTCAGGGACGGAATGATAGAGCAGGTGGGCACGCCGCTGGAGCTGTATGACCGCCCGGCCAACCAGTTTGTGGCGCAGTTTATCGGCATGCCGTCAATGAACGTGGTGGCGGCTGCGGCATTGCCGGAGTTTTCTGCCCTGACAGTCGGCAAATTGCCGGGTGACGGATTTTTTGGCATACGTCCCGAAGGTGTGCGGGTTCGCGGCGGGCAGGGCGCTGGCCGGGCCGGCCGGGTTGAACTGATAGAGGCACTGGGTGCCGACACGCTGATTCATGTGGATGTGGGCGGGGTGGCCATGGTTGCCAGGCAAAACGAGCGCACATCGCTGCGCGCAGGGGATGTGGTCGATGTCGAGATCGAGCCGTCCATGCTGCACCTGTTCAACCGTGAAGGCCGGGTGCTGGCTGCTTGAGGCCGCGCGCTTTTTTTGAGCTACTGATTGATGACCATGGAAACTTCGAATCTTGATGAGGCCTCCGGGCTGGTGATATTGCACCTGGGCCTGGGCTCCTTTCATCGGGCGCACCAGGCGGTGTATCTGCAGCACCTGATGGATGCCGGTGACACGCGCTGGCTGCTGGCCGGTGCCAACCTGAGGCCGGACATGGCTGCCGTGCTGTCGGCACTGCAGGCCCAGAACGGTCACTACACGCTGGAGACCGTGTCACCGGCTGGCGAGTACAAATATGAAACCATTCAGTCCATACGCAAGATCCTGCCCTGGGAGCCCTCACTCGCGCAGGTGATTGAATGTGCTGCCTCGCCCTCGACCCGGGTGATTTCCTTCACAGTGACTGAAGCCGGTTATTACCTGGACGCTGCAGGCCGGCTCGACTTTTCATTTGCAGAGCTGGCACCTGAGGTCGAACTGGCACGGCGAGGTGAAGCAGGGCAAACCATTTACGGCGCCCTGTATGCCATACTGAATGCCCGCAAGGCCGCCAATGCCGGTGCGGTGACGCTGCTCAATTGCGACAACCTGCGCCATAACGGCGAGCGTTTTCGCGCTGGCCTGCTGGAGTTCATCACCTGCACCGGCAACCAGGAACTGCTTGACTGGGTGCGCCAGCACACCACCTGCCCGAATGCCATGGTGGACCGCATCACGCCGCGCCCGCCCGCCGAGTTGCGCCAGCGTGTGCTGATTGCAACAGGTGTGGACGATGCAGTGCCAGTCACCGCCGAAAGTTTTATCCAGTGGGTGATTGAAGACAAGTTCATCAACGGCCGGCCAGACTGGGAGCGTGTGGGGGTGCAACTGGTCGACTCGGTCCAGCCCTATGAAGAAGCCAAGATACGCATCCTCAATGCCACACACAGCTGTATTGCCTGGGCCGGTACGCTGATCGGGCTGGACTTTATTCACCAGGGCACACAGCATGCAGCGATTTGCCGCATCGCCTACGACTATGTGAGTGATGACGTCATTCCCTGCCTGAGCACGCCGGGCGTGGCAGGGCCGATTGACCTGCAGGCCTACCGTGATGTGGTGCTGGAGCGTTTTGGAAACCCTGCCATTCTGGACACCAACCAGCGTGTGGCGGCAGACGGGTTTTCAAAAATCCCCGGTTTTATCGCACCCACGGTACGCGACCGGCTGACCCGGAGGCAGTCGATTGACGCTGTGGCCATGCTGCCGGCCCTGTTTCTGGCCTTTTTGCAGCGCTGGCACCGGGGTTTGCTGCCCTATGTTTACCAGGACCAGGGCATGGACCCTGCGATTGCCCACGCCATCTGCGCTGCCGCAGACCCGGTGGCTGCGCTTTGCGCTGATGCGATGTTGTGGGGCGACCTGGCGGGTGATGCACGACTGGTGGACGCTGTTCGCCGCGCCAGCCAGCGTGTGGATGCCTTTGTTGAAGCCGGGCGCGAATGACGGCATGATGCAGCCATGACCATCTCAAGACAAAGGCAAAGACCCCGCCAGCGCCAGCCGGAGCTGGAGCGGGACTTTGCCCGGTCACCCGCTTTGGGTTACGAAGCCTCCGACGAAACCGGGGTGGTGCGTTGTCTGGCCCATGGTTTCCCAAGCCCGCTGGTGCGCTGGCATTTTCATGAAGAATATGAGCTGCACCTGATCACTGAAACCTCGGGCAAGGCCTTTATAGGTGACTGGATTGGCCCGTTTCAGCCCGGCCATCTGGTGCTGTGCGGCCCGCGTTTGCCGCACAACTGGATTTCACTGGACATTCCGGCTGGCGGCTGTGAGGGCCGTGACCGTGTGATCCAGTTCCGGCACGAGCCCATAGCCAGCGCTGCTGAAGAAATACCCGAGTTGCGTGAAGTGCTGCCGCTGCTGGAGCGCTCACGGCGCGGCATCGAATTTTTTGGTTTGTCTGAAGCCGCGCAGTCTTACTGGAACGGCATCAAGGCTTCGCGCGGGTTGCGGCGTTTTGGTGTGTTCTGCGAATTTTTGTCTGACCTGGCGCAATGCGGTGATTACCGGCTGCTGTCCAGTGTGCAGATACAGGGCTCTGAAGGCGACGTGCAACTGGACCTGATCAACGATATCGTCAACCGCATCATGTCCGATGTGGCCCAGCCCATCAGCATGGCCGATGTGGCCACCGAACTGAACATGAGTGAAAGCCGCTTCAGCCGGTTTTTCAGGCGTTCAACCGGCAACAGCTTTACCGACTTTGTGAACAGTGCCCGCATCAACAGCGCCTGCCACCTGCTGATGCAAAGCGACCATTTTGTGACCGATATCTGTTACCAGGTCGGCTTCAACAATGTTGCCAACTTCAACCGGCGTTTTCTTGAGATCAAGGGCATGACGCCCACCGAGTTTCGCCGGCAGTCCGACGGCCGTTTTGGCCGTTCACACTGAGCATCAGCCCTGGCCTTTTGCGGGTACAGCAGCGCAGCAATTTATATCTGGAGTTTTGTGAATGTATCTGGGGATTGATTTAGGCACGTCCGAACTCAAGGCGCTGCTGCTCGATGTTGACCACCGTGTGCTGGCCACGGCCCGCGCGCCATTGACGGTAAGCCGGCCACAGCCGCTCTGGTCCGAGCAGTCACCCGCACAGTGGCAGCAGGCGCTGGAAACCGTCATGCGCGCGCTGTACCTGTCAAACCAGGCTGAACTGCGGGCGGTGCGTGGCATTGGCCTGTCGGGCCACATGCATGGTGCGGTGCTGCTGGACAGCAGCGGCGAGGTGCTGCGCCCGGCCATCCTGTGGAACGACGGGCGCAGCATGGCGCAATGCAGTGCGCTTGA
>JAZKIK010000772.1:0-2924 GCA_040384925.1 Pseudomonadota bacterium | reverse complement strand
CATGTCAAGGACCGGGCGACACGCGTCAGCACCGGCGTGGCCTACACATTGGGTGTGGTTTTGTCGTTTTTGGCGCTGGGTGGGCTGCTGCTCGGCTTGCGTTCTGCGGGTGAACAGCTGGGCTGGGGGTTTCAGTTGCAAAGTCCGGCAGTGGTGGCCGGGCTGGCCATTCTTTTTACGCTGATTGGACTGAATCTGGCCGGGCTGTTTGAATTTGCCAGTTTTTTGCCCAGTCGTATTGCCAGTCTGCAGGCCAAAAATCCAAGGGTGGATTCATTTTTGTCCGGCGTGCTGGCTACCGCCGTCGCCTCGCCATGCACCGCGCCATTCATGGGCGCATCACTTGGTTATGCGCTGGGTCTGCCTGCGCTACAGGCACTGGCGATTTTTGCAGCGATTGGCCTGGGCATGGCGCTGCCTTATCTGGTGGCCAGCATGGTGCCAGCGGTGGCGCGCGCCATGCCGCGCCCTGGGCCATGGATGGTGACATTCAAGCAGTTGATGGCTTTTCCGATGTTCGCCACCGTGGTCTGGCTGGTCTGGGTGCTGGGCCAGCAAAGTGGTATTGACGGGGCGGGTGCCCTGCTTGCGTTGCTGGTTTTAATGACGCTGGTGATCTGGGCCTTGACCCTGAAAGGCCGGGCGCGACTTTTAATGGCTATATTTTCAATCGTGCTCAGCGCCTTTGGAATAAGCACACTGGGCCCAAATGTCATCAAATTGCAGGACAACACCGCCGCCAGCCCACCGGCGACCGGCTGGCTGGCCTGGGAGCCTGGCCGTGTCGAGCAACTCACCGCCCAGGGCCAGAACGTGTTTGTGGACTTCACCGCTGCATGGTGCGTGACCTGCCAATACAACAAAAAAACCACGCTGGCCAACAGCGCTGTACTGGCTGATTTTGAGGCCAAAAAAGTCAGCCTGCTGCGCGCCGACTGGACACGCCGTGACCCTGCCGTGACCGCTGCACTGGCACAACTGGGCCGCAGCGGTGTGCCGGTTTATGTGATTTACAAACCCGGCCGTGCACCTGTGGTCTTGTCTGAAATTTTGTCGGTTGACGATGTACGGGCCGAACTGGCCAAACTTTGACATGCTGATCTTTAACTTCAAGGAGTTCCAACCATGGCCAGACTGATTCGTGAAACAAGAGCAGTGACAGAGCAGAATTTGGGAAACCTGATCAACAGGCGTTCGCTGGCGGGCGCACTGGCACTTGGCCCACTGCTGGCGGCCTTGAATGCACAGGCGCAGAACAGCGCCGCCGTCGGCCAGCCCGCGCCCGACTTTTCTGCAGTGGACACCAAGGGCAAAAACCACAAACTGGGTGACTTCAAGGGCAAACTGGTGGTGCTGGAATGGACAAACCCCGGCTGCCCGTTTGTACAAAAACACTACAGCGGTGAAAAGACAGGCAATATGCAAAGCCTGCAAAAAGAGTTCACGGCCAAGGGTGTGGTGTGGCTGTCCATCAATTCAACAGAAAGCGCCAGTTCCGACTACCTGCCGCCAGCCAGACTGGCCAGTTGGCAGGCCGAAAAAAGCGCCGTCCCCACAGCCACGCTGATGGACGAATCCGGCAAGATAGGCCAGCTCTACGGTGCCAGAACCACACCACACATGTACATCATCAACCCGCAGGGTGTGCTGTTGTATGCAGGCGGCATAGACAACATTCCTTCCGCCAGGGTGGACGACATCAAAACCGCAACCAACTATGTACGCCAGGGTTTGACGGAAGCGCTGGGCGGCAAACCCCTCAGTGTGAGCGTCAGCCGGGCTTATGGCTGCTCTGTCAAATACAAGGCCTAGACAGTTCTGACATCGAGGGCGCGGGGTGTCACGACGGTGTCACACCGCCATGCAAGCATTCGCCGCAGCAAAAAGGGTTCATGAAACTGCTTCATGAACCCTTTTTTTCACCCCCGGAACCCAAGGACGTTTCATGCTGCGAGTAAAAACACTGATACAGGTCGCCGTTGCGCTGGCCTGCCTGCAAACCATGGCCGTGGCCCAGACGCAGGCCATAACCGGCGTACCGGCCAACTTCAACCGGATTGCGACTTTTGAAGCGCATCGCAATGTACCGGCAGGCCGCACGGTCAGCAAAAAATCAGTCGCTGAAATCGTGGCCGCCAGTGAAGACGGTCGCCTGCTGGCCTATACCGACAGCGAGCAAAAAGGCATTGGCCTGATAGACATCAGCAAGCCGGCCAGCCCCAAACCGGCGGGATTTGTAGCGCTAGAAGGCGAGCCGACCTCAGTGGTCATCACACACGGCAAGGCGCTGGTTGCGGTCGATGCCTCCAAAAAGTTTTTTCAGCCCGAAGGCCATCTTGCAGTCATAGACCTGCGCAGCCTGAAAGTCGTGGGCAGCTGCAATCTTCAGGGCCAGCCCGATTCGGTGGCGCTTGACAAAAGTGGCCACAACATCGTGATTGCGATGGAAAACCAGCGTGATGAGGAATTTGAAAAAGGCACCATCCCTCAATTGCCCGCCGGCAACCTGAGCATCATGAAGCTGCATGCCGGCCGTCCTGACTGCACCAGCCTGCACCCGCTAGCCATGACCGGCCTGGCCGCGATTGCACCGACCGACCCGGAGCCGGAATTTGTCAAGGTCAACGCGGCCGGCCTGGCCGTGGTGACCCTGCAGGAAAACAATCACATCGCCATCGTTGATGTGGCCAAACGCCAGGTCGTCAAACACTTTTCAGCCGGAACAGTCGATCTCAAGGGCATTGACCGCAAACGCGATGGCATCATCAACCCGGCAGATTCGGCGGCCGGTGTACTGCGCGAACCCGACAGTGTGGCCTGGCTCGACAATCGCCGTTTTGTCATTGCCAACGAAGGCGACTACAAGGGCGGCTCACGCAGTTTTTCGATCATGAATGTGGATGGCCAGATCGAGTTTGACAGCG
>JAZKIK010000771.1:0-4017 GCA_040384925.1 Pseudomonadota bacterium | reverse complement strand
CTCGTCAAACAGGCGCTGGCAGCTTTCGATCTGATGGCTTTCAATCATTTTTTTACGTCAGCCCAACTGGTGCAGCTGGCTGTCGCTGACTTCCATCATGTGGCCCTGCGCATCGAGCTTGAGGCCCTTGGGCAGCGGGAATTTGATGGTTTCTTCAATACCGTCCATCTTGCGCACTGACACGGCACCCAGCGCACGGATGCGGTCAATCACCTGCTTGACCAGAATTTCGGGTGCTGAAGCGCCTGCCGTCAGGCCGACGCGGCTTTTGCCTTCAAACCATGACTCTTTCAGCTCGCTGGCGTCGTCCACCATATAGGCTTCGGTGCCCAGTTTGGCGGCGAGTTCGCGCAGGCGGTTGCTGTTGGAGCTGGTCGGGCTGCCGACCACAATCAATATGTCAACCTGCGGGCTCAGTACCTTGACGGCGTCCTGGCGGTTTTGTGTGGCGTAGCAGATGTCCTGCTGTTTGGGTGCGCGCACATTCGGAAAGCGCGCCCGGACGGCGGCGCTGATTTCAGCTGAATCATCCACACTCAATGTGGTTTGTGTCACCACCGCCAGGCGTTCGGTCTGGCTGGGTGTGATGTGGGCCACGTCTTCAAGGTCTTCAACCAGATGGATGCCGCTGTCAAGCTGGCCCATGGTGCCTTCCACCTCGGGGTGGCCCTTGTGGCCAATCATGATGAACTCGTAACCTTCCTTGTGCAGTTTGGCGACTTCAACGTGAACTTTGGTCACCAATGGACAGGTGGCGTCAAAAATCTGGAAACCACGGCGCTCTGCCTCCAGCTGGATTGCCTTGCTGACGCCGTGCGCGCTGAAAACCAGGGTGGCACCGGGCGGCACATCGGCCAGCTCTTCAATAAAAATTGCGCCTTTTTGCTTGAGGTCGTTCACCACATAGGTGTTGTGAACAATCTCGTGGCGAACGTAAATTGGCGCGCCAAACTTGGTCAGCGCACGTTCGACGATTTCAATCGCACGGTCAACCCCGGCGCAAAAGCCACGTGGTTCGGCCAGCAGAATTTCCTGTGGAAGCGTTGAAGAACTGTTCATAAAACACCAATCACATGGACTTCAAACACCACAGGCTGGCCCGCCAGTGGATGGTTGAAGTCAAATTGCACCGCATCGCCGCCAGCCTTGATCTGCTGCACTGCGCCGGCGTATTGCCCCATGCCGTCTGGCGTGGGGAACTGCACCACATCACCTAGCTTGTACTGCTCGTCAGGGTCACCCAGTTCATTGAGCAGCTTGCGCGCCACCCACTGTAGCAAGTCGGGGTTGCGGTCGCCAAAGGCAACACCTGCGGGCAGTTCAAACGTGGTGCGGGTGCCTTCGCTCAGGCCGACCAGGCGCTGCTCGATGGCGGGAGAAAGCTCGCCCATGCCCAGGCTCAGGGTGGCCGGTTTGCCGCCAAAGGTGTTGATGATGTCGGCACCCGCTTTACCGTCCACAGCCGGGCCGGCCATGCGGTAATGCAGGGTTAAAAAAGAGCCGGCTTCGACAAGAACAGTCGTGGCGGCCGGGGATGATGTGGGGGTTTCAACGGTGGACATAAGACCTTCAAAGCCATATCCGCCAGGCAAAAACCGGGCGGCAAGTGTTTGTAAACTGGCCCTATTGTAGAAAGCCGGGTTAATCTGCCATAACTGTCAGAAAAAATGCCGGTTTTTTCAGATGCCTAAACACTGCAGCCACACACACAACACGACCCATGCTCCTCAAAGACCTGCCCCTGGACGCCCGCCCGCGTGAAAAGCTGCTGGCCCGCGGCCCCGGCGCGCTGGGTGATGCCGAACTGATGGCCCTGTTGCTGCGTACCGGTTTGCCCGGCAAAAATGCCCTGCAGATGGGGGAAGAACTGCTGAAGAAGTTTGGCGGCGTGGGCGGTTTGCTGCACACCAGTGCTGAAGACCTCAAACAGATCAAGGGCCTGGGCCCGGCCAAACGCGCAGAAATTGTTGCCGTGCTTGAACTGGCCCGCCGTGCTCTGAGCGAAAAACTCAGGGAAAAAACCCTGTTCGACACCCCGCAGGCGGTACGCGACTACCTGCAGCTGCAGCTGGGCAGCCGCCCGCATGAGATTTTTGCTGTGCTGTTTCTGGACAGCCAGCACCGGCTGATCGTGCTTGAAGAGCTTTTCAGGGGCACCCTGACCCAGACCAGCGTGTACCCGCGTGAGGTGGTGGTCAGGGCGCTGGCACTGAATGCCGCCAGTGTGGTGCTGGCCCACAACCACCCCAGCGGCACGGCCAAACCCTCACGCGCCGACGAGTCACTGACGCAGACCCTCAAAGCTGCGCTGGCGCTGGTTGATGTGCGTGTGCTTGACCATTTTGTGGTGACCAGCGCTGAAGCTGTTTCAATGGCCGAGCTGGGGTTGATTTGAAGCCTGCATCCAAAAGTATCCGATCCATGCCACCATGACTATTTGGCTGTTTGCACCACCGCAGTCAAGCGATCCCTGTCAACAATCACTTCGGTGGAATGGACACACCGCACCGCAGCCAATTTGGACGGCCCGTCGATTTGCGCTGCACGCGGGCCGCTAGGCATATAGATTGGAATATAGATAAAACTGGCAGCAGCCTGAGTCGGGTACGGAGCAGGCTCATAAGCAACAAACTGCTCCAGTTCCTTCTGCGTCAGCGGCTCCAGCAAAGACTTGAGCTGCACGAAGTGGGAGGCACCCGACTCGGCACATATCTGCGCACTACGAGCTTCCCATGCGGAAAGCACATCAGTGTATTTCGCGTCACGCTTTCCGTGAAACCCAACGTAGTAGAGCTTAGCGGTGACCTTGATTTCCTGGTACCCCTCGATGCCGTCAAAGGGTTTCACGTCGATGGCCTGACACTGGATGGACATCAGCAGCGCTACCGTTGCCAGCAGGTTTTTACAGAATTGATGTTTCATCATCCACTCCTATATCTTGTTTTTACTTGCTGTGGCCCTGACCCATTGCCTTAACGCATTCAGTACAGGATAGTGAGCTTCCGGGTCAACGCTGGCCCAAATAAATTTGGGATGGTCAATACGCAAAAATGTTTTTCCACTGGAGGCATCGGTTATTTTCAAAGTGACGTAGCGTCTGACATCACCGTCCCACATTGAGTTGCAATCGATCACCAGTACGGGCCCCAAGGTATCTGAAACCTTTTTGATCGCGAGTGGGTCGTTAATGGATTCCATGGAAGCCAGCTTGGGGTGCATCTTCACCAAAGAGACCAGTTCCTCCTGGTTCAGCACCTTTACCATTCCCAGATCGGCCAGGGCAGTGCGGATGAAAAATTCAAAGCGAGCCGGATAAACATTTGAGCGAGTGTTGAGTACAACAAACCGGTACTTGGCCAGATCAGCAGAGGTATCGTTCTCGCGAATGGCCGAGTCCTCAAGCTTGGTGGCCGTGTTGTAGAGATCAGTCTTGGGGTCGACCTGGACAGGTTGATAACTCGCGCATCCGACCAGACCTAAAGCAACAAAACCGACCGAAAAAAGACTTGCCCGAAGCAGGCTCAGGCACTGAAAAACTGGGCTCACAAAATCCTCCCTGGTGATTTTTTGATGGCAACGCCAATGCACTTTTACCTTCCCGGACGATCTGCCGTACCGTGCCCATTGAAGTGGTGCGATATAAGGTGAAAAGAATTATCACATGAAGAACTTCCCAACAAGACGCTGATATAAAGTCAGCCCATGAAAGCGCCAACCATCAAAAGCCTCGGCGACCTCAAAGCGGCCAAGCAGGCGATAGAAACACGTGCGAGGCTTGAAAAGGAACAGACTGCCGCCAAAGTCGCAGCCCTGGCCAAAGCTAAAGCCGAGAAAGAACTCTTCTCACGCACCATAGGCCCGATCAAACCCCTGCCCGCCAAACACCGGCCCGGACACCGCGCCCATTTGCCCACCGCACAGGCACCGCCGATTGCCGTGCAGCACCAGCTGGATGAACTGGCCGTGATGCGCGAGGCCATTTCAGACGAGTTTGATGTGGAAACCCTGCTCGACACC
>JAZKIK010000770.1:0-11003 GCA_040384925.1 Pseudomonadota bacterium | reverse complement strand
GGAACAGTCTCGGGTTCAGTCTTCAGCTTGAGAACACCAGAAATCCCAGGCGCGTGAAATCTGGCCGGTGTTGGCCTCATCGGCTGCCAGACCCTCGGCATCGGTCAGGTAGGTCACTTCACCCAGGGCCATGGCGGCCGCCTGGATCTGTGCATTGTTTTGCGTGTAAACCGCGCGAAACACTGCCTGCCTCAAGGACTTGCCGTTTACTGTGACACCATGGCCCCGCATCAGCACGGCTGCGTTTTTGCCCAGGCATGAGGCAAGCTGGCCTCCCAGCGTGATGTCGCGTATCAGCAAATCACTGCCAAAACCTGCGTGCTCACGTATTTCAAAAGTCGGGATCATGCCGCTCAAAAATCCGCCCATATGGCAAACCGGCCGAAGGCGGGCGCTTTTTACGATGGTAAAGGGCAGCACCGCTGCCGCGTGGCTATGCACCACACCATGTACATCTGGCCGGGCTGCATAAATGGCGGCGTGGATAAAACGCTCCAGATAGATTTTTTGGCCGCCGCCGCCCAACAGATGGCCATGCAGGTCAAACGCCAGCACATCTTCAGGTGTGACGGTGGCCGGTGCCATATTGCGTGACAGCAAAAACTGGTCGGGCTGCGTCGGGTGGCGCATGCTGACGTGGCCAAAGGCATCAAGCACACCCTGGTTGAACAAAATGCGATTGGCCGACGCCAGGTCTTGTCTGGCCTCAAGGGTGATGTCATCGGTCATGCGGACTGCCTTATTCAGCAACGATCTGCAGTTCCTTGACCAGTTGCTGGTTTTTTGCGTAAGTGTCACGAGCCAGTTTTGCGGCATCGGCAGAGCTGCCTCCCGCCACCTGAACACCCATATTGCGCAGGCGATCCTTGAAGTCTGGTGTGTTCAAAATGGTGTTGATTTCGGTGTTGAGGCGCTGTATTACCGGTGCAGGCGTTCCTGCGGGTGCAAGAATCTGGAAGAAAACGGCGGTTTCAACACCCGCAATGCCTGATTCGGTCAGCGTTGGCAGATTGGGAATCAGTTCGGAGCGCTGTTTTTCAACCAGCGCCACCGGCACCAGTTTGCCTGCCGCAATGTGTGGTGCTGCACCGGCCAGAGCCACAATCGACATGGGCAGCTCGCCAGCCAGCACGGCATTGACGGCGGGCAGCACACCACGATAGGGCACATGGTTCAGCTGTGTGCTGGTGCTGCGTTTGAGCATTTCGCCAGCAATGTTCATGGGCGAGCCAGTGCCGGGGCTGCCATAACTGGTTGGCCCGTTCTTTTTCAGAAAAGCCACCAGTTCCTGCGGTGTCTTGACATTGATGCCAGGGCTGGCCACGATCAGCAAGGGTGCCGTGCCTGCGGTCAGGATGGGTGTGAAGTCCTTGATGACGTCGAATTTGGCACCGCCCGCCATCGGCGTCAGAATGGGTGCCATGTACACGTCGCTGGGCACAATCACAATGGTGTGGCCGTCAGGCGCGGCACGGGCGACACTTGATGCGCCAACCAGGCCGCTGGCACCTGGACGGTTGTCAACAATCACGGCCTGGCCAAGTTTTGCGGGCAGGCGTTCTGACAGCATGCGGGCAATCAGGTCATTGCTGGAGCCGGGTGCGACCGGCACCACAAAGGTAATGGCCTTGCTCGGGCTCCAGCCCTGTGCTGAGGCGAAGGCGGGCATGAGCGCAGCAGTGGCGATGGCGGCGCTGCTCAGAATGCGGTTTAAAAGATGTTTCATGATTTGTCTCCTGGTTATGGACAGGGCCGCATATGTAGGGCCTGTTCAGTTTTAAAGTGTGATGTTGATGTTTTTGCTTTGTGTGAAGGCCAGCAGCTCTTCAATCGACTCCTCACGCCCTATGCCTGATTGTTTGTAACCGCCATATCCGGTGCCCAGAAAATGCGGGCCGGCATTGTTGACCCAGACAAAACCTGACTGCACACGGCCTGCTGCGTAGTGCGCTCTGCCCAGGTCGCGGGTAAAGATGGCTGCTGTCAAACCGTATTCAACGCGGTTGACCTGCTCCAGCATGGCTTCTTCATCCGACCATTTGAGCACCGACAGAACCGGGCCAAAAACTTCCTCGCTGGCGATTCTCATATCCTGAGATACATTGGTAAAAACGGTGGGCTCCACATAAAAACCGCCTTGCAGCTCGGGTGCGGACGGGACTTTGCCGCCGTAAACCAGCGTGGCACCTTCGTTTTTTGCAATCTCGATGTAGCTCAGGATTTTTTGCTGCTGCGCACGCGACACGATGGCGCCCATGGTGGTATCCATGTCAGTCGGTAGGCCGGGCTGGTAGTGCGTGATTTTTTTCAGGATGCCGGCCACCACTTCATCGTGAATCGATTCATGCAGAAAAAGGCGTGAGGTCGAGCCGCAGGACTGGCCGCACCAGGTGAAGTTCATGCCCTTGACGGCACCGTTGATGGCCCTTTCAATGTCGGCATCTGCATAAACAATGCAGGCGTTTTTTCCACCCAGCTCCAGCGACACATGTTTGAGCCTGTCGGCTGCCGATCGGGCCACGGCACGGCCCGTGGGCACGCTGCCAATCAGCGAGACATAAGGCACGTCAGGGTGTGCGACCAGCGCCTGGCCGCATTCGGTGCCGCCTGTCACGATATTCAGCACACCGGGCGGAAAAATGTGGCCAATCAGTTCCATCAGGCGGTAAGACGACATTGGTGCCTGATAAGGCGGTTTCATCACCACCACATTGCCGGCGGCCAGCGGGGCGGCGCTTTTGGCGGCGGTAAACATCAGCGGGTGGTTGTAGGCAACAACACGGCCCACCACGCCAAACGGTTCGCGTACCGACATATTCACCACACCATCACCCATGGGCATGGTTGTGCCTTTGAGTTCAGTGACCAGGCCGGCAAAAAAATCAAACTGTGATGCGGCGTTAAGCACGTCCCGTGTCATTTCAGCCACCGGGTTGCCGCAGTTGATGGCGTCAATCATGGCCAGTTCGGTGGCGTTGTCGCGCAAAATGGCTGCCGCCTTGCGCATCAGGGCGGCGCGCTGGGCGGGTGGGGTGCGGCTCCAGGCCGGAAAAGCCTTGCTGGCCGAAGCAACGGCAGCGTTGACATCAGCGGTATTGGCTTCGGCGCACAGGCCCAGCGATTCACCCGTGCCAGGGTTGGTCGTTTCCAGGTAGCCGCCCAGCGGTTTGTGCCAGCCACCCGCGTAATAAAGGTCGCGGTGTTTTGGCAGGCTGATGGCTGCGGTTCGGCTTGTGTCTTGTTCTTCCAGTAATGCGTGCATGGTGCCTTGATGCCTGTCGGGTTGATGAACGCACGATGGTAGGCAGGGGTGGGCGCTACATCAAATGGATAGACCGCATAGTGGAAATGGGCCGGATCAATGGCGATGTACGGGCACGCGGCCAGCGCGTGCACACTTGACGCGTTTTCAGCAGGCCGTCAACTGGGCTGAAAGCTCAGTCCTGGCTTTTGCTGCGGTAACTGGCCGCGCAGAAGTTTCTGAACCACTGGTTGGCCGGATCGCGGTGTACACGGGTGTGCCACTGCATGCACAAGTCGATTTTGGGCAGTTCAAAAGGCAAGGACAGCACGCGCACATTGGCCAGCCTTGTCATTGAAACTGCAGGCCCGACCGGCGCGGTAAAAATCAGGTCACAAGCGGCAATGGTAGAGGCCAGCCCGCTCCAGTAGGGCACTGACAGGCCAATCCTGCGTTTGAGGCCTTTGGATGAAAACTGCGTTTCCAGCAAGTGATCCAGCGTGGCATGAATCGACACTGCCGGGTGGTAGGCGATGTGGGTGGCTGCCATGTATTCGGCTTCGGTCAAGGTCTCGCCTATGGTCGGGTGCTGATTGCTGACAACGCAGGCCCAGCTTTCCTCAAACAGCGGCTGGCGGTGAAAGTCTGCACCCAGGTCAGGCAAAAAACCCATGGCCAGGTCAAGTTCGCCATTGACCATGGCTTCCTTGGCTTCACGCAGCCGCAAGGCGACGTTTTCAAGCGATACACCAGGGGCCAGGCGGCGCAGCTCGGACACCAGATGCGGCATGTGCGCCATCTGGGCAATATCACTGAGCAGGAACTTGAAGCTGCGGCTGGCGCTGGCCGGTTCAAAAACACGGTTGCGCTCCAGTGTGTGGCGCAACTGGTCAAGCGTGCTTCGGATGGGGATTTCAAGCTCCATCGCCAGCGCCGACGGTTCCATGCCCCTGGGCGTGCGAACAAAAAGCGGGTCACCAAGCGCGGTGCGCAGCCTTTGCAGCGAGTTGCTGGTGGCTGACTGCGACAGCCCGATGCGTTCCCCCGCCAGGGTGACGCTGCGTGTTCGCATCAGCGCATCAAAAACCAGCAGCAGGTTGAGATCCAGAGTATTGAAGTTCATGACTGTGCTGGCGAGTGTGACCCAACATCCGGATGTCTTCAATAGTCTTCAATAAGCCGCCCCAGGCTTTGCGGGCTGTGCAGCGTCGGGCGATTTGAAGTCCGACGCCATACACCGGACGGCATTTGCATAGACCAGCACGTCCACCCCGGTGGCTACAAAGGTACAACCCAGGGCCAGGTAACGCCGTGCCAGCACCGGATCCGAGGTCAGTGTGCCGGCCGCCTTGCCAGAGGCGATAATGGTTTTCATGGCCTGTTCAATGGCCGCCTGCACTTCCGGGTGGCCGGGTTTGCCGCGGTGGCCCATGGACGCCGCCAGGTCTGCGGGGCCGATAAAAACACCGTCCACGCCGTCCACGGCGCAGATGCCTTCCAGGTTGTTCAATGCGGTGACGGTTTCGGCCTGCACCAGCAGGCAGACTTCATCGTCGGCCTTGTCCAGGTAGTCGGTACGTGCGTTCCAGCGCGAGACGCGGCCTACGGCGCTGCCGACGCCGCGAATGCCCAGCGGCGGGTAGCGTGTGGCGCTGACGATGGCGCGGGCTTGCCCGGCGGTGTCGACCATGGGCACCAGCAGGTTCTGCGCACCAATGTCGAGCAGTTGCTTGATCAGCGGCACGTCGCCAGCCACGGCCCGCACAACGGGTTGTGAGGCGTAGGGTGCGACGGCCTGCAGCGCCGCGAGTGTGCTGCGCAAATCGTTGGGCGCATGCTCGCCATCAATCAGCAGCCAGTCGAATCCGGCCGTGGCGCTGACCTCGGCCAGATACGGGTCGGCCATGGACAGCCAGAGGCCGATTTGCTGCTGGCCACTGGCCAGTGCGGCTTTGAAGGGATTGCCTGAAGGCATGGATTTATCCTTTGTAAATGGGAATGTGGCCCAAAGCAAGCCTGACACAGGTACTTTAGGGGGATGCGGAAATGTCAATGTCCCGTTTTGCATGGCAAGTCACTGTCATTGCGGGCCCGCAATCCAGACGGTATACGCAGGCGGAGATTTCTCCATTTTTTACGGGCGGTGACTCATCAGCGATGGATCCCGGATCGAGTCCGGGATGAAACGGGTATTTTTGAAATTTCCACATCACTTAACTGACTATGCCCAGATGCCATGGCACAAATTCATGGTCGCCCAGGCCCAAGGCTTCGCTTTTGGTGGGTTCGCCTGAGGCATGGCGCAGGATTTGCTCAAAAATATGCTGACCCATTTGCGGCACGTCCAGCTCGCCGTCAAGAATGAGGCCGCAGTTGATGTCCATGTCTTCTTCCAGGCGCTTGAACATCGGCGTGTTGCTGGCCAGCTTGATGGTCGGCGCGGGTTTGGAGCCAAACATCGAGCCGCGGCCGGTGGTGAAGCAGATCAGGTTGGCTCCGCTGGCGATCTGGCCCGTCGAAGCCACCGGGTCGTAACCCGGTGAGTCCATGAAGACGAAGCCCTTGCGGTCAATCTGCTCGGCATATTCGTACACCGCCTGCAGCGGTGTGGTGCCGCCCTTCATGGCCGAGCCCAGCGATTTTTCAAAGATGTTGGCCAGGCCGCCGGCCTGGTTTCCGTGCCCGACCACACCGTTGAACTGGGCGTTCTGGCCTGCCGTGTATTTTTCCCACCAGGCCAGACGGTCCAGCAGTTTCTGGCCCACTTCGGGGCTGACGGCGCGGCGGGTCAGCATGTATTCAACACCGTGAATTTCGGGCGTTTCGGACAGAATGGCCGTTCCGCCGTGGCGCACCAGGATGTCCATGGCCGCACCGAGCGCCGGATTGGCCGTGATGCCCGAAAAACCGTCCGAGCCACCACACTCCAGGCCAATCTTCAGATGGCTGGCCGGTACCGGCTGGCGCCGGGCCGCGTTCGCTTCGGGCAGCATTTCATGGATGGCGGCAATGCCGGCCTCTATTGTGGCGCGGGTGCCGCCAATTTCCTGCATCACCATGGTTCGCATGAGCTTGCTGGTCTCCAGCCCTTGCGACTCCATCAGTGAAGACACCTGGTTGCGCTCACAACCCAGGCCGACGATCAGCACGCCTGCCAGGTTGGGGTGGCGCGCGTAACCGGCCAGTGTGCGGCGCAGTACATCAAAATGCTCGCTCGGCGATGACATGCCGCAGCCGCTGGTCTGTGCAAAAGCGGCCACACCGTCCACATGCGCAAACGCCGCCAGTCGCTCGGGCGTGAAGTGGGCCGCAATGTTCTTGATGACCGTGGCTGAACAATTCACCGACGACAAAATGCCGATGAAGTTGCGTGTGCCCACGCGTCCGTCCGGGCGCAGGTAACCCATAAAGGTCGCGCGTTCGGCTTGCGGCACATAGTCCACCGGCCGCACGTCCTGGCCAAAGGCCGGGTCACGCTCAAAATCCACCAGCTTCATGTTGTTTGCATGCACGTAGTCGCCTGGCGCTATGTCACGCGCGGCCATGCCAATCACCGTGTTGTACTTCAGGATGCGCTCGCCCTCGGCAATGGCCTCTGCTGCGATCTTGTGGCCGGCTGGCACCTGGGCACGGGCACGGGTGCCGATCTCGGGCAGATCCTGGCCCAGCGAGAGCGCAGTTTTGGCCACCAGCACGTTGTCGTTGGCATGCAGGCGGATCAGGGGGGTGAACTTCATCCTGTCAGCCCTTCTGGAGCAGTTCCTTGAGCTTCAGACGCTGGATCAACTGGGTCTCGCGCTCATACATTACTTTCACGTACTTCTGGTAGTCAGGGCCGTCCAGATACATCAGCGGCGCGTCGATCCTGTCGGCCACGGCCTTGAACTCGCTGCTGTTCACCGCAAAGCGGAAAGCGTCGCACAGCTTCTGTTCCACCAGCGGGTCCAGTCCCTTGGGCGCGCCTATGCCGTTGGGTGCATCGACGACGACCTTGTAGCCCAGCTCCTTGAGCGTTGGCGTGTCCTTGAAGCGCGGCGTGCGCTGTTCGCCCCAGGTGGCCAGCAGGCGCAATTTGCCTGCCTCAACGTGCGGTGCCCACGAGCTGGAGTCAGCCAGCATATCGACCGTGCCTGCCAGTGTGTCCTGCAGTGCCTGTGCGCCGCCCTTGTAGGCGACGGCAGTGAGTTTGATGCCCGCAGCCAGCGCGAACTCTTCCATGCCCACGTGAGTTGCGCCGCCGACGCCAGCGTGCGCGTAGCTCACCTTGTCTGGGTTGGTTTTGGCAAAGGCGACCAGATCCGGCAAGGTCTTGAACTTCGAGCTGGGCAGCACTGCAATACCAAAGGTCTGGCCCGAGGTGCGCGCCAGGTAAGTGAAATCCTTGCGCGGATCAGCTTGCAGTGTGCCGAGTTGCGAGAAGCGGGTGACCGAGATCGGAATCTGGCCTATGGTGTAGCCGTCGGGCCTGGCGCTGACCAGCGCCTTCGCGCCTATCATGCCAGCGGCGCCGGCCTTGTTGTCCACTGCAATCGGCTGCTTGAGCACGCTCGAAGCGACCTGGCAGATGGCGCGCATCGACTGGTCGGCGGTGCCGCCAGCAGGCCAGGGGCAGATGAAAGTGATGGGCCGCTCGGGATAGCTCTGCGCAAACGCACGCAGGGGGCTCATCAGGGCGGCTGCAGCAGCCCCGGTGGTCGCGATGAGCAGGCTGCGGCGCTTGTCGCTGGCTGGAAAACTGGTCGTGAGCATTTTTGTCTCCGGGGATTGTTTGTGCGCTGATTGTTGTCAGCTTCTTCATAACAATCCATGCAAATAATGGAATCACTTCATAGCTTTGAAGTTAACTTTGATTAATATGCTGCATGGCCCATATCGACCGCGTTTTACGTTCCAACATCAAGCTCCGTCACCTTCAGTTGATGGTTGCGCTGGATCAGTTCCGGCATCTGGGTCGAACTGCCGAGTTCCTGTCTGTCAGCCAGCCCGCTGTGTCAAAAATGCTGACCGAGGTCGAAAACATGTTCGACCTGGTGTTGTTTGAACGCTCTACCCGAGGCACCGAGCCCACGACCAGCGGCAAAACGATCGTCCGTTTCGCCCGTTCGGTATTGGCCGAGTATGAGCGCACACGTGACGAGATTGCAGCGGTGGCCAGCGGGGCGGCGGGGCGCACGCGTGTAGGTTCGATGGTGGTGGCCATGCCGGTATTGCTGGCCGGTGCCGTCAAATTGCTCAAGCAACGCTCGGCGCAGGCAACGGTACTGGTCGAGGAAGGCGACCTGACGCACTTGTTGCCCAAGCTGCGCCTGGGTGAGCTGGATCTGTTTGTTGGTCGGCTGGAGCCCGGTTATGCCGCTCCTGACCTGGTGACAGAAGCTCTTTTCAACGAACCCATGGTGGTCGTGGTCAGGCGCGGCCACCTACTTGCGCGCAAGAAAAAGCCGGGCTGGAGTGACCTGGCCACCATGCCCTGCGTGTTGCCCCCGCCCTGGGCATCACTGCGCGTGAAGATCGAGCAGACGTTTTATCGTCATGGCCTGAATCCGCCGCTTGACATTATCGAAACATCGTCTTTTCTGGCGCTTAGCACCTTTGTCAAGGAGCGTGATGCTGCCGGTTTTCTGGCGCGCTCGGTTGGCCTGCACTTCCAGCAAGAGGGCTTGCTGGCAGTTTTACCGATAGATGTACCCATCGAGTTGCCGCCCATCGGACTCATCACCATGCGGGGGCGGCGGCTGACGCCGAGCAGCGAGCAGTTGATGGACTGTCTGCGCCTGAGCGCGCAATTGAGCCAGCCCAGCGAAGCTGTGAGCTGAGACCGCAGGGTCAATCAATCCGTCCCAGCAAAAGGTATTCCATCAGTGCTTTTTGCACATGCATGCGGTTTTCGGCTTCGTCCCAGACGACGGATTGCGGGCCGTCTATGACTTCAGCCTCGACTTCTTCCCCCCGGTGCGCGGGCAGGCAATGCATGAACAGCGCGTCGGGTTTGGCGGTCTTCATCATCTCGGTGTCCACACACCAGTCGGCAAAGGCTTTTTTGCGGGCCTCGTTTTCGGCTTCGTAGCCCATGCTGGTCCACACATCGGTGGTGACCAGATCGGCCCCTGCGCAGGCCTGCATCGGGTCTTTAAACACCTGGTAACTCTCGGCAGAACGTATGCCGGCAATCGACTGGTCCACCTCATAACCACCGGGGGTGCTCAGGTGTACCTTGAAGCCCAGGATTTCACTGGCCTGCAGCCAGGTGTTGGCCATGTTGTTGCCGTCGCCCACCCAGGCAACTGTTTTGCCCCTGATGCTGCCGCGGTGCTCAATATAGGTAAAGATGTCGGCCAGAATCTGGCAGGGGTGAAACTCGTTGGTCAGGCCGTTGATCACGGGTACACGTGAATATTCGGCAAAACAATCAATCTTGCTTTGCTCAAAAGTGCGAATCATCACAATGTCCACCATGCGGCTGATGACGCGGGCGCTGTCTTCAAGCGGCTCGGCCCGGCCCAGCTGGCTGTCGCCGGTGGTCAGGTTGACCACACTGCCGCCCAGCTGGTACATGCCCGCCTCAAAACTCACACGGGTACGGGTCGAGGCTTTTTCAAAAATCATGGCCAGCGTGCGGTCCAGCAGCGGCTGGTGTTTTTCGTAGGCCTTGAATTTTTTCTTGATCAGCGCGGCGCGCTCGAACAGGTAGGCGTATTCACCCGCGTTGAGGTCGCTGAACTGAAGGTAGTGTTTGACGGGTTGGCCGGAGGTCATGCGGGGATTTTTTCTTTCAGCAGTTGTTTGATCAATGGCACCAGAATCGCCATCACTTCATCGGCTTCGGCCGTGGTCATGTTGAGCGAGGGCACCATGCGGATCACGGTGTCTGCGGTCACGCTGAGCAGCAGGCCATTCTCGGCGGCGCGGCCCAGCAGTTCACCACAGGGCACGGTCAACTCAATGCCCAGCATCAGACCACGGCCCCGAATTTCCTTCAGGCCTTTTTCGCCAGCCAGTTCCCGCGCCAGCACGGTCTTGAAGTGTTCACCCACCGTGACGGCATTGGCCAGCAGGCCCTCTTCTTCCATGATGCGTATGGTTTCAACACCAGCGCGCATCGCCAGCGGGTTGCCGCCAAAAGTGGTGCCATGGTTGCCGGGCTGGAAGATATGTGCAGCCCTGGGGCCAGCCACCACTGCGCCGACCGGCACACCCGAACCCAGGCCCTTGGCCAGCGGCATCACATCGGGTTTGATGCCCGACCACTGGTGCGCAAACCATTTGCCGGTGCGGCCCATGCCGCATTGCACTTCATCAATCATCAGCAGCCAGTCACGCTCGTCACAAAGGGCGCGCACCTGCCGCATGTATTCCTCATCCATGGGATGAACGCCGCCTTCACCCTGAATGGCTTCAAAAAACACCGCCACCACATTCGGGTTGTCGGCCGTGGCAGCTTTGATGGCTTCAATGTCGTTAAGCGGGACGCGGATGAATCCTTCAACCAGCGGGCCAAAACCAGCCTGGACCTTGGGATTGCCAGTGGCGCTCAGGGTGGCAATGCTGCGGCCATGGAAGGCCTTTTCGTAAACCACGATTTCGGGGCGTTCAATGCCCTTGTCATGGCCAAACTTGCGAGCGAGTTTCAGTGCGGCTTCATTGGCTTCCAGGCCGGTCGAGCAGAAAAACACGTTTTCCAGGCCAGACAGCTCCACCAGCTTGGCTGCCAGGGTTTCCTGCAGTGTGATGTGGTAATAATTCGAGGTGTGAATCAGCTTGC
>JAZKIK010000769.1:0-8580 GCA_040384925.1 Pseudomonadota bacterium | reverse complement strand
GCGGACTCGTCCGCAGCACCAGCCAGCAGCCAGACGCCATCCGGGCAAGCCTTGACCAGTGGCCTGGACTGCCAGTCGATCTGGTACAGGCAGTCCTCGCAGGCCTGGGCAGTATTGGCAGGGCTGATTACCGGGTCAACGGTGGCCCAGTCAAGCCAGTGCCGCACCCGCCTGAAGGGTGTTGTGGGCAGCGCCACCCGCCTGCCCTGGGTCTGCAGTGCCGGCAGTCTGACGGCCACCCCGGCCTGCCAGGCCAGGCCAAATGCTTCAAGCAGGGTGCGGCGCTCATCGGTGCCGCGCCGCATGCTGGGCACCAGTACCGCCTGGTCAAGCACACGGCCAGCCAGTGCAGTCAGTACGGCGTGGGGGCCAATTTCAACAAACACCGTGCAGCCAAGCGCCTGGGCGCGGCGAAGACCGTGGGCAAAACGAACCGGCTCGCGTGCATGTTGCGACCAGTAGGCCGGCTCAACACTGCTGCGCACAGCCCCGTCAAGGTTGGAAATAAAACTGATACGCGTCGGCGAATGTTCAATGGCATCGGCAGCCAGCCGCAAGGGGCCCAGCATGGGCTCCATCAGGCTGGAATGAAAAGCGTGTGAAGTTGCCAGTTGCTGCGCAGGAATATCCAGCGCAGACAAGCGTGCCGCAAGCCTTTGAAGCGCAGCAAGCGGCCCCGAGAGCACGGTTTCGGCTGGCCCGTTTTCAGCGGCAAGCGAGAGTTCCGGCTCTGCCGCCATGAAGGGATGCAAAGCATCAAGACCTGCCCGTAGCGCCAGCATGCCGCCGCCTGCGGGCAGGGCCTGCATCAGCCGGCCGCGCTCGATGACCAGGGCCATGCCGGCCTCCAGCGTGAGGATGCCGGCGCTCACGGCCGCCGCAAACTCACCCACACTGTGCCCAAGCACCACATCGGGTTCAACACCATGTTCGCGCCACAGCGCTGCCAGCGCACAGCCAAGCGCAAACAGGGCTGGCTGGGCCAGGCCGGTCTGGTCAAGCAACTCGCCAGAGGGCGCGTCAAAAACCAGGCGCGTCAGGCTTTCACCCAGCAGTGGCAGGGCAATCGCGTCACAACGGTCCCAGACGGCACGAAACGCTGCTTCGCTTTGGTATAAATCACGCGCCATGCCTGCGTATTGCGAGCCCTGGCCGGTAAACAGAAAAGCCAGCCTGGGCTTTTCGGCAGCGCTGGCAACCGGCATTTTTGCCAGCTCAGCACGCCCCTGCGCTGCTGATTCCAGCAGCACAAAACCACGCACTGCGAGGGCGGATCGTGCATGCGCTGCAGAAAATGCAATGTCGGCAAGATTCTGCTCGTCAAGCTGCTCACCCACCGACTTTCCAAGCTCCCGCAGGGAATCTGCATGACGCGCTGACAGCACCAGCAGATGTGGCCCTGGTGGCTGTTGTGCCACTGCTGGCGGCGCTAATGGTGCTGCAGCTTCAAGCAGAAGGTGGGCATTGGTGCCGCTGGCTCCAAATGCACTGACGCCTGCAATACGCCGGCCATCAAGCGCAGGAAAGGGCAGCACCTCGGACGGCACCAGCAGTGCCTGGGATGTGGAAATATGCGGATTCAGCCGCCTGAAATGCAGGGTGGGGGGAATGCGGCCACGCTGCAGGGCCAGCACGGTCTTGATGAAACCGGCAACTCCGGCGGCCGACTCGGCATGGCCGATATTGGTTTTGACCGAACCGACCAGCAGCGGCCCGCCTGCCCTGCCCCCGAACACGGCCCCCATGGCATGGGCTTCAATCGGGTCGCCCAATGCGGTGCCGGTGCCGTGTGCTTCGATATAGGCCACGTCACCGGGTGACAGGCGGGCATCATGCAGTGCAGCGCGCAGCACGGCCTGTTGCGCCGAGCCGTTGGGCACGGTAAAACCACTGGCGCGCCCATCATGATTGAGGGCGCTGCCGCGCACTACGGCCAGTACGGTGTCGCCGTCTTTGATGGCCTGTTGCAATGGTTTGAGCAAAACCATGCCGCAACCTTCGGCGCGTACAAAACCATCGGCACTGGCGTCAAAAGCCCGGCACTGGCCATTGGGCGAAAGCATGCCGGCGCGGGCAAGAATCACGGAGGTTTCTGGTGCCAGCATCAGGTTGACACCACCGGCCAGTGCGCTGCTGCAATCACCTGCACGCAGCGCACGGCAGGCCAGATGAATGGCTACCAGTGATGAAGAGCAGGCAGTATCAACTGCCATGGCCGGGCCGGTCAGCCCCAGGGTGAATGAAATCCGGCCGGCAGAGGCATTGGAAGGCTGGCCAACAATGGCCTGGGCCTCCAGCCCCGATTCACGGTTGCGCCTGGCCAGCGCAGCATAGTCGCTACCGGTGATGCCGACAAAAACACCGACATCACGGCCAGCCAGGCTGGTGGGGGCAATGCCTGCATGTTCAACGGCCTGCCAGGCGGTTTCAAGAAGCAGGCGCTGTTGCGGGTCCATGAAGGCGGCTTCTTTGGGCGTTATGCCAAAAAATGCGGCATCAAAGCTGTCAACATCGTCGAGAAAGCCGCCCCAGCGATTGCTGGCAGTTTCTGCATCCTGTGATGCGTCGGGCGTCCATTCACGCCAGTTCCAGCGTTGGGCAGGCACCTCGGTAATGGCGTTGACGCCGCCAAACAGCAGCTCTTCAAACGACGCAGGATCAAGCACACCGCCCGGAAAACGGCAGCCAATGCCAATGACGGCAATCGCCATATCGGCCTCAGCCTGCACCGAGCTTTCCGGCGCCGCAGGGGCACCGGCTTTTTCTGGCGAAAGGCTGCTGGCCAGCCAGTCGGCAAGCGCGCCTATGGTGGGGTAGGAAAAGAGTATGGCTGTCGGTACAGACAGGCCAAACCTTGCTTCCAGCGTGCTTCTGAGGCGTACTGCCAGCAGAGAATCGAGGCCGAGGTCAAACAGGCCCTGTGTGCTTGAAAGGACAGAGGCGTCTTCATGCCCCAGCACTTCTGCCACCGTCTGGCGCACAGCATCGATCAGGTTGCCCTGAACAGGCAGGGACTGTGCAGCGACGGGGACAGGCAACTGCGCCTGCGTTTTTTCAGGCAATACCAGCTTTTGAAGCAGGGCAGGACCGGCCTTTGGCAAGGAACGCAGCAAGGGGCGTTCGGCGCGTGCCTCGCAGACTGCGCGAAAGCGTGCCCAGTCCACATCGGCAATCACTGCGCAGGCTCTGGGCCCTGTGCTCAGGCGCCAGGCCAGATCAAAAGCCTGATCGGGCGGCATGGCCTGCATGCCCATTTCAGCCAGCGCTGCATCATCAGGGGCTGACAACAGACCCCTGACGGAAAAACGCCCCCAGGCGACGGCAAGTGCCGGCCGGCCAGTGCTGCGGCGCCATTCGGCAAACGCGTCGAGTGCGGCGTTGGCTGCCGCATAAGCCTCTTTGCCGGCTGCCCCCCATGTGCCTGCTGCGGATGAAAACAGCAAAAACAGATCAAGCGGCCTGTCACGCGTCAGCAAATCCAGCAGCTTTGCGCCTTCAAGCTTGACAGCCAGCGCGCTGCCTGCATCAAAAGCGGCATTGCCTGCAGCATGCACCACACCGGCAAGTGGCAGCGCTTGTGCGTCCAGGTCGGCAAACACCTGGGACATCGCCAGGTGATCAGTCACGTCTGCAGAAAATGCCAGTATCTTCACGCCGGTACTGCGCAACTCGTCAATGCAAACCTGCAGCTCTGGGCCTGGAGGATGCCGGCCAACAAGCGCGATATGCCGGGCACCACGCCCGGCCAGCCAGCGGGCAAATGCAAACCCAAGCGCGCCGAATCCACCGGTGATCAGGTAACAACGATCCGGATGTACCGGCAAGCCGCCAGTTGCAGGTGATGAAATGCTTTTTACACGTGCAACTTCGAGGCCCTGGGCAGTGACACGCGAACAGTCTTCAGGCGGGCCTTGCAGCAGAAAATCAGACAAGACCTCGGGCGATGTGTCCAGTGTTGCACCGTCAATCTGCAGGGTGCCACCCCAGCGCGAAGGGTTTGCAGCGCCTGAACTCAGGGCAAAAGCGTGACGGGCGGCCTGCCTGGCAGACTGCGCCAGGCCCGCAGCGCTGGATGGGGAAGCGGGCAAGAGATGGACAAGGCTGACGCGGCCAAAACGTGAGTCGGCAAAAACCGGCCCCAGCGCCTCACAAGCCTGCGCAGCCGTCTGGTCCTGATCACAGACAATGGTTTCCAGCCATTGACCACCGGGCGGCAGTGTGTCGTGTTGCTCGGCCGCCATGCCACGTTCAGCCAGCGCATCAGCAAGCCTGCGCGCCAGAGCCCCGCTGCCAAGTACAAGGCGGCGTCCGGGCACAGGCCCTGCACGTGCAACGATCAGGCCCTGCCTGTCACTGTCCTGGGCAATCGCCACATCGTCAAAGCCGGTTTCTGCCAGCAATGCGCGCCATTGTGTGGGTGTCAGAAGAGCCGTGTCAGCGCGCAGGCTGGTGTCTTCAAAACGCCACCAGCCTTCAAGCAGGCCAAATACCAGGTCAAGCCAGCCGGGCGCACCCGTGATCTCGCCCAGCAGCAGCAGACCACCTGGCCGCAGCAGGCTGCGCACCGCGCTCAGCGTGGCATGCAAATCGCGCGTGGCGTGCAATACATTGACGGCAATGACCACATCATTGCCGCTGGCGATATCCTGCCCGCCCTGCACTGCCTCGATGTCCACAAGCGCAGTCGCAAAACCAGGCGTCGCGCCAAAACGCTCTGTTGCCCGCTCCAGAAAGGCCCGTGAGACATCGCTGAACAGATACTCGCCACCGGGCGGCAACAGGGGCAGCAGATGTGCCGTGGTGCCACCCGTGCCGGCACCAATTTCAAGTACGCGTGGTGACTTGAGCCCGGCAGCCACTGCAGCAAAGGCGCTGCGCATCCACTCTGCAAGGGTCAGGGCAAATGCAGACTTTTCGTAAAGTGCCTGCAGTTGATCCATTGAACCCTCGGGGAACAACAAATCAATCGGGGACATGCGGCCATCAAGCACCGCAGCCAGATTGCGCCCGACATTGCCAACAAGCGCCAGTTCTATGTGGCTAGAGGGGTGCTTCTGCAGTTGCCGGAAGAGCGCTTCTGCATCCTCACCCTGCCAGGCTACGGCAAGGCGCTGGAGCCCGGCCAGTTGGCGTTTTTTGAAAACAGAGTCAGTTGCGCCGCCTGATGTGGCACCCAGGGCAGCGGCTGCATAGGCCGAAGCAAGCTGGTCAAGCGCGGCAGGCAGGCCATCACTTGCCAGCGGTTTTGAAAGGCCATCGACCAGCGCCGCCGGCACGGGCAAGGCAGGCTGCCTTGTATGCGCTTGCCATTCAAGTGCATACAAAGCGGCCCCGGTATCTGCTGCATGGGGAGCATTTTTTGGCCAGTAACGCCGCCGCTGGAAGGCATAAACGGGCAGCAAGACCCTGTTGCGTGGCATGCCTGAATAAAAGGCCTGCCAGTCAACCATGACCCCGGCGGCAAACAGCCGGCCCATCACATCAAGCACACCAGCCCAGGCATCACCCTGCTGCAGGGCGAGCGTCTGGCAGCCGGAATCACCGGCCAGGTCAAACGCCACATCACCGAAGATGATATTTATGGCCCCCGGCTTTTGCTGCGCCAGCGCGGGGCTGGATGCGTTTTCGCCTGCATCAGCACCATTGGCGGCATCAAGAATTGCCTGGGCAAGAGGTAAATTGCCGGCCAGAGCTTCAGCGGTCAGAGCGCCAGGCCCATCGCCTGTAAAGCTGGCGATTCTGACGCCCCAGGCCTGAAGCAGCCTGGCAAAGGAATAACCGACAGCCACCGACAGCGCACGCTGCAAGGCTTTATCGGATGCAGCAGATGCAAATGACTGCGCAAGCCATGCCGGCCAGGACACACCAAAGCGGTCATGAAAAACCGGGTAAAGACTGTGCAGGCTATCGGCAAAAGGTGTGCAGGACGCCAGCAGGCTATCAATGCCGGACAGCTGTGATGCATGGCCAAAATGCAGGGTGACATCAGGTTTGTATCCGCCCTGCACTTCACCGCGAATCACGCCCTGCGGCACCTGGCTATTTGCATAACGTGCGAGAAGGATTCGCATCGCAGCAGCATCAGGCGCGATCACTGCCAGCCGGTGGGCAAACACATCACGACCGGTGCTGGCGGTAAAACAGGCGTCTGCCAGCGCCTCGGGCAAGGCCCGTGCGTAGCGGCCTGCAAGCTCCTGCAGGGCGTCTGCATCCCTGGCCGAAAGTGTCAGCAGGTGATGGCTGCGCCCTTCTGCAAAGGGTACGGCCACAACACCCTCGGCCGACAGGGAGGCCAACAGCCTGTCAATGGTTTTGCCAGCGGCCTCATCACGGGACAACACTGCGGCCACAGGCCCGGCACGGCCATCTGTGGCGAGGCATGAGTTGATTGACCGGGACAGAATCGGGTGCGGGGAAATCTCTACAAAAATCCCGTCAGGCATGGCCGCCAGGGTTTCTGCAAAACGTACCGGCTGCCGCAGGTTGCGCGCCCAGTAGGCCGCGTCAAGTGATTCTCCTGGACGTATTGCCGCATCCACCGTCGAATAAAACGGAATGCGTGAAGGGCGGGCCACCAGCCCGGCCAGCGCGTCGGCAAGCGGTGCGCACAGCGCATCCATTGCAGGGCTGTGGTAGGCCACATCAACACGTATGCGCTGTGCAACAACACCTTGCCCTGCAAGCTTTTCCAGCAGGGCCGCCAGCTCATTGGAAGGCCCGGCGATGATTGCAGAGTCTGGGGTGTTGGCACCGGCAACTACCAGCGATGGATAAGCGGACAGAAAAGTCGTGGCCTCGGCCCATGGCAGTTCAATCACAGCCATGGCACCGCTGCCCGCAGCCTGCGCCTGCAAACGGCTGCGCGAAAACACGATACGGGCAGCATCATTGAGTGACAGGGCCCCTGCCACATGGGCGGCGGCGATTTCGCCCAGGCTGTGTCCAGTCACGGCATCGGGCACAAAACCCCGCAGTTGCAACAGACGTGTCAGGCCAAGCTGCACTGAAAACATCAAGACCTGCGCCCTGACAGTATCGGCAAGACGTTTTTCTTCCGGTGCGGCAATGATTTCGTCAATGACGCTGAATCCGACATCAAGCAGTTTGAAAGCGGCGTCACAGGCTTGCAACGCAGTGCGGAAAGCCGGCTCGGTGCCGAGCAGATCACGCCCCATGCCAGCCCATTGCGCGCCGTTGCCGGAATACACAAACACCAGCGGGCGCGGACTGGCTGAAACCGGCGCGGCAGGCGGCTGGCGCGGCGTGCCCCCTTCCCAGGCCTGCAGCACCACATGGGCGTTGGTACCACCAAATCCAAATGAACTGACCCCGGCACAGGGACTGTGCGCTGCGGCGGGCCAGGGCCTGTTTGCAGTCACCACCCTGAGGTTCAGCCGCTCAAAATCTATATGCGGATTGGGCGACTCGAAATGAAGACTGGGCGGTATGGCACGGTGGCCAAGCGCCAGCACGGTCTTGATCATGCCGGTGATGCCGGCAGCAGCTTCCAGATGACCGATATTGGTTTTGACCGAGCCAACCAGCAGCGGACGCGCAAGGTCGCGCGCCTGGCCAAGCACCAGGCCCAGCGATGCTGCCTCGATGGGGTCGCCCAGCATGGTGCCGGTTCCATGGGCCTCGACATAGTCAATCAGGCCCGGATCCATGTTGGCATCGTCGCATGCATCACGCAGGACGGCGCGCTGGGCGTCCGGGCTTGGCGCCGTCAGGCCGTTGGAAGGGCCGTCGTTGTTGACAGCGCTGCCGCGCACCAGAGCCAGTATCGGGTCACCATCGGCCAGTGCACGCGACAGCGGCTTGAGCAGCACAATGCCTGCGCCCTCACCCCGCACATAACCATTGGCGCGGGCATCAAAGGCCTTGGACCGGCCATCCGGTGCCATGGCGCCAAACTTGGTCATGGCCACGGTGCTGTCAGGCGTGAGTATCAGGTTGACGCCACCAGCAAATGCGGTCGTGCTTTCGCCGCTGCGCAGGCTGCGGCAGGCCAGGTGAACCGCAACCAGCGAGGACGAACAGGCGGTGTTCACCGTCATGCTCGGCCCGGTCAGGCCCAGCAGGTAACTGACCCGGTTGGCAATGATTCCGGTGTCGCGGCCGGTTGCCGAATGCTGGGCGATTTCGTCAATGCCGCCTGCAAGCAGTCCATAGTCGGACCACATGGCACCCATGAAAACACCAGTACGGCTCCCGTGAAGTTGCGAGGGCGCAATGCCTGCGCGCTCAAGCGCCTCCCAGGCCAGCTCAAGAATCAGGCGCTGCTGCGGGTCAACTTCAAGCGCCTCACGCGGGGACATGCCAAAAAAGCCGGCATCAAACAGGTCAACCTGCTCAAGAAATCCACCACGCCGGGTGGACATGCGGCCCGGCACACTGGCATCAGGATCAAACAGGGCTTCGACATCAATGCGCTTGCGCGGCATCTCGCCCACCGCCTCCACACCACCGACCAGCAATTGCCAGAAAGCCTCGGGGTCAGCGGCACCCGGCACCCGACAGGCCAGGCCAATGATGGCAACCGGTTCGTCGTCAGCCATGGGGCTGACGGCCTTCATGCGC
>JAZKIK010000768.1:0-14769 GCA_040384925.1 Pseudomonadota bacterium | reverse complement strand
CAGCCAGATCCATGGGCTGCCTGCGCATGGCGTCCATCACCTCGTCGGGCACACGCGTGGGCCCTGGTGAATGAAGAAAGCGGTGGCCGGGAATACGTTGGGATGTAGTCATGCGGAAAATTATGCGTTGTTCAAATTATTCGGATGGTTTGCGGTTAACCAGCACAATGCCCACCGCCACCATGGCAAGCGCACCCAGCAGACCGGGCGTGACGCTTTCACGCAGCCAGAGCGCACCAAACAGCAGTGCAAACAGCGGTGTAAAAAACACAAAAACCGAAATCTTTGTCGCCGGATAACGCCCCAGCATCCACATCCAGGCCAGGTAACTGGCAAAGGCACCAACAACCGTCTGCAGCAGCAGCGAGGTGATGGCAAACGGGCTGAAATGCCAGACCCAGACCTCACCAAGCCCCAGGGACAGCAGCGGGAAAGCCACGGCGCTGACAGCCAGCTGATAAAAAAGCAGCTTTTCAGCCGATACCCTGACCAGACTGGAAGCGCGGATCACCACCGTCGTCAGCCCCCACAAGGCACCCGCCGCCAGGCCCAGCAGGTCACCCCGCACCGTGGCCGTGTGCCCAGCACTGAAACCCTCACGCAGCGCAAATGCCACTGCCACAAAAGCACACAGCAGCCCAAGCCACTGCAGCCCGCGCAGCCGCTCGGACCTGACCCAGAGCGGCACCAGAATCGCCACCCAGAATGGTGATGTGTATACAAAAACCGTCAGGCGCGACGCCGTGGTGAACTGCAGGCCAATATAAATACAGGCAAACTCAGCCCCAAAAAGAGCCCCTGCCAGCAACCCGGCCCTGAACGAACCGTCACGGCTGAAAAGCGGCACCCCACGCCACAAACACCACAGATAAAGCAAAGCCGTAGCCCCGATCAAGCGCAAGGAAGCCTGAAACATGGGCGGCATCTCGGCAATCGTGGCCTTGATCAGCACCTGCTGAAACCCCCAGAACAGGCAGCAGCCCAGCAGCAGGGACATGGCGAGGGTGTCGAGATGGGCTTTGCGGGGGGTGGGCATGGGCAGATGTTAGCTGCGCGGGGGGAGCGGTTTGGGCTGGGGGTTTACCTGCGATGCCTGACCCAGCCCCCACTCAATGTGTCGCGATACTTGAATCGCGTCACTGTATTTGTCGCAATACTTTTATCGCCTCATTGAAAGTGACGCAATATCAGGGTGCTGGCACCAAGGAAGAACCGGCATGGTTGAGCGAATGCTGCTGTCGGGTTACGCCTTACGGCTAACCCGACCTACGACGCTGTGGTCACTTTAAAAAAAGCGGCCCCGCATGATTGATCGCCAGATGACCGCCGTGCGGCTTGGACGCAGGGCTGAATGAATCAGGCCACACCAGCCAGTCGCGCCACTCTTGCCGCACTGATCGCACCCGCATAAAGACGGAAATCCTGCAGCTTGCCATTGAAGTACGGGTCGTTGCCGTATTGCGAGCGACCAAGCCAGTTTTGTGTGGTCGCGCCTAGCTGGAAGGGGGCAAATGACATGTCCGGATTTCTGTCCACCATCACGCCGTCAACATACAGTTTGCCTATGGTGCCAGTCAATGTCACGGCCAGATGAACCCAGCGCCCGGTGGGCAAGGCGCCGCTTGCAACCAGCGACTGCTCTCCGAAATAGTGGGTTCCCGTGATGGAACAGCGCATGTTGCCGGCCCCGTCGCGTGGCAGCAGTGCCAGGTAGGCGATGTCGCTGGAGCCAAAATCGAACACACGTGTGTTGGTCGAGCCAGCATTCCAGTACACCCAGACGGCAATCGTGAAGTCGTGAAGGTCGTTCATGATGCCGCTGGGCAGCACCACATGCCCGTTGATGCCATTCAGGGCGACAGCGCTGTCGTTCTGGCGACCCACGCCCCAGCCCGCCGTGCCAACCAGCCTGGCTTTGGCCTGCCCTGTGAGCTGGTCAACAGCCACCAGACCACTGCCTTCGTTGAGGGGCAGGTGCAGCCGCAACTCGCCCGGCACAGCCACACGGATGACATTCACGCCGGTCTGGCGCTTGCTGCCAGACAGTGCAACGATCCTGTAGTACCAGGTGCCGGTGTCGGGACTGTCAAGATAGGTGCGCGTTTCACCCACAGTAGCCAGCGTCACGTAGCGTCCGCCGGGTGAGGGCTTGCGCTGCACCTCGTAGCCGGTGGCGTAAGCGGTGCCCCACCAGGACAGCTCGACAGCGCCCCTGTTCAGATGGGCTGTCAGCCCGCTCGGCGGTGCGCCAAGCGCAATCGGATCGCGCGAAAAGCTCAATGTGCCCATGCTGGGCTGGTCGCCGTTCCAGGCGTCTCTTTCGGGGCGCAAGCGCGCAGCCATTGCGCTGACATAAGGCGCGGAAAGCCCCTTGCGATTGACGTAATGGTTGTAAATCAACTCCCAGCAATAACGCATTGCGGGGCGGCCGGCCCCCGACACGCCAGTAAAGACACCCTGGCGATTGGCATAGACAGAAAACGGCAGGGCCGGGTAATTGCCGCTGGCATCAACAAGGTTGGTGCCAGCCACGTATTCGGCCCCGGAGAGCAGGCGATTGTTCCAGTAGCCGTAAAGATCGTCACCCTGGTTCCAGGCCATCTCGCACAGTGGCCCGGCCAGGGCCATGCCCAGCGTCGCATGGCCCTGGTCGCGGCCGCTTTCCTGCCACTGCCCCAGGTGGCCCGGATGCAGGGCATACACATTGTGCGCGGCAGCACCATTGCCGCGCCCGGTCTTGTAATACTGGATAGCCAGGTTGTAAATGCCACGCCGGTCACAAAACACGCCTATGGCAAGCATGGCGTTGATGTTACACAAGTCCCAGTTGGCCCAGTAATTGGTGATGTTGGAACCGTTGTGCGTCTCCAGAAACTGTTTGCAGAGCGGATAAAACTCGCGCAGCAGCAGCCGCTGGAAACTCGCAATGCCTTCGGCTGACCAGCCGGAATAAGTCCGCATGATCTCCGCCGCATTGGCCCACTGGTAGCCATAAATGCCCGCAGCAAGAAAGCGGTCGGAGTTGCCAGTGACCGAAGTCAGCGTGGATGACCAGGCATCCAGAAAGCGCACGGCAGCGTCGGCATAGGCGGTATCACCAGAGATTTTCCAGCGCAAGGCGTATTGGTAAGCGCGCAGCATGTCTTCCACCATGATGCGAAAGTTCTCGCCCTCGCCGCCGCGCACGATGGTGGCCACGGCTTGTGGATCGCGCAGACGCGCCCGGCTGCTGGCCGTCAGGGCGTCCCGGCCAGCCAGCCAGGGCTGCGCACCTGCCGCGATCTTGTCGCGCATGCGCTGGAAGTCAGCTTCGGTGTGCAACAGCCCAGGGTGGACAAAGGCCGCAGTGGTGGAGGCCAGAATTTCCACTTCAACAGTTGAGGCGTCTGCAAGTTCGGCAACGTCGACGGAAGTGGCCGAGGGGGACGCGCTGCTGTCGGCATCGCCGCCACCACCACATGCGCTGACCAGAGCCGCCAGCGGCAACAAACCCATGCCCTGCAACAGAAACCTCCGGTCCTGCCGGGCAGGATCGCGGCCATCGACAGCATCAGAATGGGGTAATTGCATTGGCATCAAAACTCTTTCTTAAAAGCACTGGCACACAAGGGTTTCTGCGGATGCAGGATTTTCACACCCGCCAGCCACAGCGGGCAGGCCATGTAACAGCGAGTTACCTTGTTGATTTTTGGCGACTGAGCCTTCTGGTGACCGGCGCGAGCTACTTTTATCCCCAATCAATAAAGGCCAGCAGCACAAGCCCGAAAACTTCTGCCGTTTTGCCGGCTGCAGCGGGTTTTATTTCGCAAGCCGAGCCCGCAAGCAGCGAAGCTGAAAAACCAGTCCAACCATCAGCAGCAGCAAAAGCACAGCAGCTATGGCCTTCAGTTCGGGTGCATCGGCGTTTGGCAGCAGCGGCTGGCTGACGGGCAGGCGGGTCAATGTTTCGGTGAAGCCCGGAATCATGTGGAAAAACATGGTGGCTGAAAAACAGATGGCCTGCGCATACCGCGACCAGCGGCCAAACACGCCCTTGAAAGCAGCAGCGCTCCCGACGGCCAGAGCCAGAATGGTGAGTATGGACAACACATGCGGTGGCCCGAAGCCGCCATGCTGGTAAATGCCCAGGCCTGTTGCGGCCGTGAGAAATGTTGTCACAAGATAGGTGCGGCCCAGCGGATTGAGTGCCGAGATTTCCTTGTCGCGGACCAACGCCCAGAACCCGCTGGCCACCGCGACCAGGCTGATGGCGGTATGGACGATTCCAAGCGTGGTCAGGGCTGATGACATCTCGATTTCCTTGAAAAAGGGAAGTGGGTGGAAAGGGTTTCTGCAGAAAGCAGATTGCCAGATTCCAGGCTTTTCCTAGCAAGAATTTAGCCAGAGGCGCGTTACCGAATCAAGTCGGATATTTGCACATGCTCACTGCTTTGCGCGTCGCTCAGATTGCATTCTCGACCCGAGTGACAAGACGCTGACAGGCCAGAACCAGAAGCTGCTCCAGGCGGGCGCGGTTGGCAGGCTGTGCAAAACCGGCAAAAACCTTCCAGTTTGTCAGCATGCCGAAATACTCTCGCCAAGGCATTTTTTGCGTGACCACGACCTCGGCTTTTTTGTGCCCCGACTGAAGATGGTAGATGCGCGCTGCGATGCAAACCTTGGGCCGCCACAGTAGGGGCGCCGGCAGCACATCCAGCGACAGGTCGGCAAAACCACCCTTGCTGTAGCTCTGTACAAGAATGTCAATGGCCAGATCGGTACTTGAGGGGTTCTGGTTGGTGGCCTTGGCCGGCCAATGAAACATTTCTTCCAGTCTGGCGTGCAGGGCACGATTCAGCCCTTGGCTGGACACAGGCAAACCCTCAAAGTGTCTGGCGAAATCTTTCCGGGGGGCCACGGCCAAATCACCAAGGTATAACTTTGGCTTCGATTTCCGGAAAGGATTGCGCATGGTGATGTGCCTTTGACGCCAGTGGTTTTTTGTTGCAAGCTGCTCAACAGGCCAGCATGCAAGCGCTGTTTCATTCCTCAGCAGGGGGCACGCACCAATTATCATGAAGTTCTTATTGCGCCCAGAACTTCATGACCCGGCATTCCAGGCAATACGTACTCGTCTTTTAATAGCTGCGCATGCCCGTCACACCTGCACAAATGACGCGTCTGGTGTCAGAGATGCAACAATTACCGCAGAAGGAGACATCAGCCATGTGCGAAATTTTTGTCAGTGCCAACCCCGACAGTTATGCCTCGCGCACACGCTCGGTGCGCCTGCATGGGGTGGTGACCAGTGTGCGTATGGAAAACCTGTACTGGGAAGTGCTGGAAGAAATCGGCCAGCGCGACGGCATGGGTGTGGTCCAGCTGATTGAAAAGCTGTATGACGAGCTGGTGGCCGCACGTGGTGAGGTAGGCAATTTTTCCTCATTTTTGCGGGTCAGCGCCCTGCGCTACATGGCCTTGCAGGCACAGCAGCGCATTCCGATGGATGTGAATATTCCCATCCGCTCACTGGACGCCAGCAAGGTGTTGCACGCGCTGCCGGGCAGATGGGCCAGTCCCACCGTGCACCAGTAAAACCTTGCTGGCACAACGCTGGCCTGGCCGGTTCAATCAGGCGGCAACGGCCTCTTCGGCGCCCAGCGCGGCCAGCAGCTCGGTGTGTGTCATGGGTGTGGAGAACATGCCGAAGTTATAGGCAAAAGCCGCGCGCTGGGCATCTGCGCTGACGGTGGCGGTGCAGTCGCTGAGGGTGACCACTTCATAACCCCGCTCGTAGGCACTGCGCATGGTGGACTCGACACAGCAGTTGGTCAAAAAACCGCACAGCACCACAGTCTGTATGCCCTTGCTGCGCAGAATAAAGTCCAGATTGGTGCTGGGGAAGGCGTCCAGGCCACGTTTGCCTTCAATCACGATGTCGCCTGGCTGCGGTGCCATGCCCTCATAAATGGCCGCACCCCACGAGCCCTTGCGAAACGCCTTGTTGTCAACCACGCCCTTCAAAATGCCATAGGGGTGGCCCGTCAGCTCGCCATAACCTTCGGCAAAGGTGATGGGCGTATGCATGATGGCCACACCCGCGTCACGTGCAGCAGCCAGCAACTTCACCGAATTGGCCAGCATCTGCGTGCTGTCCATCACCGGTTTGACAGCCTCGTAAAACACCCCGTCCGGCGAAGTGAAGTCGTTCTGGTACTCAATCATCACCAGCGCTGTGGTTTTAGGGTTCATGGATTTGTCTCCTCAAAAAGGCCTGCGTTGAACATGAAATGTGGTCTGGCCAGGGCCTTGATGCAAGGCATAAAACCTGCGCATCAACAACCCTGGCCAGAGGAAATCATGAACCTTTCAACTCAATTGCGGGTAACAGTCTGCTACTACGGTCCTCCCCGCCATTTTTTCAATGAAAAGTGGCTCTTGCGCTTGTACTGCGGATATAAAAAGCTATAACTTACATAGCACCCATCACGCACTCACTGACATCCATGCAAACTCATCGCAGCACGTTGACCCACAGGCTTTTGCGCGCACTGTTGCCTGCCACATCACCGCGAACCCAGGTGGCCACACCTTGGCCGACGCTGTTGAAAGCGGCTTCGGCGGTGTTGATGCCCAGGCCGTCTTTCGGTTCAATGGCAACTGCGTCACTCCAGGCACCACCCCAGGGCAGACGGCGCGAGTACAGGTCGGAGCCAGTGCTGGGGTTGGGCCATTTGTCAGGCGCGACATAAACAACCGTGGCGTTGCCATCAGCGTCCAGTCCGAGTTGGCTGTCAGCACCATAAGCATTCACCAGCACGGGTGCAGAAAAGCCTGAGCCTGGTGTGTATTGCATGGACTTGACGCCAAAGATGCCGCTGTTCCAGATGACCACCGCACGACCAGATGCCGTCATGCGCAGGCTGATGTGTGCAGAAAACACTGATTCGACGGCATTGGCATCGACCTCGACAGCGGTGCCCCAGCCGCTTGCCGGGCTGAAGACGTTGTAATAAAGCGAGTCGCCCTGGTGCCACACGGCGATGGCGTTGCCCGCTGCATCCATGGCGATGCGGGACTGGCTGTCAATGCTGACGTTGTCAAAGCTGTTGTCTATGGTTTGTGGTGTCTGCCAGCCGTTGGAGAACCGCGCAGCCCTGATGCTGTAGTTGGTGTCGCCGGGGTTGCGCTCGCGCCAGATGGCCATGGCGGTTCCGTCGGCGCTGATGGCTACGCTGGCGTCTTTGGCGTCCAATGAGCCACTGGCATCAACACGCGCCCAGGGCAGCCAGCTGGTGGCACCGGCCGCAAGCGTGATGTTGTAAACGTCTGAGCCGGAAGTCACCACACCGATGGCGCCGCTGGCGTCCATCACGGCATCTGTCATCAGCCCGGCAGCCAGGGCCGGTGGCACAAACGGGGTACTCCAGCCCGACCCAACCGTGAAACGGCGTGTCTCAAGGTTGGGCCGTAACCAGGTTGCAGTGCCTGCTGCGTCCATCAAGAGTTTGCCTTCCAGCAGGCGAACGCTGCTGCTGGTGGTGGACACGCCGGCCACGGCCACGGCGGCATCCCAGCCGGTACCGGCAACATAACGCCTGGAGAACACCTTGATGGTGTCGCCAGATGGAGAGCCATCAGACTGCTCCCACATCACAAAAACGTTGCCGTTGGGCGATGTGGCCGTCAGTATGCGGGTGGCGACGTTGAAGTCATTGTTAGACTCCAGCAATTGGGGGGTCTGCCAGACTGGCGCGCTGGTTGCCACTGCAAAGGTGGCACCAACGATCAGATTGGTGTTCATGGTCAGCGCGCATGTCGGGGCTGTGCCGCTGCAGGCGCCGGTCCAGTTGCTGAATTGCTGCCCCGCCGCTGGTGCAGCCGTCAGCACGATGTTGGACCTCTCGCCAAAACTGGCACTGCAGGCACTGCCGCAATCAATGCCCAAGGGCTGCGAGCGCACCAGGCCCGAGCCCGCCAGCGTCACATTGAGCGTTCGTAATACGACAGGCACAGGCGCAAAGCTGGCACTGGCCGAGCGTGCCTGGCTCATCAGCACCGTGCAGGTCTGGCCAGCCCCGGCGCATGCGCCACCCCAGCCGGTCTGTACCTGCCCGGTTGCCGGTGTGGCACTGAGCACGACGCTGGTGTTTGCCGCAAAGCCGGCCTGGCAGCTGCTGCCACAATCGATGCCGGCGGGCTGCGAACGCAGGCTGCCACTACCAGTGACCGATACACCCAGCGTGAAGGCGGCCGGTGCAAGCGCATTGAAGCTGGCGGTCACTGTACGCCCTGTTTGCATGGTCAGCGTACAGGTTGGCGTAGCGCCAGCGCAGTCACCACCCCAGCTTTTGAAAACCTGGCCCGTTGCGGGACTGGCAGTAAGGGTGATCGAGCGGTCAGCGGCAAAGTCTGCCGTGCAGCTTGTGCCGCAGCTGATGCCGGCAGGCTGTGATGACACACTTCCGTTGCCGGCAACAGAGACCGACAGCGTATTCTTGCCAACCGACACCGGCGGAACAGGGTCGTCGCCCCCGCCCCCTACACAGGCACTCAGCAACAGGGCACTGCCCAACAAAACCGACAGGCGGGCAGCACGCAGACGTGCCGCCCAATGACTGAAGGGTCGACAGAAAGAATCGGAAATTGGAAACCTTGATGTGTACACGATGGACCTCCGGACATGACAAAGCGAGCAAACACAATGGCAGCCGCTGGTGGCCGCCTGTGTACGGTCGGACAGTGTCCCGAGGCATGGGTGCCGCGACAACCCTACTGGAGTAGGGTGCGTATTCCGGTGAAAACGACAGGGCTGGCGGTAATATGCAGCTCGCCATGGTCACGCCCTCCAACGAACGTCCTTATGTCCTGATACTTGACGACCACCCGCTGGTCGGCAAAGGCATGGCGCAGTTCCTCTCGTCCTTGAAACCTGATCTGCCCGTCAGGTTGGCGACCCACCGCACGGAGTTTCAGGCCCTGCTGCAAGCCCATGGCTGCCCGGCCCTGCTGGTGGCCGATGTCTGGCTGGCCGATGGCAACAGCCTGCAGGAATTGACGAACTGGCGTGTGCGCCACACCGACTGTCCCTGGCTGGCCATCAGCGGCGACGACGACCCAGCCATTGAAGAGAGGGTTCGTGCCGCAGGGGCTCAGGGTTTTGTGCACAAGCGGGACGCTTGCGAGATTTTTGGTGCGGCCTATGCCTGCGTTCTGGCTGGCGGCCTGTGGTTTGGCAAGACAGAAAGCGCTGCCCTGAACCCGCACTCGCCGCGCGAATGGGAAGTCACACCGCATGAGCTGGGCCTGACTCCCCGGCAAGGGGACATCCTGATACTGCTGATGAGAGGTTTGCCCAACAAGCGTATTGCGCTGATGCTGAACATCACGGAAAGCACTGTCAAGGAACATGTCACCTCCATTCTGGAACGCATGGGCGCGCGTACACGCTTGGAACTGATTACTGCTTTTCGTGGGCGAAAGGTGGTTGCCGAGGCCGGCAAATGAACATTCAGCCGCTGCTTGACCATGCACGCAGCGTGCTGCTGCCGGTGGGTATGGCAGGACTCAGCCCGCGCAGTCAGGCTGAATTGCTGGACATGAGTTATTCACGCCTGCGTTTCAGCGTTTACATGATGCCCTTGATCGCCCTGCCGCTGGTAGCCTATTTCGGTTGGTCATTTGAAGCCCTGCCGCTTGCACTGTGGGGTTTGGCCTATGTTGTGGCGGCCCTGTTGACGCGCTGGTATGTGCGCCGTTATGAAAACGCCCAGAAAACAATGGCGCCCCAGGCGCTGACGGCCCGCTGGCTGGGGCGTGTGCAGTCCCTGGCGTGGCTGCATGGCCTTGGCCTGGGTATGTCGGTCGTTGTGGCCATGCCGGTAGCCACGCTCGAATTCATGATGATGCAGTACCTGGTGATTGCACACATCGTGTCCACCAACGCCTCGCATCAAACACCCACCATTGGTATCTTTTTGCGCTTTTTTGCGACCAGCTGGCACCTCATCCTGCTGGCGGCATTCTGGGGCTTCCCGGATCTTTGGCAGACAGTCATTCCACTTGGCCTGATCTACAGCCTGGTCATCTACCGCCATGCCCTCAAGTCCCATCGATATGCGATTGAGCAGGTTCAGGTCAAGGAGCGCAGCGAGCAATTGGCAGAGCAGTTTCGCGCGGCCAAGGAACGGGCCGAATCCGCATTGCAGGAAAAGAATCTTTTCCTCACCACGGCAAGCCACGACCTGCGCCAGCCGCTGCATGCCATGTCCATGCTGGTGGAAGCCATGGAGCACCGCAACACAGACGCGACCGTGAAACCCTTGCTGGTCGACCTCAAATCCAGCATGCGCTCCATGAACCAGATGTTCAACGCCTTGCTGGACCTGTCACGGCTGGAAGCTGGCACGCTGCCCATGCGGGCATCTACCCTGGACCTGAGCGCGCTCTTGCTGGGCATAGGCACCATGTTTCGGGAACAGGCCCATCAACGTGGGCTGAGCCTGCGCGTGCATCTGCCTCGCGGGGAAGCACGGGTCTGTGCAGACCCCATGCTGCTGCGCCAGGCGGTGGGCAACCTGGTACACAACGCCTTGCGCTACACACCAGAGGGCGGCATTCTGGTCGGGCTGCGGCGACGGTCGGGTGGCTGGCAAGTCGAGGTGTGGGATACCGGCGTGGGCATTGCGTCACAGGACAGTGACCATATTTTTTCGCCCTACTACCGCAACCAGGATGCCTGGCGCATTGACAGCGCCGGACACGGTCTGGGTCTGGCCGTTGCGGCGCGTTGTGCCCGCATGTTGCAGGCTGGTCTGGATTTCCAATCGCGACCCGGCAAGGGTTCACGCTTCTGGTTGCGACTGCCGCCCCAAGGATTGGCCCCCATGCAGCAGCTTGAGTCCGAGGCTGGAAACAGCCAGCAAAGCGCGCCTTTGCGCCGCCTGACAGGCACCTGCCTGGTCGTGGATGACGACCCCCAGGTCATTGCTGCATGGCAGGCACTGCTGCAGGTTTGGGGTATCAACGCACGTTTTGCCACCAACGGCGGCGAGGCTTTTCAGCATATTGAAGAGGGCTTCATGCCTGCAAGCATTTTTTGCGACCAGCGGCTGCGCTCGGGCGAAAGCGGACTGCAGATCCTGCGCGCCCTGCTGGAGCGCTGCCCGGACGCCAGCGGTGCCATGGTGAGCGGTGAGCTTCACTCTGCCGACCTTCTGGCGGCCGAGTCCGAGGGTTATCTGATTCTGCGCAAGCCACTGGAGGTCGAGCACTTGCATGCACTGCTTTCAACCTGGCTAAACCCGGCAAGATAGCCAGGCTCATATCAGCCCTTATGTAAGCAGGTCAACACCGGCCAGCAGCTTTAAGCAAGGCATTGCAGGTGGATGGCGTTTTGGCCGCTTCTGCAGGTGCTGCGCCCGGTCCCATTTTTGTACATATGGCGTCGGAATGGGGAATCTGTCCAAACGACATCACACTTTGAAAGCCGGTGGCCGAGTACATGTAACACCGGTATTGCGCGCCGTCTTTTGTCTTGACGCTGTAGTCAATACGGCCGCCTGTGTCAGGGCGTTGATCAGAAATGGTGAAACTGCCCACCTCACGTCCGATGGCAAGTGAGGTGCGTTGTGCCAGGCCATCCTGTCCAATGGTGGCGGCGCAGCCCGATACGGCCAGGGCCAGCAAGACCGCTGCGATGTGTCGATGTGCGGGGCTTGTTGCTTTCAATGTCATTCCTGCTGCCATTTCCTTGCCTCGATTTGCTGAACTGGCCTGTAGTCTGGCCCAAAGCATCGCGCAGGTGAACCCTACCAAGGTAGGGTGAGCAGAGAAAAGAGGAGTAAAACAGGGCCAGCTCAAGCCCCCCGCGCCATGCGCTCGCTTTTCCAGTAAACGTCATCACCGCCGTTCATGCGATTGAGCACGCGTGACAGCACAAACAACAAATCACTCAGGCGGTTCAGGTATTGGCGGGGTGCATCTTTCAGGTCTTCGGCGGTGCCCAGGGCAACCACGGAACGTTCAGCACGACGGGCCACGGTGCGGCAAATGTGGGCCAGGGAGGCTGCACGGCTGCCGGCGGGCAAAATGAATTCGGCCAGCCGGGGCAAGGCGGCATTGTGTTCTTCGAGCGCGTCGTCCAGCAGGGCAACGGCTTCGGGTTTGAGCAGTTCAAAGCCTGGAATGCTCAACTCCCCGCCCAGATTAAAAAGCTGGTGCTGCACTTCGACCAGCAAGTCGCGCACGCCTGGCGGCAGCTCTTCGCACAGCAAAACGCCGATGTTGGAGTTCAGCTCGTCCACGTCGCCCATGGCGTGAACGCGCAGGCTGTCCTTGCTGACGCGGGTGTTGTCGCCCAGGCCGGTGGTGCCGTTGTCGCCGGTGCGGGTGGCGATTTGGGAGAGTCGGTTGCCCATTTTTGCTGCTTTCGTGAAGGTCAAAAGTAAAAGGCTCCGCATTTGACTGCGGAGCCCTTTTGACTTTAACTGACTGTCGGGCTTGCCGGAAGATCAGACCGGATAGACCTTCACAGGCCGTGTTGCCACCGGGAAGCCGGCTGCACCCAGGGTGTCGGCAATGGTCTTGTTGGTGTCAAAGTACACCTGCCAGTAATGGTTGGTATGGCAGAAGGGGCGTACGGCCAGCTTGGGGCCAAATTCGTTGAACTCCAGAATTTCTACTTCCACGCCGGGCGATTTGGTGATGTTTGCTACCTTGCTGACCGATTCTTTCAGCAATGCCATGGCCTTGTGCACATCGGCGCTGCCGGCCAGTTGGGCCACCAGTTCGACGCGGCGGTAAGGGTTGGCGGTGTAGTTCTTGATGTCGCTGCTCATCACCTTGCCGTTGCCGACTATGGTTCTGACATTGTCAGGTGTGTCTATGGCGGTGCCAAACAGGCCGATTTCAAGCACCGTGCCTTCAACACCACCGGCATTGACATATTCACCGACCTTGTAGGGACGCAGCACCAGCAGAAAGATGCCGGCGGCAAAGTTGCCCAGCAGACCACTCCAGGCAGCGCCAATCGCTACACCAGCACCGGCGACCAGTGCGGCAAAACTGGTGGTTTCAACACCGAAGTAACCAAGGATGGCCACCACCAGGATGATATTGAGCGCGACATGGATAAAACTGACCAGGTAACGCTGAACCGTGGGGTCAATCTCCTGTCGGGTCATGCCGGCACCTACCAGCCGTGTGACCAGCCCGATCAGCCAGCGGCCGACGATAAAGACAATGATGGCGCCTATGACCTTGAGGCCAAAGGCAACCAGAATGGGCTGGGCTTGTTCAGCCCAGGTGACGATTTTTGTTGAATCCATGAGACTCCTCCATAATGTTTAAAAGCCGGGGGAATCTTAGGATTTCGCTGCTGGCCTGTAAATACACTCGAGCCCTGCGCCCTTCTTTCGTTGCAACAAACAGACCCTGGCGTGACTTGGAACGTATTCACGGTCTTATGGGAAGCACTCACTGGCTGTGGCGACTCAGGCCGCCAGGTCTTCCCCGTATTGCCAGCTGGCAGCTTCACCCGGCAAGGGCATGGTGGTGATGCGGCTGGTCTCGTCAAACCGCTGGCTGCAGGGTTTTTCGCCAGCGGCCAGGGGCCAGTCGGGTACCTGGCCTGTGCGCACAAATTCGGCCCAGCTTCTGTGCATTTTTTCGGCCAGCCCGCAAGGCGGGTTTGAGCCGCTCAGCACCTGGCCCTGCACGCTGCGCAGTGTGTTGAAAACAAAGGGCAGCTCGACCGCATGTGCAGCGCCCAGCAAGCCCCCGTTTGCGGGCGAAGACCAGGCAAATTGATAGTGCCGGGTGTTGTGCCCGGCAGCAGCTGCCAGCGTGGCAATCCGGCGCGCTGGTTCACGGTAAAAATAGTCTGACTGCATGGCACAGAGCAGTTCACCCGGTGTGGCTGCTGCTTGCGCTGCCTTGTAGGCTTCGATCACCTCGGGGCCAGCCCCGCAGTCATGCACAAAGCTTTGAACCCTGTCCATTCTGATGTGCCTGATGCTGCCATCTGGCACCAGATAAAACCGCATTTCTTCGGTATTGGCACCCACCAGCACATCCAGGGTGGGCTGCCCTTTTGCGGGCGTTTCATGCTTTGTGCGCCATGCTGCTGCCAGCGCAGGCAGGGGCAAGGCCTTCAGGGTATCGCCGTCAAGCACAGGCCTGAGGGGGAAAAAATGGCGCGCACTCAGGCCAAACCTGTGCCGCAGCTCATGGTCTGCCGCCAGGCCGGCCACGGCCCGCACCACGGCATGCAGGGGTGCATTGGCGATGGCCCGTTGTGACAAGGGCAGACCCAGCAGCGGGCGGTCAGAGCCGCCTCTTCTGCCGACTGGCAGGACACACTCGGGCTTTGCAGGATCACGCGGCGAAACAGCCCCTGGCTGGCCTGCAGGCCAAGCAGGCAGGTCAAGGCACCTGCACCGGCCGACGAGCCGCCCACCGTGATGGCATCGGGATCACCACCAAAAGCGCTTATGTTTTCCTTGACCCAGCGAAGGGCGGCAAGCTGGTCCAGCAGCCCGCGGTTGTCAGGTGCGCCCGGCAAATGCATGAAGCCGTCCACCCCCACCCGGTAGTTGAACGAGACAAACACCACACCCTGGTGTGCAAAACCCTGCCCGTCATACAGGCTTTCACCGGCATCGCCCCGCATGAAACCGCCACCCGGCATCCAGACCAGCACGGGCCGCCGCCCGCCGGGCGCAGCAGCAGACCAGACATTCAGGCAAAGACAGTTCTCGCCGCCAACGACATTCGTGTTGCCGACCCAGA
>JAZKIK010000767.1:0-10265 GCA_040384925.1 Pseudomonadota bacterium | reverse complement strand
CCAGCGGCGCTGAACTCCATATCAGCTTCGTTTGAAGCCGCTGGCCCTCACCCCAGGCTTCTGCATTGACTTTCGAGTTGTGCAGAAGGAGTAAACCCAAATTCATACACCTATGCGCGCAGACTTATTCCTTGTAGAACACGGCTTTGCCACCACCCGCTCACAGGCCCAGCGCCTGATTGCCTCAGGGGTGCAGTGGCGGGTTGAAGAAGCCATTGCGTGGAAACGCGTTGCCAAAAACGGCGACGAAATTCCCGATGCCGCCGAACTGCAGGTGCTGGACAACACCGAAGCCAAATACATTTCACGCGGTGGCCTCAAGCTTGAAGGCGCACTCAAGACCACAAAACTTGCTGTTACCGGCCTGCGCTGCCTTGATATTGGCCAGTCCACAGGCGGTTTTACCGACTGCCTGCTGCAGCACGGCGCGACCCAGGTGGTGGGTGTGGATGTTGGCCACGGCCAGTTGCACACCAGCATGCGTGAGGATGTGCGTGTGGTCTGTATTGAAGGTGTCAATGCCAGGTCTTTGACTGCTGCTGATCTGGTGACTCAATACGCCCGCCAGACCGGTGCGGCAGACCCGTTTGACAACGAAAATGGCTCCAGTGACTGGGATGACGAGGATTTTGACCAGGGTGAAGAAGCGGATGATGAACCCGCCGCCGATTCTGACTTCACCCCGGTGTTTGACTTCCTGACTGGCGATTTGTCCTTCATCTCGCTGACTCTGGTCTTGCCCGCCGTGGTGCGTTTGCTCAAACCCGAAGGCCATCTGCTGATGCTGGTCAAACCGCAATTCGAGCTGCAACCCGGCCAGATTGGCAAAGGCGGTATCGTACGTGACCCGGCGCACTTCGAGTTTGTCGAAAAACGCCTGCGTGACTGCTGCGCCGAGCTCGGTGTTGAAGTGCTGGGCTGGATGGAGTCGGCGATTGAAGGCGGTGACGGCAACCGCGAGTTTTTTATCCATGCCCAAAAAGGCCTGGCCACCATGGGTGAAGACAAACCGCTGGTCGCCGCTCCACCCCGCAAGGTCGTCAAACGCACACCTCGCAGCGAATTGCGCGCCCTGCACGCCGCGCATGAGGATTCGGAAGAGGCCCACGCCGGCCAGCATGGCCCGGCACGCAGCAAACGTCGCAAAAAGCCAGGCGAAGAGTCTGAATAAAAATCCATATTGATCAGTGAGCCCCGCATGACCTTACCCATCAGCTTTGAATTTTTCCCACCCAAAACACCAGAAGGCACGGCCAAACTGCGCACCACCCGCCAGTCGCTGTATGCACTCCAACCCGAGTTCTGCTCGGTCACTTTTGGCGCAGGCGGCTCGACGCAGGAAGGTACTTTCAGCACCGTTCATGAAATCCTGGCCGAAGGCGTAGCCGCAGCAAGCCACTTTTCGTGCGTGGGTGCCACCAAGGCCACGGTGCGTCAGCAACTGGCCACGCTGCAGTCCATGGGCGTGCGCCGCCTGGTGGCCTTGCGTGGCGATTTGCCCAGCGGTTATGGCGCCGGTGGGGAGTTCCATTACGCCAGCGACCTGGTAACCTTCATACGTGAAGAGACCGGCAACGCCTTTCATATTGAAGTCGCCGCTTATCCCGAGATTCATCCGCAGGCCAGATCAGCCGAAGCCGACCTGCAGGCTTATGTCACCAAGGTCAGGGCCGGTGCCAATTCGGCGATCACGCAGTATTTTTTCAACTCTGACGCCTACTTTCGTTTTGTGGATGATGCCGTCAGGCTCGGTGCCGACGTCCCAGTGGTGCCAGGCATCATGCCGATCACCAGTTCAACCCAGCTGATGCGTTTTTCAGATGCCTGCGGGGCTGAAATTCCGCGCTGGATTCGCTTGCGCTTGCAGGGTTTTGGCGACGACACCGCATCCATCAAAAGTTTTGGTCTTGATGTAATCACCGATTTGTGTGACCAGTTGCGTAATGGCGGTGTGCCCGGCATCCACTTCTACACCATGAACCAGAGCGCCGCAACGTTCGAAATCTGCAGCCGACTGCGGCTGGCTTGAGGCGGCCGTCACGCATGCCCGGAAGTTCTGCACGCCTGGCCCGGCTGGTTGCCGCTCTTTGTGTCGTGGCCTGGCTGAGCGCCTGCGGCACCGCACCGGGCAAACCTGCTGAGATGCCTGTGGCCCTGCCGAGCAGCCCCGCGCCAGCCTCCAGCCCGCCAGAGCCACGTCGACCAGAGTATGGTGACACAAGCGGCGGGCCCGGCGATGCAGCTGATTTGCCTGCTTCGCCACCGTTTTTATTCATTCCACCAGCGCCTTCTGCCGCACGCGCCGCCGCTCCTGATGAAACCCAGCCATCATCGCTGGCTGGTGAATCCCTGAGGGAATTTCAGCGTGGCCACGCCTCCTGGTACGGCCCGGGTTTTCACGGCAGACGCACAGCCAGCGGCGAACGTTTTGACATGCAAGACCTGACTGCCGCCCACCGTACCCTGCCTTTTGGCACCGTGGTACGCGTTCACAGCCTGGTCAATGGCCGCGACGTGGACGTCCGCATCACAGACCGCGGCCCCTACGCAGGCAACCGAATCATCGACCTGAGCCGTGCCGCCGCCGAAGAGCTCGGCATGCTTGGCATGGGTTTCAAGGAAGTCGTGCTGCTGGTACCCGACTCGATATCTGCGGACACCCGCAGCACCATCATGCCGCAGGCTAAAAAGCGCTTCCGCCCGGTTGCCAGGCCAGCGTCGCCGGGCAGGACGCGCTGATGAATTTGCTGACGACCTGTGCCGCTGTTATTTGCTTCAACGACCTGTAACGGCCAATAAATCAAGGTACAGGCACCTACACCCTACCCGGCAGTACCGAAATCGAAGTTTTGCAGGTAACATTTAGCTACAGGCTTAACCGGAACTTTGAGGGGTGGTGATGAAAAAAATGCTTTCTATTTGGATGGCTGCGTTTGTATTTGGATTGTTTACGACAGGTACATCGCCGGTCTTGGCTCAGGCACCTTACAGCTGCAAAGGCAGTGGCGGCCGTTATGTGCCGTCATACAGCCCCTGCGAAAGCGGCACCGCCAGCGGCATGGTGTATTACCCGCCAGCAGAGTCCAGAAGTTCAAGCTCCAGTTACAACCAGTCGCAGCGTTATGAAAGGCCTTTGCCGCGTGCGCAGGATGCCGAGCCTTTCGTTCAGTACATGGGCCCCATGTGCGCCGGCTTGAGTGACAACATCCGCACTGCGGCTTCACGCGGCGTTTCATATGAACGCATCGGCGACATGCGCCGCGAATACAACAACAAGTGCGAGGAAGAAGAGCAGGATGCGCGTGACCGTGTTTACAAGGCCAAGGGTGAAAAGCGGCTTGAAAAGCTCGAAGCGATGAAAAGCGACAAACTTGATCAGGAAAGGGCGAACATCAAAGCCCAGCAATGTGGTGAATCGAAACGTATCCTCACCAACAAAAAGGCCAGGACCGATCTGACCGACGGTGAAAAGATGGACTTGCAGCGGTTTGAGGACAATTACCGGGCGCGTTGCGGCTGATTGACCCGTTTGATGCTTGGTCAGGCATAAAAATATGACCAAATGTGCCTCTTGTGCAATCGCAGTGGGTACGAGTAGATATTAATAAAATAGCAAAAATCGTTTCCACCAAACAAAGCCGCCACAGTTTCTGCAGCGGCTTTGTCGCTTTTGACAGCCAAAAAGCTCCTGTCCATCGCTACAACAGGGCGTTTTGTCCACTTGTCCTGAGGCCCTGTCAGGTGCAAACTCCAGATTCTCATTGCCCTGGCCGCGCATCACTGCGTTGCAAGACCTCAGCCTGAAGACTTCGCTGACGCCATGCCTGAGGACCCCGGCAATCAAACAAGGAGCTGACGATGGATGGTTTTTCCGGTCTTGATGCCTTCATGCTGGCACGCATACAGTTTGCGGCCAACATCACTTTTCACATCCTTTTTCCGACCATCAGCATTTCCATGGGCTGGGTGCTGCTGTTTTTCAAGCTTCGTTTTGTCAAGACCGGCCAGCAACACTGGATGGACGCCTACCAGTTCTGGGTAAAGATTTTTGCGCTGACCTTTGCCTTGGGTGTGGTCAGCGGTATCACCATGAGTTTCCAGTTTGGCACCAACTGGCCCGGTTACATGGAAAAAGTCGGCAACATCGCCGGCCCGCTGCTGGCTTATGAGGTGCTGACCGCATTTTTTCTCGAAGCCACCATGCTCGGTGTGATGCTGTTTGGCCGTGAGCGTGTCAGTGAGCGCATGCACACCATTGCCACCCTGCTGGTGGCGGGCGGCACCACCTTGTCGGCCTTCTGGATTCTGGCGCTCAACTCCTGGATGCACACCCCTGCCGGTTATGAAATGGTCGATGGCAAGGCCGTGGTCACGAGCTGGTTTGAAGTGATCTTCAACCCGTCTTTTCCCTACCGCATGACACACATGCTGCTGGCATCTGGCCTGACGGTGGCTTTTCTGGTCGCGGGTATTTCAGCCTACCGCTGGCTGCGCAACGAGCGTGGGGCGGAGGTCATGGCCAGCCTGAAAACCGGCGTTTATCTGGCTGCTGTATTGATTCCATTGCAGATTCTGGCCGGCGACGCCCATGGCCTGAACACCATGGAGCACCAGCCCGCCAAACTGGCTGCGATGGAAGGCATCTGGGAAACCCAAAAAGGTGTGCCCGCCGTACTGTTTGCCTTGCCCGATGAAAAGACCAGAAGCAACCACTATGAAATTGCGATTCCCAAACTGGCATCACTTTACCTGACGCACAGCCTGGACGGAGAGGTCAAGGGCCTCAACGAATTTGAAGGCAAACACCCGCCAGTGGCACCGGTTTTCTGGGCCTTTCGCGTCATGGTGGGTGTTGGCATGCTGATGCTGCTTGTCAGCTGGGCCACGACTTTTAAGCTCGCACCGTGGAAAAAGGGCCAAGCCCAAACGATCACCAACTTGCACGCCAAAGTGCTGGTAGCCATGACTTTTGCCGGCTGGGTCGCCCTGATCGCAGGCTGGTACGTGACCGAAATTGGCCGCCAGCCCTGGCTGGTAACGGGTGTGCTGAGCTCGGCTGACGCAGCCTCCAAAGTGCCTGCGCCACGCATCGCGCTGACCCTGGCGCTTTATCTCACGCTGTATGCCGCGCTGATCACGGCCTATGTCTCCGTGGTGTTTTACCTGGCGCGGCACAAAAAACATGCCGACAAACCGTTTGGCGACGAAGGTGCCAACGCTCCGCTGCAAGACCAGCTCAACGTGCTGAACTACCCCGAAAAAGAAGGAGCACCCCATGTCTGATCTGAATGCCAACCTGATCCCCGACCTGACCCAGGCCGCCGGCTGGATGCCGATTGTGTTCATGGTCGTGATGGGGCTGGCCATGCTGGCCTATGTGATTCTGGACGGCTACGACCTTGGTGTGGGGGTGCTCATGCATCGTGCAAGTGACGACGACAAGGACACCATGATCGCCAGCATTGGCCCGTTCTGGGACGCCAATGAAACCTGGCTGGTGCTCGGTGTGGGCATTCTGCTGACGGTTTTTCCGCTCGCGCACGGGGTGATTCTGGGGGCGCTTTACCTGCCCGTGGCGTTTATGCTGATTGGCTTGACATTGCGCGGTGTGGCGTTTGACTTTCGGGTCAAGGCGCGTGCCAGCCACAAACCACTGTGGAACCGCATGTTCTACAGCGGCTCGCTGCTGGCCAGCTGGAGCCAGGGCTTCATGCTCGGCTCGATGATTACCGGCTTTGCCTCCACCGCCTGGACAACGGTCTTCAGCGCCGTGATTGGCCTGGCGCTGGTGGCTGCGTATTGCCTGCTGGGCGCAGGCTGGCTGATCATCAAGACCGAAGGCCCGCTGCAGCTCCAGGCCGTGCGCTGGGCGCGCCGCAGCCTGTTTTTCACTGTCGCTGGTGTCGCCGCCATCTCGATCGCCACACCGCTGGTCAGCCCGCTGATTTTTGCCAAGTGGTTTTCGTTTCCCAACATTTTCCTGCTGCTGCCGATTCCCGCCGCCACGGCTGTTCTGTTTGGCGTAACTTACCGCAGCCTGCAACGCCTGCCGGTGCGGCTGGCGCAAGGCAATGAATACGGCGCCTGGGTGCCGTTTGGCGCCACGGTGGGCGTGTTTCTGCTGGCCTTTTACGGTCTGGCCTACAGCTTGTTTCCCTGGCTGGTGATAGAAAAAATCACCATCTGGCAAGCCGCCAGTTCACCCGAAGCCATGAAGGTGATACTGGCCGGCGCAGCGGTGGTTTTGCCGATGATCGTGGCCTACACGGTGTTTGCCTATCGGGTGTTCTGGGGCAAAAGTGCGGCGTTGAAGTATTGACGCTCACTTTTTTGCTGCAGAACTGATCGCAATGCATGCTCGCCGCACAGGCGAAACCCGCCGATTTTGATGCATGAAATCCATGCCATGGGCCAAAACACGCCCTGACCATGCCTACACCGTAGCGCGGTTTCCGTAAGTCATCTGCGCCAGGTCGGCCAGCAGATCGGCTGCAGACTGGTAACGCAGGGCCGGGTGTTTGTGCATCAGTTTGTTCACGATGCCCTGAAGGTGGGCATGAGCCTTGGGCAGCGCAGGTGTGTCGGCGTTCAGGTGTTTGGCCAGCAGCAATTCAAGCGATTCGGCAATAAAAGGCCGTTTGCCGGCCAGCATTTCAAACATCATCACACCCAGGCTGTACAGGTCTGACTGGGTCGTCACGGTGCGGCCGCTGGCCTGCTCGGGGCTCAGGTAATACGGTGTGCCGACCACATCACCGTGGCGGGTTTGTGTCAGGCCCATGCCATCCGCCTTGAGCATGGACTTGGCGATGCCAAAGTCAGCCAGCGCCACGCTGCCATCGACCCGCAGCATGATGTTTTCGGGTTTGATGTCGCGGTGAACAATGCCGTTTTTGTGAATCGCGTCCAGCGCCTGGGCAATTTCCCCAATCGCCCGCAACGCGCGCTGTGGCGTCAGCTCAGGACCAAACAGGCCCCGCAGGTCACCACGCTCAAAATATTCCATCGCAATATAGGCGTGCTCATCGGTAAACCCCTGGTCATAAATGCGTATGACATGCGGGTGCACGATTTTTGAGAGCAAGGCGTATTCCTGGATAAACCGAACCAGGTGTTCCGATGCTTCCTTGCCGCGTGAATCAAGGATTTTCAGCACGATGGGCAGGCCGTCCAGCTCCCGTTCTGCCAGGTAAACCTCGGTCATGCCGCCGGAGCCGATTTTTTTGGTGATGCGGTAACCCTTGAGCCGCACCGTCACATTGGCCGGGTCAAACCCCTGGGCCTTGAGGGCAGAGAGTTTGGAGTCCAGTGCACTTTTGACGGCACGCGCCGTGATTTCGGAGTTGGCCTTGACGGCCTCCCTGATTTCCAGCGCCCTTTCGGTCAGGCTGGCCATGCCGTGAACCTTGTCGTCCATGGTGGTCACCAGGCCGGTGATTTCATGCACCTCCACCACCAGTTCCTTGCCGCGCACGATCACCGACGAATGCGCACCGGTTTGTATGCCTTCTCCCGCAGTGGCCAGCACCGGGCCGCTGGCCACCACGGTCCAGCCTAGCTCCTTGCTGGCCGCTTCCAGCCGGGCCGCAGTGTTGACGGTGTCGCCAATTGGCGCGATTTCCTTGCTTTGCACGGTGCCGATCTGGCACAGGGTGACTTCACCACAGTGCAGGCCTACACCAATCGCAAACGGCGGCAGGCCTCGGCCCGGAAAACGCCTTTCCAGCCAGCCCCTGAACTCATGCGCTTCAAGTGTCATGGCCAGCGCGGCAGACACCGCGCGGCGTGATGCTGGCAGCGGCGAACCACTGGCGCTGTTGGTAAAAACCGCCATCAGGCCGTCGCCAATAAACTTGAGGTGATGGCCACCGTTTTTCAGAATCGGCTGGCAGGCGTGGTCAAAGTAGTCGTTCAGCAGCTCGGCCACCTCGGTCGAGCTGAGTTTTTCAGCCAGCGAGGTGAAGTTGCGAATGTCTGAGAACAGCACCGCAGCATCGGGCAACTGCTCGGTAATCACCCCGTTCGGCAGGCTGACCGAAAAAGTCTGTGTATGCCCGCCACCAATCCGGTGTGCAAACGCAGCCTTCAGGCGTTCTTCACCGGCAGCTACCTCGTTCAGTATCACCTCCTGCACCAGCACCTGTTTGCGCAACTGGGCGTTGACGGCGTCCAGCAACTCGTTGCGGGTAAAGGGTTTGGAGAGGTAATCATCCGCACCCCCGGTCATGCCGCGCCGCATGTTTTCGCGGTCGTCCAGTGCGGTCAGCAGTATGAAGGGCAGGGTTGCCAGGGCTTTGTCTGCACGCACCGCTGCCAGCAATTCAAACCCATTCATGCCCGGCATGCTGACGTCCGAAATGATCAGGCCAGGTTTGAAGGCTCTGGCCCGTTCCAGCCCGACCAGACCGTCAGGGGCTGAAATGGTGTCAAAACCTTCCAGTTTGAGCAGCCGGACAATGTTGTTGCGAATGGCGTCGTCGTCTTCGACGATGAGGATGGTGGTCATGCTGCGGGCGGTTGGACTGGCGGTAAATTTTCAGGAAAGCCGCTGTATCTGGCGATGTTTGCACCTTGCCACAAGTCGGTGCATCGGTAAAGTTGGTATATACGCAGGCTTTTGAAAATCGGATGCGTGTTTTGCAGCGCCAGAGATGTGCCCTGGCTGCAAATCAACCGCCGTGGGTCAGCGAAAAACTCGCATTGCGGTCCTGCGCCAGCAGTTTCACCATCTGCGGCAGGGCCGCCTGAAGTTCTGCCTTCAGCGTGTGTGGCGGGTTGATGACAAACATGCCGCTGGCTGGCAAGCCGGGCCGGATGACTTCGCCTTCAGTGTCTGTTGTCAGCTTGCTTGATTTGACGGTTAAAACCGCATTCAGCCAGCTTCTGTCAGCCTTGACGGCCAGGGTCTTGAGCTTGCGCGGCAAGTCATGCGCTTCCGGCCGTGGAATCACGGGGTACCAGACCACATAAGTGCCAGTTGCAAAACGTTTGACAGCATCCGCCATACAGGCGCTAACCCTGGCGTAGTCGGTTTTCATTTCGTAGCTCGGGTCACACAAGACCATGGCGCGCCGGGCCGGTGGCGGCAAAAATGTCTTGAGGGCTTCAAAACCATCTTCACGTGCAACCGAAACCTGGCGACCCACACCCAATTGCTCGATATTGCCGCTCAGCGATTTGAAATCGGTCGGATGCAACTCGAACAGCTTGAGTTTGTCGCGGCCACTTAAAAACTGCTGTTCGATAAAAGGCGAACCAGGGTAAATCTTGAGGTGGGCCGCCTCACCGCTTGCGGCAAACTGCGGATTCAGCCCCTTGAGCAGATCAACATAGTCCTGCAAGGCTGGTGACAGGGCTTCAGGCGCTGCTTTTTTTATAGCGAGCTTTGCTTGTCCGGCTTGCGTGGCAGGTGGATTTTGTTCCGAGAGCAGCTTGAAGACGCCGTCTTTTGCCTCACCACTGGTTTCGGTGTAGTCACCGTCCAGGCGGTAAAGCCCGGCACCAGCGTGGGTGTCAATCACGGTCAGCGCAGTGTCTTTTTGGGTCAGGTATTTCATCAACGCAATCAGCGTTGTGTGTTTGAGCACGTCGGCGTGGTTGCCGGCGTGGAAGGCGTGGCGATAGCTAAACATGGCCTGATGGTACCTGCTTGCAACGTTTTTGCTTGCTTTTCTATATCAAAAATTGACGCAAGCCCATGATTCTTCATATAATCGTGGGCTTCGCAGCGCACAGCGGTTCCGCGGCGAAGTGCGGCAGGGGAGTGATCTCCTGCCAAATCTGCCACCTAAGAGGTTCTCATCAGAAGAACGCCGACCGTGGAAAAGAGCCCTACAAACCCTTCTTTTAAAGAAAACTCATGAAAACCTTCAGCGCAAAACCCGCTGACGTGACGCACGAGTGGTTTGTGATTGACGCGACCGACAAGGTCCTCGGACGAGTAGCCAGCGAAGTTGCTCTCCGTTTGCGCGGCAAACACAAGGCCATTTATACGCCTCACGTCGATACCGGTGACTTCATCGTCATCATCAACGCAGCCCAGCTGCGTGTCACCGGCGCCAAGTCGACTGACAAGATTTACTATCGCCATTCCGGTTATCCAGGCGGCATCACTGCCACCAATTTCCGCGACATGCAAACCAAGTTTCCTGGCCGCGCCCTGGAAAAAGCCGTCAAGGGCATGTTGCCCAAAGGCCCGCTTGGCTACGCGATGATCAAGAAACTCAAGGTGTACGGTGGTGCAGAGCATCCGCATACCGCCCAAC
>JAZKIK010000766.1:0-4129 GCA_040384925.1 Pseudomonadota bacterium | reverse complement strand
AGGCTGTCCGGGTTTTTCATGGTGGTCGTGATGGATTAGGTTAAGGGGCTCAGGCCGGTATGGCGTCAGACGCCAGTTTGACAGCCAGATTTTGCTGGGTTTTGACAGCGGGCGCAGTTTTTTGCTGATTCAGCAGGCCAAACAGGTCTTTGGGGTTGTCCAGATACGGAATCAGGTCAATCTGCTCGCGGGTCTGGGCGTCCTGCTGCTGCAGTTTGTGCAGGTAGCAAAGTGCCGAATAGTCTTCCAGTGCAAAACCGACTGAATCAAAAATCGTGACTTCAGCGGCATCGGCGCGGGCGATGGCCGAGCCATTGAGTACATCGGCAAATTCGGCGACCACAAAGTCGGCTGGCAGTTGCTGGATTTCGCCTTCAATACGTGACTGGGGTTCGTATTCAACAATCACCCGCGCGTCTTTTCTGAGCAGGATGTCGGCATGCAGCTCGGTTTTGCCGGGGCAGTCGCCGCCTACGGCGTTGATGTGCATGCCGGGCTCAATCATTTCCGGTGTCAGAATGATGGCGTTGCGTTTGTCTGCGGTGACAGTGGTCACGATGTCCGCACCCTTGACGGCATCAAGAGCCGAATTGCAGATCACCACTTTCAGTCCTTCCAGGCCCAGACTGGCCAGGTTGCGGGCCAGTTTGGCGCTGGCTTTGGCGTCAATGTCATACAAACGGATTTCCCGGATGCCGACCACACGGTGAAAACCAATTGCCTGGAATTCGCTTTGTGCACCGTTGCCTATCAGCGCCATGACGCGGCTGCCTGGCCTGGCCATCCATCTGGCGGCCAGCGCCGACATGGCGGCGGTGCGCAAGGCAGTGGTGATGGTCAGTTCAGACAACAACAGCGGGTAACCGGTGTCCACATCAGCGAGCACGCCAAAAGCTGTCACGGTCAGCAAGCCGACTTCGGTGTTTTTGGGGTGGCCGTTGACGTATTTGAAGGAATACATGCGCCCGTCGCTGGTCGGCATCAATTCGATCACACCAACGGGGGAATGAATCGCATGGCGGGCTGACTTGTCAAACTCTTTCCAGCGGCGATAGTCAGATTCGATCTCTGCGGCCAGGCCTTCAATAAAGGCGGCCGGGCCGCGCTGGGCCACGATGCGCTGAATGCTTTTTATACCAATGTAGTCAACCATGATGAGGCTCCGTATGTTTCTATAGGCAAATCTGTCGAGGGGTTTCAAGAGAGATAAACGGTGTGCGAGATTCGCAACAGCATCAATTTTCGGGAAGAGCTGCGCCAAAGAAAAGCCAGTAAGTTGTTCAATTTCTCAGCCGATTTAAGCAAATCGTCAGTACTGGCTGACGTATTGCACAAGAGGCAGCTAAAATCAGGTCCATGGACGACATAGACAGGCAACTACTTTCCCTGCTGCGCGACGACGCCAGGGCCTCGGTGGCTTCGCTGGCCAAGGTCTTGCGGGTGTCGCGCGGCACGGTGCAAAACCGGCTGAGCCGGCTGGAATCTGACGGCACCATCACCGGTTACACCGTGCGCCTGAAACCGCAGGTTGAAGGCCACCGCATACGCGCCTTCATGACAGTGGCGGTGGAAGGCAACCGTAGCGCTGCCGTGCTGGCCGCCCTGCGCGGCGACCCGGCCGTCAGCGCCCTGCACAGCACCAATGGCCGCTGGGACATGGTGGCCGAGCTGCAGGCCGACAGCCTGGAAGCCTTTGACCGCGTGCTGGGCCGCATACGCCTGCTGGACGGCATTGCCAATACCGAAACCAGCCTGCTGCTGTCAACCGCTAAACTGTAAACCTAGAAACCATGAACCTAGCCCCAGCCCAACTCCAGGACCACCTCAAGCGCGGGCTGAAAAGCCTGTACACGCTTTATGGTGACGAGCCGCTGCTGGTGCAGGAGTTTGCCGACGCCCTGCGCGCCGCTGCCCGCCAGCAGGGTTACACCGAGCGCACGGTACACACTGTGGCTGGCGCGCATTTTGACTGGAGCGCGGTGCTGGCCAGTGGCGGCTCGCTGAGCCTGTTTGCAGACAAACAAATCATTGAAATCCGTGTGCCCAGCGGCAAACCAGGCAAGGACGGCTCCACAGCGCTGCAGCACATTGCACAACGTTCTCAGGGCGACGATTCCACGCTGACGCTCATCATCCTGCCCAAACTCGACAGCCTGACGACAAAGGGTGCCTGGTTTGGTGCGCTGGAGAGTTTTGGTGTCAGCGTCAAGTTTGACCCGATCGCCAGAAGCACCCTGCCGCAATGGATTGCACAACGCCTGCAGATGCAGGGCCAGCGTGTGGCTGCCGGTGAAGAAGGCCAGCGCACACTACAATTTTTTTCAGACCGGGTGGAAGGCAATCTGCTGGCCGCGCACCAGGAGATTCAAAAACTCGGCCTGCTGTATCCGCCGCCTGAAGGTGCGGTGTTGAGTTACGAGCAGGTTGAAAACGCGGTGCTCAATGTGGCGCGTTACGACGTTTTCAAACTGGCCGAAGCCGTGCTCAGCGGCCAGGCTGTGCGGGTGGCGCGCATGCTTGACGGCCTGCAGTCTGAGGGTGAATCCGAAGTACTGGTGCACTGGGCGCTGGCCGAAGACATACGCGGCATGAAACGGGTCAAGGACGCCATGGCCGCAGGCCGCCCCCTGCCCATGGCGCTGCGGGAAAACCGCATCTGGGGTGCCAAGGAAAAGTTGTATGAACGCGCCCTGCCCAATATCAGCGAAACCGCCCTGGCCAACCTGCTGACCGCCGCGCACAAGGTTGATGGCATTGTCAAGGGTTTAAAACAGCCCGACTGGCCGGCAAGTGGATGGCAGTCCTTGCACCGGCTGGCGGGCATGGTCTGTGAGCAGTGTGCAGGGAGGACAAGGGGCCGACATTGACAGACCTTGTGATGAATCTGGCGCTGCAACTCAGCCCACGCGGTCGCTTGCTGGCCTTGCCGCAGACCGACGCGCCCTTGCTGGCCGACAAGACCGCAGCTGAACTGACTCAAGCTTTTGCGCGTGGCACCGGGCACGGCTTGCTGCAGTTGGGCACGGCCTCAGTGGGCCAGGTGTTGCCGCCAGTCTGGGGCTGGTGGCGCGACTTTGCGGCCAGTTATGTGACGGCACTTTGCGCCTTGCCGGAAGCTGCGGAGGCTTTCACGGTGGCTTTACCCGCAATCGGGCAGCTTGAAGCACGGGTGGCCGATGTGCCGCCCATGCAGGGTGCTGAATACATGACTTGCGAAGTGCTGACTGCGCTTTGGCAGGGCATGGACGCAGCTCTTGCTGTGGAACTGGCCGAATCGGCCTTGCCACTGCAGGACTTTTTGAAAACCCGCAATCCGATCTGGAACATGGTGGGCCGGGTGCATTTCAACCTGGCCGAAAACCGCAAGGACCCGGACTACCCCTTTGCTTTTCTGGCGACCTACACCGCGCGCCTTTCGGCAGCGGGCAAGGCGCAACACCAGCCGCTGTCGCGAGCTCTGGCCGAATTTGCCGGTGCCGGGCAGCAGTCGCAACTGCTGTCCCTGCTGCTGCCGGTGCAACGTGCCGCAGCGCATTGCGCCTGGCTTGATGAGATGGTGAAAGAAGGCGGCATTTACCACCCGCTGCGCTGGAGCCCGGAGCAGGCTTTTGCCTTTTTGCGTGATGTGGGCCAGCTTGAAGCCGCTGGTATTGTGGTGCGAACCCCCGGCGTGTGGAAGGCAGGCCGGCCCAGCCGCCCCAGCGTCAAGGGCAACGTGGGTGCGCGCCCGCCCTCATTGCTGGGCGCTGGCGCGCTGCTGGACTTCAGCATGGAGGTGTCGCTTGATGGTGAAACCCTGAGCGCTGCCGATATCAAAGCCCTGCTCAAGGGCGGTGACGGTTTGCAGTTGCTGCGCGGCCGCTGGGTGGAGGTCAACAAAAAGTCGCTGGAGCGGCTGCTGCTGCGTTTTGAGGCGATTGAAAAAGCCGCCGCCAACGGTTTGCCTTTTGACCAGGCCATGCGGCTGGTGGCCGGTGCATCGCTGGACCAAGCGGATCTGGCCGCTGAAGCCGATGACGCCGATTGGTCAGAACTGGTAGCCGGACCCTGGCTGGCCCAGACGTTGCAAGGCCTGCGCCAGCCCGAGGGCCTGGCCCGTGTCAACCCCGGCACGGCGCTGAAAGCCACA
>JAZKIK010000765.1:0-2966 GCA_040384925.1 Pseudomonadota bacterium | reverse complement strand
CAGCGTGAGCCATTTGGGCGAGTGATCGGCATAACCCGCAAACTGGCTGGCTTCTGCCCAGACCAGGTAGGGGTCAAAACCGCTTGTTGCGCCTGGTTTTGCCCAGTTGATGCCGGTAAAGCTGCCTTTGGGAAGGGCTGTCCATTTCATGGTGGTGGCTCCGTTTGCGTTTTAGGGGCTTATTTGATGGGCAGCCATTCCTTGACGGCCTTGCTCCACATAAAAGCCATCAAGGGTGACGCCGCCACTGCCCCTGCGGACGACAGCAACTGGTAATAGCCGCTTTGGTTGTCTGTCATCGATACACGCAAGTCAAAATCCACCACATGACCGTTTGCATCGTGAAAATTGGGACCGTCAAAACCGCGTTCATGCAATTCTCTACCTATACAACGGGCAACAAAAAAGTCGCCCAGCGCAGTTCCGAGCAGCCTGCCTACCGCACTGTCAACGGGAAAATGCACACCCGCAACCGTGCGGTTAACGGCTACCCGTGCTGCCAGGCGCTGCAACTGTTCTTCGTATTTGTCACCGGTCTGATTGGCGTCTTGCAGCAGCGCCTGCAAAACAGTAGCTGCCATGAATGCCTCTGTTGCGTGCCCACTTGGCCAGGTGGCATGGCCTGGCACCGGGATCATGGTCTGGATTTGGGGTGACAGCTCCGATGGGCGCTGGCAGGCAAAAGCGTGTTTGATGCGCATTTCAACATCGGTGGCCAGGGACATTGCCAGCCCAATCAATTCCAATGTGTATTTATGGCGATGCGCCTGCAGGCCAATGATAGATGCAAAAAAATCCAGAACACCGGTCGCCTGGACCAGCACTTCACTGCCGCGGTCTGCGCGCAATTCGGAATAGTTTGCGACCAGTTCCAGTTGCTGTTTGAAAACCTTTGCGGTGGGGCGTACCAGCTTGACCAGACTCTGACTTTTAAGCGGTTTGGCGTCCAGATCAACAAAGGTAAGGGACATGGCCTCCTTGTTTTTGTCTGCAGTCAAATGCAGCCCGGACAGCAGCTCCAACTCGCATGCTGACATGCGTGGTCCAGCAGCCCAATGCGCCAATCGTTCAGCTTTGTCCAGCGGCACGGGCAGGTCAATTGGCAATGTGGTTCCTGCAAATGGCCCGACTAACGCGGCCCTGCTCTGTATCAATGCGCTTGCGAGCAGCGGGGATTCTGCTGCACCACCAATGCCTCCGCCGATACCACCACCAATGCCTCCGCCGATACCACCACCAATGCCTCCGCCGATACCGCCGCCAATGCCCCCTCCGATACCACCACCCATCGTGCTCATGACTGACATATTCGTTCTCCGTTTAGTTGACTCAAAATTCTGGAACACCCATTTTTCGAAGTACTTCAGCAAAAAGTCTGCGCGTTTTGCTTGCAGAGCTTCCCATGGACAAATAGTTTGTGATTGTCAAATTTGGCGTTTCCACGAGCAGAAGCTTCAAGGTCTCGCGTGCCTGTGTCATTTGTCCGCTATCGACTTGTGCATGCAGCAAAACACGCAACGCCGGTTGGTGGTGCCGATTTGCCCGCAACGAGCGATTGGCAAATTCAATGGCTTCGGCATAGTCCCCGTTGATCGTCTGACCGGAGGCCAGGATTACGTCGAAAAAGTATTTCAGTGGGTCAAGCGGTGACAGGCTTGCAGCATGCCTGGCTTCGGATACGGAATTGGCTGGGCTTCCCCACATCGACGACCAGACACTTTTGTAAAGCCACCCCAGGGGTTCACTTGGATTCAGTTCAATCGCTTTTTCGATGCAGATCTGAGCTGCTTCTGCATCACCGAGCAACTGACACCGCGCGTAACCCTCAATAGCAAGCGACAAAGCATTGTCTGGTGAAAGATCAAGAGCCCGATGTGTTTGCTCCAGTGCAAGCCGGGTATCTTTTGCTGGCGAATCACTCATACCCTTTATAACCCGCAGCGTGTGCCATTTGGCAAGCCACGCACGTGGTGTGGCAGACCGGTTGTGACGTTCAAGCAATGCCTCAAGCACCTGCCTGCTTCTGTCAAAGTCACGCCATGATGACCGATGCATCAGCGAGATCCCGCCAAGCAGAAGTGATCCGCTGTCCAGTCGTGGCAAGGGTTGCACCAGCGACTGTTGAACCTCGGAATCAATCAGCGCACGACTTGCAGCAGAAGCTATGTTATTAACCAGTTCGCTTTGTTGCTGTAACAAGTCCATCGTGTCGCCGGACAGGCGCTCAGCCCAAATGATTTCTTTTTTGCGGGCGTTGGCCAGTTCTGCAAATATCAAAATTTTGCCGCCGCTGGCTATATAACTCCCTGAAAGCACAAAAGAGGCGGCTAAACGTGATTCCACTTCTTCTATCGGATTTGTGTGGCCCCTGAAAACAGTGGTCGACAAACGGGAAATAACCCGTAAATCGGCGCTGCGCGATAGCTGGGCGATAATGCCGTCGACCAATAACTCGCCAATCACAAAATGCTCGGGTTCATTGCTTCGGGCTTGAAACGGAATAACAGCCACAGTTGGTCTGAAATCCGGTGGCGCCGACAGCATGGCTGGAATGACTGGCACATGACCTGCATGGCTGAGCCGGTATACGTTGACCGGTTCCTTGACGTGTTTGAGGTGGCATTCGCCCAGATCCTCGATGTCTGCATCCAGTCCGGCCGTCAGGCCATCACGAAAATCGGCAGAGACCACAATGTCATTCGGTCCTGCCAAGGTACAAATGCGCGCCGTCAGGTTGACGTCGGTGCCATAGATATCATGTTTGTCAGATACGAACTCCGCTAAATGGCCTCCCATGCGCAGATGCATCTGACGGTCAGGGTTTTGCTCAGCATTGACCTGCTGGCTGAAATATTGCAAGGCAAATGCTGCCCTGGCGCAGCTTTTTGCGTCGGCAAACTCCAGCATCAGCCCATCACCCAGGCTTTTGACAATACGTCCGCCATGCAGAGGCAATATTTCCTGCT
>JAZKIK010000764.1:0-8391 GCA_040384925.1 Pseudomonadota bacterium | reverse complement strand
CAGACCGTCAACTTTCAGGCCCATGACCTTGATGGGGAACTGCGAGGGGTACTCGATCAGTGATTCCTGGCGCGGTGTTTCCGGCGCATCGGGGGTTTTTGGTGAGTCCGGCGGTGTCTGGCTCATGGCGACTGCTCCTTGGTGGCTTGTTTGGCTTGCTGGTAGGCTGCGTACAGTTTTTTGTAGATGGGGCCGGGCTGGCCCTTCTCAATTCCATGGCCGACCGGCGTGCCGTCAAGCGAAGTGACAGGCAACACCTCTTTGGTGGCTGATGACAGCAGCAGCTCGTCTGCCGCCAGCACTTCGGCGCGGCTGATGCGGCGCAGCTCGAAGGGAATTCCTGAGCTGCTGCACATTTCCTCGATCAGGCCATAACGAATGCCTTCCAGCACCAGATGGTCTTTGGGCGGGCCCATCACGCTGCCATTTTTGACGACCCAGACATTGCTGGACGCGGCTTCACTCAAATAATCGCCTCTGAACATGATGGTTTCAACGGCCCCTGCGTCCACGCTGATCTGCCTTGAAAACACCGCGCCCAAGAGACTGGTGCTTTTGATATGGGCTTTTTCCCAGCGAAAGTCGTCAGCGCTGACACAGGCTACGCCTTGCTCGCGCTGCGCTTGCGTGGGCATCTTCATGGCGTTGCACATCACAAACACCGTAGGCTTCAGGCCTGGCAACATGGCGTGGTCACGCATCGCAACACCCCGGCTGACCTGAATATAGATCAACTGCGTGTTTTTCGGGCTGTTTGTGTTGGTTGCGGCGGTTGCGTGGGCGTGGTCAGCCAGTAATCTGAGAGCGATTTCATGCCATTCGGCATGCATCAGCGGATTGGGGATGCGCAATTCGGCCAGGCTTCGGTCCAGTCTGGCCATGTGCTGCTCAAAACGGAACAGCTTGCCAGCATAGGCGGGGAGCACTTCATAAACCCCGTCGCCAAAAATGAAGCCCCTGTCCATGACGCTGATTTTTGCGTCTTTGAGGGGTGTGTAGTCACCGTTGAGGTAGCAGGGGGTGTCGGGCAGGTCTGGGGTCATGGCAAGGGAAGGGCGTCAGGAGTGTGGCGCGCGAAACTGTGGTTTGCAGCGCTCCGGCTTTGCAGGCAATTATCGGTAGCGCCGTTTGAGGTAAACCCGCAGTCGCCATGCAAATTTGACAATCAGGTAACCACATGCCGAACCCGCCACCGCAAAAATGCCCATGCCCAGCAAGGCCGGGCCGCCAAATGAAGTCATCCAGCTGATCAGGCTGTCACCTTCAGCGCGTGCAACCATGGGCGGCGCATCCAGCAGCAGGCTGCCCAGCTGATAGGCCAGCCACAGCCAGAAACCAAGCGTGAAGGGATTGGTGATCAGGGTGACGCCGGCGGCTACCGGAATATTGGCGCGCCACCAGACGCTGTGCGCTGCCGCAACCACAAGCTGCCCTACGGGAATCGCAAAAGCCCAGAAAATGCCTATGGCCACGGCGCGGGCCACACCTTCATGCTGCAGATGCCAGAGACGCGGCTCAAAAAGCCTGTGGGCAATCGGCTTGAGCCAGCGATTGCTCGCCAGCATCTCGGGTGTGGGCATGGATTTTTTGAGAAGGCCGCGCCAGCGACCCGGTACAGGGGCAGTCATGTCAAAGCGAAAACGCTTCAGGCCAGAAAAATGACAGCTGCAATCGCCAGGACGCCGAGTACGAGATTAACGCTGGCCAAGGTGGCAATCTGCCCGACACGCCGGCCGCCTTCGGGCCAGTCAGAGGCGCTGACAGCCAGTTTGAGGCGCCGAAACGGGCCAAAATAAAGATGTCCAAACAGCGCAAACATCAGCAGGCCAATACCAAACATCAGATGCCAGCCAATCGGCGCGTTTTTCATGCCAACACGCAGCAGCATCACCAGTCCGCTAAGCAGCAGGATGCCAATGGCAGGCCAGACCAGCAGAAAAAACCTGCGAAGCACCTGAGCTATCAAGGGCAGGCGTTGTGGGGGTGTCAGTAGCGACACGGCAGCAGGGCGCAGCGCAAACAGCATAAAACTGACGCCGCCCAGCCAGGTGATGGCGGCGGCAATGTGCAGAAACTTCATCAGGGCGGACATGTGGGGCCTTGTAAAAAACGAAAAGTGCTGCAAAGCAACACATGCGGATTGTGGCTGAGCTTGTCCGGCTTACAGTGTGGCAGGCGCACAAGCACGCCCCAAAAAGAGGCCTTTTGGTTCAGCATGCACGTAAATTGACGACTGGCGGGGGTTTCTACGTATAATCAGAGGCTTTGCTGAATACGAACCTTGTAACCTTACCGTAATTTGTGTCTGTCAAAATAACAAATTCGGATCAGATTGCCGGGCTTCAAGAGCAGTCGCCAAAAAAAGACCTGAATATCGGGTTGGCTGGGGTGACAGCATTTGATGATGGCGTAGCTGAGGGTGAAGGTGAGGACTTCAAGCCACTTTCCCGTGAAGAAGCAAAAGCACTGAGTCAAAAGCTCCGCAGTCAGCAAGCCCCGCTATCGTTGTTGCGGGTGCTGGTCTGGCAGGCCGTCACCGGCCTGCTGCTTGCGTCATGTGTCTGGGTTTGGTCGGGTAACAGCAGTACGGGCTGGTCTGTTTTGTATGGCTCGCTTTGTGTTGTGGTTCCGGCTGCAATCTTTGCGCGCGGTTTCGGTCGGCAAATGGCTTTTGGCCAGAGTGGAACTACAGTTCCAGCTGGTGCGGCGATGGCCGGGTTCTTTATTTGGGAACTCGTCAAGGTGGTGTTGACAGTGGCGATGCTGCTGGCAGCGCCGAAAATGGTTGTGCAGTTGAATTGGCTGGCTTTGCTGGCTGGTTTTGTGGTGACGATGAAGGTGTACTGGGTAGCCGCGTGGCTTGGCCTGGGACGCAAGAGTCAGATGAAAAAATAGGGATGAACTGGTGACATATGTCTGCTGCTGAACAAACAGGAACACACGGCCCGTCCGCTGGCGATTACATCCAGCATCACCTGCATCATTTGCAGAAGAACTTTGCTTTTGAAAACGTCGAACAGCACAGTCTGGTTGACTTCAGCGTGTTTAATCTTGACTCGCTGGTTTATTCGGTATTGCTGGGTGTGCTTGGCTGCTTTTTTCTGTGGCGTGCAGCACGCAAGGCAACCTCCGGTATTCCAGGGCGTTTTCAGGCTGCGGTCGAAATCCTGTCTGAAATGGTGGACAACCAGGCCAAGGGCGTGATTCACAACGCGACCAGCCGCAAGCTGGTGGCGCCTCTTGCATTGACGGTGTTTGTATGGATCTTCGCAATGAACGCGATGGACATGCTGCCGGTTGATGCGCTTCCGGCCCTCTGGCACAGTGCAGGCCCTGCGATGGGTTTCAAAGACTACATGCGTGTGGTTCCGACGGCTGACCTGTCAACCACTTTGGGTATGTCGGTCAGTGTGTTGCTGGTCTGCCTTTTCTACAGCGTCAAGATCAAGGGTCTGGGCGGCTGGACACATGAGCTGGTGGCTGCTCCGTTCGGTGACAAGGTGTTTTTGTATCCCATCAACTTTTTGATGCAGATGATTGAATTTGCTGCCAAGACCGTTTCACACGGCATGCGGCTGTTCGGCAACATGTTTGCCGGCGAACTGATTTTCATGCTGATCGCCCTGATGGGTGGCGCATGGGCCTGGCAATTCAACCCCCTTGCTGGCGGGTTCTGGCTGGGCGTCGGGCATGTGATAGCCGGAACCGCGTGGAGTATCTTCCACATTCTGGTGATCACGCTGCAAGCCTTCATCTTCATGATGTTGACATTGATTTACGTGGGGCAGGCCCACGATTCGCACTGATAGTTTTTCTTTCGTTTTTTCTTTTCCGTACTTTATTAGGAGCAATCATGGAAAATATTCTCGGCCTCGTGGCATTGGCTTGCGGTTTGATCGTTGGTTTGGGCGCATTGGGCGCATCTATCGGCATCGCGCTGATGGGTGGCAAATTCCTGGAAGCTTCTGCTCGCCAGCCAGAACTGATGAATGAACTGCAAACCAAAATGTTCATTTTGGCTGGTCTGATCGACGCTGCGTTCCTGATTGGTGTGGCTATCGCCCTGCTGTTCGCATTCGCCAAACCATTCGCCATTTGATTTTCGGTAATCTTTCGCGCTTGAAAGGTACTAAGCCGTGAACATCAACGCAACCCTGTTCCTGCAGGCCGTTGTTTTTGCGATCCTTGTGTGGTTCACGATGAAATTCGTGTGGCCACCGATCACAAAAGCACTGGACGAGCGGGCACAAAAAATAGCTGATGGTCTTGATGCTGCCGCTAAGGCCAAATCTGAACTCGCTAGCGCTAACAAGCTGGTGGAAGAAGAATTGGTCAAGTCACGCAACGAGTCCGCATTGCGTCTGGCTGACGCCGAGCGCCGTGCACAGACCATGATTGAAGAGGCCAAAGCCAGGGCAGCCGAAGAGGGCAGCAAGATCATTGCCGCCGCCAAGGTTGAAGCTGAGCAGCAAACCTTCAAAGCCCGCGAAACCCTGCGTGATCAGGTTGCCGCGCTGGCCGTCAAAGGTGCCGAGCAGATTCTGCGCAAGGAAGTCAATGCCGTGGTGCATGCTGAATTGCTGGGTCGTCTGAAGACTGAACTTTGACTGAATCGACGGGAGCATCACTATGGCCGAACTAGCCACCATTGCACGCCCTTACGCTGAAGCACTGTTCAAGGCTGCAGAAAGCGACCTGGCGGGTGCTGCTGCATGGCTCGACGAGCTGGCGGCAATTGCATCAAATGTCCAGCTTCAGCAGTACGCGGCTAACCCCAGCGTGACTTCTGTCCAGACTTTTGACGTGATTTCCGGCGTGGCCGAGTCCAAAAAGACCAAACTGCCAGAGGCGGCCAAAAACTTCCTCCGCGCTGTGATCGACAACGGACGCATCAGTGTTCTGCCAGAAATCGCAAGCCAGTTCCGTGCATTGAAGAATGCGCGGGGCGGCTCGTCAGACGCCATTGTCTACAGTGCATTTGCGCTGGAAGATGCGGCGCTGGCTGATCTGGCTTCAACGCTGGAAAAACGTTTCGGCAGAAAGCTCAATCTCAAGGTTGAGCTGGATCCTTCGCTGATAGGCGGTATACGTGTCGTGGTGGGCGACGAAGTGCTGGACACTTCGGTCAAAGCCCGTTTAGAGCAAATGAAAGTGGCGCTGATTTCCTGATGTTGCGCCGCGCGCCGTTTGAAGTCTTTAGCCAATAACCAAGAAAGAAGGAAAGAGTCATGCAACTCAATCCCGCAGAAATTTCTGAACTGATCAAGAGCCGTATTGAAGGCTTGACCGCTGGTAGCGATATCCGTAACCAGGGCACTGTTGTGTCGGTGACCGACGGTATCGTGCGCATTCATGGTCTGAGCGACGTGATGCAAGGCGAAATGCTTGAATTCCCGGCAACCGCTGACGGCACCCCTACCTATGGTCTGGCACTGAATCTGGAGCGCGACTCCGTCGGTTCCGTGATTCTCGGTGAGTACGAACATCTGGCTGAAGGCGACACGGTTAAATGCACGGGTCGTATTCTTGAGGTGCCGGTGGGTCCAGAGTTGCTTGGCCGCGTGGTCAATGCCCTGGGGCAGCCGATTGACGGCAAGGGTCCGATCAATGCCAAGATGACCGACGTGATTGAAAAAGTCGCGCCTGGCGTCATTGCGCGCAAGTCAGTGGACCAGCCACTGCAAACCGGCCTGAAGTCGATTGACTCGATGGTTCCAGTCGGCCGTGGTCAGCGCGAACTGATCATTGGTGACCGTCAGACCGGCAAAACTGCCGTCGCCATTGACGCCATCATCAACCAGAAGGGCAAGGGCGTTTATTGCGTTTACGTCGCGATTGGCCAAAAAGCATCTTCCATCAAAAACGTGGTGCGCTCGCTGGAACAAGCCGGTGCCATGGAATACACGATTGTGGTTGCCGCTTCGGCTTCTGAATCAGCTGCCATGCAGTATGTCAGCGCCTACTCCGGCTGCACCATGGGCGAGTACTTCCGCGACCGCGGCGAAGACGCGCTGATCGTGTATGACGATTTGTCCAAGCAGGCTGTTGCCTACCGTCAGGTGTCGCTGCTGTTGCGCCGTCCACCAGGACGTGAAGCTTATCCAGGCGACGTGTTTTATCTGCACAGCCGTTTGCTTGAGCGCGCTGCACGTGTGAATGAAAAGTACGTGGAAGACTTCACCAAGGGTGCAGTCAAAGGCAAAACGGGTTCACTGACGGCATTGCCCATCATTGAAACGCAAGCCGGTGACGTGTCGGCATTTGTGCCAACCAATGTGATTTCGATTACCGATGGCCAGATTTTCCTGGAAACCAGCCTGTTCAACGCCGGTATCCGTCCTGCGATCAACGCCGGTATCTCGGTGTCGCGCGTCGGTGGTGCTGCCCAGACCAAGCTGATCAAGAACCTGTCTGGTGGTATCCGTACCGATCTGGCCCAGTACCGTGAGCTGGCTGCGTTTGCGCAGTTCGCTTCTGACCTTGATGAAGCGACCCGCAAGCAGCTTGATCGTGGTGCCCGCGTGACTGAGCTGCTCAAACAGGCCCAGTATTCACCTTTGTCGATTTCCAACATGGGTGCCACATTGTTCGCAGTGAACAAGGGTTTCATGGACGATATCGAGGTCAAGAAGGTGCTGGCATTTGAAGCTGGACTGCATAGCTACCTCAAAGACAAAAATGCTGCGCTGATGGCAAAACTTGAAGCCAACAAAGCCATGGACAAGGACGCTGAAGCTGAATTGAACACGGCCGTGGCGGCGTTCAAGAAGTCTTTCGCCTAAATCAACCGAAATCTACCTATGAGCGCAGCGACAACCTTGAGGGTTCGTCCCTCCAAGCAGGGGCCGCGGAACCGGCTTTGCCGAGCCGCAGGCGCAGCGGCCCCCTCTGGGGGCAGCGCATTACACGAAGTGAAAAGCGTGGGGGCTAAATAATGGCAGCAGGCAAGGAAATACGAGGCAAGATCAAGTCGGTTGAAAACACCCGCAAGATCACCAAAGCCATGGAAATGGTCGCGGCCTCCAAAATGCGTAAAGCGCAGGAACGGATGCGTGCCGCCCGCCCTTACAGCGACAAGATCCGTAACATCACGGCCAATTTGTCTCAGGCCAATCCCGAGTACACCCATGTGTTCATGGAGTCCAATGACTCCAAAACCACCGGGTTTATCGTGGTGACGACTGACAAGGGTCTGTGCGGTGGTTTGAACACCAACGTGCTTCGTGCAGTCACTGGCAAGCTCAAGGATCTGCAGGCGGCAGGCCAGGATGCCCAGGCGGTTGCCATTGGTAACAAGGGGCTGGGCTTTCTCAACCGTGTTGGTGCCAAGGTGGTGTCACACGTGACACAACTTGGTGACAAGCCGCATCTTGACAAGCTGATTGGCCCGGTCAAGGTCTTGCTTGATGCGTACAGCGAAGGCAAGGTCAAGGCGGTGTATCTTTGCTACACCAAATTCATCAACACCATGCGCCAGGAGCCGGTTGTTGAGCAGTTGCTGCCTTTGACTGCTGACCGTTTGCAGGCGGACAAGGACCAGCATGGCTGGGACTATATCTATGAGCCTGATGCACAGACCGTGATTGATGATCTGCTGGTTCGTTATGTGGAAGCACTGGTCTATCAGGCCGTTGCGGAAAACATGGCGTCTGAACAGTCCGCCCGCATGGTGGCCATGAAGGCCGCTACCGACAACGCAGGCAGCGTTATTGGCGAACTCAAGCTGGTTTACAACAAAACACGTCAAGCTGCGATCACGAAAGAACTTTCGGAAATCGTTGCAGGTGCTGCAGCTGTTTAAGTTGTCACACCCGATTTACAAGATTTAAAGAACAGAAAAGGATCCAATCATGGCTCAAGCTCAAGGCAAGATTGTTCAGTGTATTGGCGCAGTGGTTGACGTGGAGTTTGCGCGTGACCAGATGCCAAAAATCTATGACGCGCTCAAGATGGAAGGCTCTTCATTGACGCTGGAAGTCCAGCAACAACTGGGCGACGGTGTCGTTCGTACCATTGCGCTGGGCACGTCTGACGGCCTGCGTCGCGGCAACATGGTGTACAACACCGGGGCCAACATCACCGTCCCCGTTGGCAAGGCCACTCTGGGCCGCATCATGGACGTGCTGGGTGCGCCGATTGACGAGCGTGGCCCTGTCAGCCAGGAATTGACTGCCCCCATTCACCGCAAGGCACCCGCCTACGATGAACTGAGCCCTTCCCAGGAACTGCTGGAAACCGGCATCAAGGTGATTGATCTGGTTTGCCCGTTCGCCAAGGGCGGCAAGGTGGGTCTGTTCGGCGGTGCCGGTGTCGGCAAAACCGTGAACATGATGGAACTGATCAACAACATCGCCAAGGCGCACTCGGGTCTGTCCGTGTTTGCCGGTGTGG
>JAZKIK010000763.1:14894-23343 GCA_040384925.1 Pseudomonadota bacterium | reverse complement strand
GCGCAAGATAGCGCTCCAACTCCTGCAACTCGTCCATCAAGGCTCACCTCCTATGCGATCATTTTCTCATAGCGCCTTTATTTTTAACACAGTAACACTAACACACAGACCATTGGCGCGCCAGCAGCTTTGCTCCGCCGTCCCCAACCAAAAAGCTCTTGACCACTTTGAGCTTGAACTCTGTTTGGTACTTCCTCATGAAACCCTTGAGGTTTGTCCAACTTCTGGGGTCAGTTCAAAACCGGGGCGATTCACTGCGCTTGCGAAGCAATAGGGTCAGGTCACCTCGTGGCCGCAGTTGGCATGCCAGTCTCACATCGTCCGGCTCATGCACCCGCGCCAGCGTACGGCGCTCATCGCGGCCCGGCGTCTTGTTGCTGCATCGCGCCGCTCACGCGCACTCGGCAGGTCGAGCAATGCGCCCGTCCTCCACAGACTGACAAGTGCGCGATGCCATGCGCGCGGCTGGCCTTGTGAACGCTCCAGCCGCGCGGCACCCGCACGCTGCGATCCAGGTACCCCGGTTTTCCGATTCGGAAAGTTCTTGTTGCCCAAATAGCGTTGGTGCAGGAAGTCGGCGAAGCCTAGACTTCGAGATCTCCTCACGACAACTACCTTTTGCTCCATGACCCTTCCTGCGCAAAACCAAATCGAACGCTACCGGGCTGCCTTTGCCACGATGGCAGGCCGGAACACCCCTTTGATCTACAACGACTGGTACTGCGCCGGCTTCGGGCCAGAGTTTTCCGGTGCGCTTCTCAAGCGGAAGCTGCTCGGGCGTGACTTGGTCTTCTACCGCACGACCGAGGGCGAGGTCACCGCATTGGAGGACCGCTGTGCGCACCGATCTTTCCCACTGTCGGCCGGCCGCCTGGTGAACGACCAGATCGTGTGTGCCTACCATGGGTTTTGCTATGACCGGCGCGGCGACTGCGTCAAGGTTCCGTCGCAAGACAGAGCACCCAGAGTGGGCGTGCGGCACTACCCGGTCAAGGAAATCGGTCGGGTCGTCTGGATCTGGATGGGTGATCCCGAGCTTGCCGATTCCCGGCAGCCTTCGGTCAGTGCCTGGATGACCGATCCCGGCTGGGAAAGCTCAACGGGCTACCTTCATCTACCCGCAAATTACATCAGCCTGCATGAAAATCTTCTTGACCTGAGCCACATCGAATACCTGCACGCGGAGACGCTGGGTCAGAATTCCCCGGGCTTCGCCGCGTCGCCTTTCGAGCTTCTCGTCAAGGACGGAAAAATTGCCATCCAACGCCGGGTCGAGCCAACCGGTCTACCGCCCGTGTTTGCGGGGACGACGGGCTTGGGCGGCATCAAGACGGCGGCCCGTGTGAGCCGGACCGACTACATGTCACCGGCTCTCGAGCAACTGAGCGCCTCCTATTTCGACGGCAGCCTGCCGGAGGACACACGGGCAGAATTCCAGGTTCGCACTGCCCACCTCATGACGCCCGAGACGCTGACGACCACCCACTATTTCATCGACCATGCATGGAACTGGGGTCATGGCGACCTTGCATTGCGCTCGGCAATGCACGAAGGACTGTTCGCCGCGTTCGTCGAGGATGTGAAGGGCTTGACCCTGGTCGAGGCAACACTTGCCGCGCGTGATGGCGATCCGGAGTTCTTCGAAATCTCGGTTGCGGCCGATGCTGCTGCAGTGGCCATGCGCCGGCACCTGTTCAACCGCGCCGTCGAGGAGCATGGCGTTGCCGAGACGCATTCCGCCAGCGCCCGATCAACGGTTCCGTCATGTCCGTGAACGCAACCCTTCGTGTCCGTGTCGCGCGCAAGTCGCTCGAGGCTCTCGACATCTGCTCTTTCGAATTGGTCCCGCTCGACGGTCGGGAACTGCCAGCTTTTTCGGCCGGATCGCACGTCGACGTGCATCTTCCGAGCGGCATGACCCGCCAGTATTCCTTGTGCAACGACGCGGCGGAATCTCACCGGTACCTCATCTGTGTGCTGAAGGACGCTTCCAGCCGAGGCGGCTCGGCAACGATGCACGACCGGATCGAGGAGGGCAGTGAGTTCAGCATCAGCGCCCCGAAAAATCACTTTCCGCTCGCGCACGCTGCCCGCCGAAGCCTGTTGTTCGCTGGCGGTATAGGCGTTACGCCCCTGCTCTGCATGGCGGAACGGTTGGCCGCCGTTGGTGAATCGTTTCGGATGCACTATTGCACGCGCAGCCCGGAGCGCACCGCCTTTCTTCGAAGAATCCAGGACAGCGCGTTGTCGCAGAGCGTTCGCTTGCATTTCGACGACGGCCGGCCGGAGCAGAAGTTGGATATGAATGCGGAACTGGCGAACCCGGAACCTGACGTGCACATCTACGTGTGCGGTCCCAAGGGATTCATCGACGTGGTGCTGGAGACAGCGCGCCGCAGCGGCTGGCCCGAATCTCAACTGCATTGCGAATTCTTCAGCGCGGAGCCTGTCAAGTCCGGGTCAGATGGCAGCTTCGAAGTCCAATTGGCGAGCTCCGGCCGGATTGTCCTGGTGAACAAGGACCAGACCGTCGTGCAGGCGCTTGACGCAGCAGGTTGCAGCATCATCACTTCATGTGAGCAGGGTGTCTGCGGAACCTGCCTGACCCGCGTCCTTGAAGGCGAGCCGGACCACCGCGACATCTTCCTGACACCCGAAGAACACGCGCGCAACGACCAGTTTCTTCCGTGCTGCTCGCGCTCGATATCGCCACGGCTGGTTCTCGATATCTGAAAAGCGGCACGGTCGAGGCGAGCGCTGGCCCGTTGGGTCTGCCTGTTGGCCGACGCGCTACGACTTGTCGACAGCGGCGGCTTCGAGATAGCTGGCCAACAGCTCCGCCGCGCGCGGCAGGGGCTCGCTGGCGCGCCAGCAAATGACGAACTGGCGCCGCGCCCAAGCGTCGGAAATAGGCACCGCCTTTACCTTCATGAGATGCGCGTCTCCTTCGGCGACCTCTCTCGGAATGATGGCAATGGCAAGATTGGCACGCACCACGCGCAATGCCGATTCGAAATTGGAAACGGTGGCGCGATAGCGCACTCGTTGGCCGGCAAGACCGGCCGCGTGAAGCAGCATGGGACCTGCGGCACTCGCCTGGTGCAGGCGTACATGCTCCCACGCGACAGTTTCCGCAAAAGTGCAGGAGGACTGTCCCGCGAGGGGATGAGCCGGATGCACGACGGCGGCGAGGTGGTCGACTCTGTAAGGCCTGACCTCCAGGCCCTCGAAGTTCATGGCGTCCCAGACAATGCCGAGGCGCGCGCTCCCTTCTCGCAAACGTTGCACGATTTCGTGACTGCCTGCCTCTTCGATGTCCACCTGAAGCTGGGCGTGCGCGGGGTCTTGCATGAAAGCTGCCACATCGTCCGGCACCGACTGGGCGATTGCAGAAATGCTTGCCAGCAGGTGGATCTTGCCGCGTATGCCGCTGCTGAAAGCAGTCATGTCGTCCGCAATCTGCCGAGCGCTCACCAGAATCTTCCTGGCGTTGTCGAGCAAGGTATCTCCCGCAGGCGTCGGCGACACGCCCCGCCGACGTCTGTCGATCAATTCCACGCCGAGGTCCTGCTCGAGTTGCGCCAGGCGCTTGCTGATGGCGGAGACAGTGATGTGTTCCGCTTCTGCAGCGCGCGTGAGACTTCCCGTCTCGCAGGCCGCGACGAAATAGCGCAGGGAGGTCAGGTCGAGATCTTTCATCTGGGCAAGATTATGTATTTTTGAGGTCTGTCTCGGTCTCACAGCCCTGCGCACCCAGCGCCATTGTCCATCACGGCTTTGCAGTTCCGTATCGCAGCAGCCTTGCTCAAGACGCTGCCCAGCTGCCCGTGTTGCCTGAGAATGAACAATAGATTTCGTTTATGGCACAGTAAGACCAGGAGTCTGTCGGGCTTGGGATCGTCGGCTGCAAATCGACCGCAGCGGTCTATTTTTCGCCGTTTTCTTACCCAATATCTTGATATTGGGATGCGAAACCGTCAAAAACTTGTCGGCGCTGGGGCCGATTTTCGCTTTCGACGACCTAAACCCGACAGGCTCCTAGTCAAGTAAAGTCGGGTTGTATCTGAACAGTTCAAGTCTTGGGTTCAAGGCTTTCCCGTGATCAGGTCGGCAATCCTGCCCATACGCACACACCATAACGGAGACATATCATGAAATGGGAAGGCAATCGGGAATCCGAAAACGTCGAGGACCGGCGTGGCGGTGGCGGCAACAACCTGGGCGGCGGCGGTTTGCTGGGTGGCCGCAGCATTGGCATAGGCACCATCGTGGTGGCTTTGCTGGGCGGCTGGATCTTTGGTGTCAACCCGCTGACGATTCTGAATCTGCTCAGTGGCGGTTCGCAGCCCGCGCAAGTCCAGCAGCAGGCCCCGGCCAAAAGGCCGCCAGCAGATGACCGCATGGCCAAATTTGTATCGACTGTGCTGGCAGACACCGAAGACGTGTGGAAAGACGTGTTTGCCAAGGGTGGCAGCGGCTACAAGGAACCTCGTCTGGTGATTTTCAGGGGCCGCACCGGCACAGGAGGCTGCGGCACCGGCGAATCTGCCATGGGGCCGTTTTATTGCCCTGCAGATCAAAAGGTGTATATCGATCTGGCGTTTTATGAAACCCTGACTCGCCAGCTTGGCGCGCCAGGCGATTTTGCGCAGGCCTATGTGATTGCCCATGAGGTGGGTCACCATGTGCAGAACCTGCTTGGCATCAGCGAAAGGGTGGACGGCATGCGCGGCCGCGTCAGCAAGGCTGAATACAACGCCCTGAGTGTGCGGCTGGAGTTGCAGGCCGACTGTTTTGCCGGCGTCTGGGCCCACCATGCACAAAACGCCAGGCAGATTCTGGAGCAGGGCGATGTGGAAGAAGCCATGAATGCAGCGGCAAAAATCGGTGATGACGCACTGCAAAGTTCAGGTGGTGGAAGTGTGGTTCCTGAAAGTTTTACCCACGGCACGAGCGCCCAGCGGCAGCGCTGGTTCAACAATGGGCTTAAAAATGGCAGCGTCAAGGCCTGTGACACCTTCAGCAGCAAAAAACTGTGACTGATTGGCATGCCATGCAATGGCAGCAAGCATTTTGAGCTATAAAATAGATAGCTTGTAAAGGGTGAAAAATGCCCTGGCATGCCAGGCCAGACTGCCTGCCGCAGCTGTTCAAACCGCCTGTTGACAGTCAATTAGCCCGAAGTGCGACAATAGAAGGCTAAATGACATCTTCTTTTTCCAATCTTTCGCTGGCTCCAGAGCTGGCCCGCGCGGTAGCCGAAATGGGCTACGAGACCATGACACCCATTCAGGAACAGGCCATTCCGGTCGTTCTGCAGGGCAAGGACGTCATGGGGGCAGCGCAAACCGGTACCGGCAAAACTGCCGCTTTTGCGCTCCCGCTGCTTCAGCGCATGATGAAGCACGAAAACGCTTCAACCTCCCCAGCCCGTCACCCGGTGCGGGCGCTGGTGCTGCTGCCAACCCGTGAGCTGGCCGTGCAGGTCGCCCAGCAGGTCGAGCTGTATGCCAAATACACCCATCTGCGCAGCGCCGTGGTGTTTGGCGGCATGGACATGAAACCGCAGACGCTTGAACTGAAACAGGGCATCGAAGTGCTGGTGGCTACACCTGGCCGTCTGCTTGACCACATTGAAGCCAAAAATACCGTGCTCAACCAGGTTGAATATGTGGTGCTTGATGAAGCCGACCGCATGCTCGACATCGGCTTTTTGCCCGACTTGCAGCGCATCCTGAGTTATTTGCCCAAGCAGCGCATCACACTGCTGTTTTCAGCGACTTTTTCGCCTGAAATCAAGCGCCTGGCCTCCAGTTACCTGCAAGACCCTGTGACGATTGAAGTGGCGCGTTCCAACGCCACCGCCTCAACCGTTGAGCAGCACTTCTACAGCGTAGGCGCTGACGACAAACGCCGCGCACTGCACCAGATTCTCAAGGCCCGTGGCATGAAGCAGGCGTTTGTGTTTGTCAACAGCAAACTCGGTTGTGCCCGTCTGGCCCGTTCGCTGGAGCGTGAAGGCCTTAAAACCACCGCCCTGCATGGCGACAAAAGCCAGGACGAACGTCTGAAGGCGCTGGAAGCCTTCAAAAGCGGTGCGGTTGACCTGCTGGTCTGTACCGACGTGGCTGCGCGTGGCCTGGACATCAAGGACGTGCCTGCAGTTTTCAACTTTGACGTGCCGTTTAACGCTGAAGATTACGTACACCGAATTGGCCGCACCGGCCGCGCCGGGGCTTCAGGCCTGGCCGTGAGTTTTGTGGCCAGCAGCGACCAGCGCCTGGTGGCTGACATTGAAAAGCTCATCAAGACCAAAATCGAGCTGGAGCCGATGGAGTTTGAGGAAGATCAGCCGCGTATCAGCGAGCAAGGCCGCATCAATGACGGCCGGCGCATGTATCGTGAAGCTGAAGAGGCCGGGGTTGGCGCACGTGACCGGCCCGAACGCTCGGACCGTCGTGAGCGCCGCGAATACACACCTTACCGTCAGAACGCCGCAGCACGCGATCCGTTTTTTGACCAGCCTTACCAGCCCAGCGCCACGGCGGACGCACAACCTGCCTGGGAAGCTGCAGCCAAGGCTGCACCGTCCAGAAGCGGTTTGTCTGCCAATATCAAACCGAAGAAAAAAATCGCTGCCCTGTTCAAGACAGCGAACTGAGGCCATCGTGTTGGGGCCGTCGGAACAAACCTACGGTTCCTGATGTCGCTGTCTGGCCGGTCTGGCGCGACTGCAGGTCTACACTGCAGCCATGAGTGTCACTCCCCCAGCGTCCCTGCCAGCCACCGATGCAAACCCTGCAATCCAGGGGTCTGCTGCCTCATCTGCAGCGCCAGTGTCTGCCAGTCTGTCTGTTCTGGCCAGCCTGACAAAAATCTTCCGACTTTTGTGGAACGCGATCCAGCGCTGGATTGCCGCAGATGGCTTGCGCATGAGTGCCGCCATGTCGTTCTACGGCATCCTGAGCCTGGCACCCCTGCTGGTCCTGCTGGTGGCGGTACTGGGCTGGTGGCTGGACCGCACCTACATTGAAACCAGCCTGATTGACCAGATCCGCAACGTGGTGGGCGCGCAAGGTGCACAGGTGGTACAGCAGGCACTGTCCAGTGCGCAGGAGCCTTCGCAGGGCATCATGGCCTCGCTTTTTGCCTTTGGCCTGTTGTTGTCTGGCGCTACCGGCGTATTCGCCGAATTGCAGGATGCGTTCGAGCGCCTCTGGCGGCAGGGCAGCGGCGAAGTGCCCCAGCAAAAATGGTGGTACACCGCATCGCTGCGATTGCGTGGTGTGGCCTATATCCTGGCCTTTGGGTTTTTGTTGCTGGTGTCGCTGGCGGTTTCTACCTTTCTGGGCCTGCTGTCGGGCTGGGCAGGCAGTTATCTTGCCGTTGAAAAGGTCGCCTTTGTCATCAACGAAGTCGTGTCCTTCGGGTTTTGTGTTGCCCTGTTTGTTGCCCTGATGAGAATGAGCGCCGGCCCCAAGCCAAGCCTGCGCTTTCTGGTGATGGGCGCGGCGGTTGGGGCGGTTCTGTTTGCCGTGGGCAAACACTTGATGGCGCTTTATCTATCGACGGCTGCAGTGGTTTCGGCCTATGGGGCTGCAGGGTCACTGGTGGTCATTCTGATGTGGATTTATTTTTCGTCAGCCGTGCTCTTGCTTGCAGCCAGCGTGGCGCGAGCATGGGCTGACGAGGCGGCCCTGGTGGCCAGCAAACCCTGATTCCGTGCGATCGCTGCAATCAGTGCGATTTCCCTGGTTTCAAGGCCTGCTCGCATTTGACCTGAATCAGTTCAAATTGCCCTGCCTTGGCACCCAGGCGCGCTGCCGTCAGGCAGCCACCCCAGACGCAGCCGGTATCCAGTGGCAGGGTGTTGGCACGTACAAGCGGCGTGTGCCCGGTTTCAGTCGCAAGCGTTGACCAGTGCCCGAAGGCCACCGGTGTAGCTCTGCTTGCCCGTGCGGCCACGTCAAACCAGGGCAGATAAGCCGCAGGGGCACCACTTGCGCCTTCACTGCTGGTGAACTCCATTTGGCCTTCTGCAGTACAAAACCGCAGCCTTGTCAGTGCATTGACAATCACGCGCAGCCGGTCTGGGCCCTGCAGTCCATCCGACCATTGGGCCGGTGTATTGCCGTACATGGAGGCCAAAAAATTCTTTATCTCCGGCCCGCGCAGTGCCAGCTCGACCTCATGCGCCAGTGCCATGGTTTTGGGCACACTCCATTGCGGCAAGACACCTGCATGCACCATCAGCCAGCCGTGCTCGTGCAGTGCCATGGCGCGGTGCCGCAGCCAGTCCATCAGGGTTTCACGCTCGGGTGCCAGCATGATGTCCGTCAGCGTGTCCTTGCGGCCTGGTTTGCGTATGCCCTGCCACAGCGCCAGCAGATGCAGATCGTGATTGCCCAGCAGGCAAGTGGCCGACGTGCCCAGGCCCCGCAAACGGCGC
>JAZKIK010000763.1:11709-14884 GCA_040384925.1 Pseudomonadota bacterium | reverse complement strand
CCAGCCCCGCCAGGCTGCGCAGCACGCCCAGCGAGTCAGGGCCACGGTTGACCAGATCGCCCAGCAGATACAAGGTATCGCGGCTGGGCGAAAAATCTATCGCTTTGAGCAGGCGTTGAAAGGGCGGATTGCAACCCTGCAGGTCGCCAATAAAGTACAGTGACATGTGTTTATTTTGCCCCCGGACCCATGGACTTCTTGCTGATTGCTTTTTTAACGCTTTTGAATGGCGTGTTTGCCCTGTCAGAAATGGCGCTTGCCTCCAGCCGCAAGGCCAGGCTGACGGCCATGGCCGAATCGGGAGACAAGGGTGCCCAGGCGGCTTTGGGCCTGCTGGAAGACCCGACACAGTTTTTGTCTTCCGTTCAGGTCGGCATCACCTCCATAGGCATGCTGAACGGCATTATTGGCGAGGCCGCCTTCAGCGACGGGCTGGCCGCCTGGTTTCAGGGTTTTGGCATCGCTCCGCGTGCGGCTGAAATATCCGCAACAGCGCTGGTAGTGACCATCATCACCTTTATCACCATTGTTTTTGGTGAACTGGTGCCCAAACGTATAGGCCAGTTGTACCCCGAGCCGGTGGCGCGCCTGGTGTCGCGGCCCATGATGTGGGTGGCGATTGTGGCCAAACCTTTTGTCAAGCTGCTCTCCATCAGCACACTGGCTACGCTCAAATTGTTGCGGATTGACAACGCCGCTGGCCGATCCGTCACCGAAGAAGAAATTGCCGCCAGCCTTGAAGAAGGTGTGGACGCCGGCCTGATTGAAGAGCACGAACACCAGATGGTGCAAAACGTGTTTTTGCTGGACGACCGCCTGCTGACCTCGCTGATGTTGCCCAGGTCAGACATCGAATGGCTTGATGCCTCTGACTCGATAGCGCAGGCCATAGACAAGGCCGGTGCCACAGGCCATTCCTGGTACCCAGTATGCCGTGGCAGCCTGGATGACGTGGTGGGTGTCGTCAACGTTGCCAAACTGCTGGCATTGCGCGGCCAGATTCAGCCCGTCCCGCCGGTTCTGCCACCGTCAGGCACACAGGCGAACGGGCGGGCGTCTTCCCCCACTGTCGCAGACCGCATTGACAAATACGCCGTGCCTGCCGTTTTTGTGCCCGAAACCCTGACCGGCATGGAGTTGCTGGAGCAGTTCCGCGAGCGCTCGACCCGCATCGTTTTTGTGGTGGACGAATACGGGGTGGTGCAAGGTTTGATGACGCCCATGGACATGCTTGAAGCCATCACTGGCGAGCTGCAGCCCGGTGCCCAGATAGACGCCTGGGCCACCCAGCGTGATGACGGCAGCTGGCTGATTGACGGCGTCATGCCTGTGTCAGAACTCAAAGCCAGGCTCGACATCAGGGAGCTACCCGAAGAAAACCGCGGCCGCTACAACACCGTCGCCGGCCTGCTGCAAAGTGTGTCAGGGCGTTTGCTGAAAACTGGCGACAAGGTTGAATGCGCCGGCTGGCGTTTTGAGGTTGTTGACCTGGATGGCAAACGCATCGACAAGGTGCTGGTTACTCAATCAGCAGCGTAAAAATTGCTGTGCTGAACAGGCCCCGTGGGCCTGCACATCTGTCAGTGGTCAGTGATTTTTTTGGTCTGTCCGGTATCAGGTGGAGTCATCGAAGCCGCGTTGTCTGCCGTCGGTGTCATCTGATGCGCTGCAGCAAGGCATTGCCTTCTTCAATCAGGCGTTTGGCGGCTTCCCTGTCGCCTGTTTTGCCGTAGGCCACGGTCTCGAACACGTCGCGCATGAATTTGTTGAACCTGGCGTTTTCAAACAGGGGGGAGGGCAAGTCAATCAGGCCAGCGTCTTTTTGTTTTTTGATCTGCAAAAAGGCCTTCAGTTCCGTGCCTTGCAAGGCATGGTTTTGGGCCAGCACGCGGAACTGGCTTTCAGCTGATGGCACGCCACGTGTCAGCCCCAGAATGGCTGCGGCTTCGGGGTCGGTCAGCATGAAGTTCAAGAACCTGGCGGCCATCTCCGGGTGTTTTGATGTTTTGCCGACTGCAAACATCAATGCCGGGCGGCCAAACATGCCGCTGTTTTTGGCATTGGGCAGGGTCAAAAAATCGCCGACATCGAGTTTTTGCTCCTTGTTCAAGGTGCTGTTGCGCAGGCCAATCACCGAGTCCCAGGTGTAGTTGCCGGCCCAGTTGCCCACCACCCAGTCATGCTGCTGTTCAGTGGGTTTCTCAGCGCCGCCCAGGGATGTGCGTATGGGCAGCGGCACCGCTACATGGTTGCTGACCAGTTTTTTGTAGACCTGTACCCATTCCTGTGCAGCCGCTTCGCTCATGGCAACCCTGGCGTTGCTCGGGCTGACGTAGGGCGTGCCGTGTTTTTGCATGATGTAGGCCTGCGACAGCAAGATCATGTCGTAGAGCTCGCCGTCAATGGCATAGGCCTTGTCGCCCAGCTTTTGTCTGAACACCGGGCCGGCGGCAAACAGCTCGTCCCAGGTGGCGGGCATTTGCAGGCCGGCGCGCTCGTAGGCGGAGCGGTTCCACAACATGACACGTGCCGTGTAGGAGGCGGGCAGGGCGTTGAGTCGGGGGCCGACCATGCCCATTTTCAGGTCTGCGTCAGAAAATTGTTTCAGGGCCAGCGACGACCCGGATTTGTTCAGGTCGTAAAAGCCTTCCCCGGTTTTCGAGAAAGTTGACAACCAGGCCCAGTTGATCTGCATGATGTCGGGCTCGACGCCGCCTGCCATCTGGGTTGAAAGGCGTTCCAGGTAACCGGCAAAACCCATGTATTCGGCCTTGATCCTGACTTCAGGGTGCCTGGCCTCAAACGCTGCAATCGCCTTCAATGTGGCCTTGTGGCGTGCGCCGCCACCCCACCACGAAAAGCGCAGTGTGATGGCCTCCCTGGTCGGGGTGGCTGGCGCAACAGCCGTGACCAGTGCGCCAGCGACTGCCAGCAGGCTGGTACGTCGTTTCATGTCTTGTCTCCGGTTTTATTTATTTGTTGGTGTCTGGTGTCGGCTACAGAAAAAGGTTGTTGCCGCTTGCCTGGTCAAAGGCATGGCAGGCCTGCATCTGCAGTCCAAAATGGTGCTTGTCTCCACGCTGTTTTCCTGCCAGGTCCCGCAACTGGTCAGATGGCACACGGCAGGTAAACGGAATTTGGCCCAGGTTGAAATGCACAAACACCTCGCTGCCCA
>JAZKIK010000763.1:9712-11699 GCA_040384925.1 Pseudomonadota bacterium | reverse complement strand
CCATAAAGCGCAGTGTGCCTTCAACACGAAAAACTGTGCCCTCGCTGTGGCCACCAGCCGTGATGTGTTCTGGCCGAATGCCGAACTTCACCGACCGGCCAGCATGAGGCTTCAAACGGCTGATATGCCTGGCCGGGACGGGAAGTCGGCAGCCGCCGACTTCCAGATGGCTGCCATCGGCGTCCACCTGGGCGTCCTGCAGGTTCATTTCAGGGGAGCCGATAAAACCGGCCACAAATGAATTGGCCGGGCGCTCGTACAGCGCAGTGGGTGTGTCCACCTGCTGGACGCTGCCTTCCTTGAGAACGCAGATGCGCTCGCCCATGGTCATCGCTTCCACCTGGTCGTGGGTGACGTAAACCACAGTCGATGGCTGGCCCTTGTCGCGCAGTGTGCGGTGCAACTCCGTCAGTCGCACCCGCATGGAGGCGCGCAGTTTGGCGTCGAGGTTGGACAGCGGTTCATCAAACAAAAAGACCTCTGGCCGCTTGACAATGGCACGCCCCACGGCCACACGCTGCGCCTGGCCGCCAGACAACTGGCTGGGAAAACGGTCGAGCAGGTGACCGATCTCCAGCAGGCGGGCTGCGTCATGCACGCGGGCATCAAGCTCTGGTTTTTTCATGCCCGACAACTTCAGGCCAAAGGCCAGGTTGTCGTAGACCTTCATGTGCGGATAAAGCGCATAGTTCTGGAACACCATGGCAATGCCGCGCTGTTTGGGAGGCAGGTGGTTGACCACCGTGCCGCCAATCAGAAGCTCGCCGCCGCTGATGCTTTCCAGCCCGGCAATCAGGCGCAGCAGCGTGCTTTTGGCACAGCCCGAGGGGCCGACAAAAACCATGAACTCCCCGTCGCGAATTTCCAGGTCAATACCGTGCACTGCCTTGAAGCCGTTGGCATAGGTTTTTTCAATTTTCCTCAAACTCAGCTGCGCCACGATGTGCTTCCTTGACTGTTGGCGCTGCCTTCAATGAAATGCCGTTGCGCCAGAAAAAATACCAGCAGCGAAGGCACCAGGGCGACCACCGAGATTGCAATCACACTTGCCCACTCGACCTCTTCAGTGGCACCAATGCTCATTTTCAGGGCCAGCGAGACCGGGTACTTTTCTACCGTGGACAGGTAGATCAGCGGCCCCATGAAGTCGTTCATGCTCCAGATGAACTGGAAAACTGCCACCGAAATAATGGCTGGCTTCAGGATGGGCACCAGGATGTACCAGAGCAGTTGCAGCGGGTTGCAACCGTCGATGTGTGCAGCCTCTTCCATGTCACGCGGGATGCCGCGCAGAAACTGCACCAGCATGAAGACAAAAAACGTGTCGGTCGCAAAGGCTGAAGGCACGATCAGTGGCAGATACGTATCGATCCAGTCGAACTGTTTGAACATCAGGTACTGCGGCAGCCGCAGGATGATCAGCGGCAGCATCATGGTGCCCACCATCATGCTGAACAGCAGCTTTTTGCCCCAGAACTCAAAACGCGCAAACGCGTAGGCCACCAGCACACAGGAAATCACCGTCACGATCACCTTGGGAATGATGATCAGGAAAGAGTTCATGAAGTAGCGCGCAAAAGTGTATTCGGAGCTGGTCTTCCAGCCTTTGGCATAAGAGCTGAAGTCAAAACGCGAGGGCCAGAAGCCGATCTCGGTAAACACCTCGGCATTGGTTTTGAAGGATGCACCGATCAGCCAGATCATCGGGTAAAGCATCAGCAGCCCGATGACGCCAAGCGCCAGATACCGCAGCGCAGCGCTGATGCGCTCACTGCGCCGCATGCTGCGACCCTGGGCCTGCGAGGCCACACTTTCAAAGGGCTTCATTGCTTGTGGTCTTTTTCACCGGCGTAAAAAACCCAGTATTTCGAGCTGTGAAAAAACAGCGCGCACAGGCCGCCCACCAGCGTGAACAAGACCCATGACAAGGCGCTGCCATAACCCAGATTGAAGTACCTGAAACTCTGGTCATAGATGTACAGCGACA
>JAZKIK010000763.1:743-9702 GCA_040384925.1 Pseudomonadota bacterium | reverse complement strand
TGAACTCCTGGAAGGCGTGCACCATCTGCATGACCAGGTTGAAAAAGATGACGGGTGTGATCAGCGGCACGGTGATTCTGAAAAACTGCTGGCTTTTGCTGGCACCGTCAATCTCGGCCGCTTCGTACAGTGAGGTTGGTACGTTCTGCAGCGCTGCCAGAAAAATCACCATGGCCGAGCCAAACTGCCAGGTAAACAGCAAGATCACGGTCCACAGCGAGTAGTGCTCGTCAGCCAGCCAGGCGATGGGTTCAATGCCCAGCCTGGCCAGCACAATGTTCACCAGGCCGTTCTGTGAAAAGATGAAACGCCACATCACGGCCGCTGCAATCGATCCACCCAGAATCGAAGGCAGGTAATAAGCCGAGCGAAAAAAGTTGATGCCGCGCAGCCTGAAGTTCAGCACATGCGCCACAAACAGCGCAAAACCTACCCGCAGCGGCACCGAGATGGCGACAAACATCAGCGTGACGCCCAGCGATTTTTTGAACAGCGGATCTTTGCCAAACAGCTCCTGGTAGTTTTCGAGCCCGATGAACTGTGGCGGGTTGATGATGTCGTAGTGCGTAAAACTCAGTGCAAAACTCATCACGAAGGGAAACAGCTTGAAGCCCAGCACGCCCAGTACAAAGGGCAGTACAAACATGAATCCGATTTTTTTGTTTTCATACATAGGATGGCTTGCGGTCAAATAGTCCTGAGTGCTTGTGCTGTGCAGCCCTGCAGGTTCAGCAGAAAGTGTGAATGCCCGGCATGCAGCGAAGGCTCCCGGCTTGTTGTAAATATGATTTTTGTTGTAAGACAACTGATATGTTTATGATAGTTTGCCTGCTTGATGGCTTGAATTGACAAAAACCCTTGCGCTGCCTGTTGTTGGCGCCAGGTCGGCCACGGCCTGGATACCGGTTTGCAACAGGCTGGCAGTTATAGTGCCTGATCAGAACAAGTTGCTACATGAGTCAAATCAACCCCGAAAATCGCATACGAGGCAAGAGTCAACCCCAGAGGGTGGTGGACGGCGTCACTGCGCGCATAGACGATGGTGCCTTGAAGCCTGGTGATCGCGTGCCGCCAGAGCCTGAATTGATGCGGGAGTTTGGTGTGAGCCGTACCGTGGTGCGGGAAGCCATGTCGCGTCTTCAGGCCAGCGGGCGGGTAGAGACCCGGCACGGCATCGGCACCTTTGTGCTGGAGCCGGGTGTGGGGGTGATGTTGCTGGGCAAGCCTGCAGGCCAGATCAAGATCCGCCAGCGCCTGGCCATGCTGGAGCTGCGCATCAGCATCGAGTCCGAGGCAGCCAGTCTTGCTGCCCTGAGGCGCAGTGACCAGCATCTGGCTGCAATGAGGGCGGCGCTTGATGCCTATGACATCCATCGACGGGCTGGCAGTGCAACGATAGATGATGATTGCCGCTTCCACGTCCAGATTGCTGCGGCAACTGGCAATGAATACTTTGAGGAAGTGCTGTGCAATCTGGGCAGCGCCACCATGTCAGCGCGCGGCCAGCCCGGTGAATCTGCCGGCATTGCGGGCGGTCGCACGGCTGCCTTTGGTGACTCGCTTCTGGTTCTGGCAGCCAGCAAGGAAATCACCCAGCGTGAACACGAGGCGATTTACGAGGCCATTCGCCGTGGTGATGCGGGCTCGGCACGGGCCGCCATGTTCATGCACCTGAGCAACAGCCGGGAGCGCCTGCGCGACAAGGTGGGTGACTTGCTGGTCCAGTGAGTCCGGCGCTCTGCGTTTTCCCTTGCAGCACCCTTGAAGGTGGGGCTGACGAACAGCTCAGGAGATGCCCTCGCGCTCGGCCACGCTGGGCGCAGCAGACCAGATGTCCAGCCGCAGATCGGGCTCGACAAGCCGGCACTGATTCGGTAATTCAATAAAACGATTCAAGGCGTCATGGGCGTCATCGCCAGTGATAAGGCAGTGCTCAATCGGCCGGCGCCAGTGGCAGGCCAGAATGACACCGCCGGGCATCAGGGTGGCCTGTGCCTTCATGGCAATCTGCTCCACAACTTCGGGTTTCAGGTAAAACAGGAATTCACTGAGCACAATCAGGTCGAACTTGTCTTTTGGCCAGTCCTGCGGCATCCATGCCTTGCGCACCTCCACATTGGCGTGGCCTTTCAGGCGCTGGCGCGACAAGGCCACGGCCCTGTCAATGCCGTCGCTCACCAGCAGCCGGTCGCAGCGTGCAGCCAGCCTGGCAGACAGCTCGCCATTGGCGCAAGCTGGTTCAAACCCATTGGTATATCGGTCTGCCGGCAGGCAGGCGAGGGTGAGGGCGCGTTTGCGGCGCTCGTACCAGCGGGTCTGAAATTTCCAGGGATCGTCGCTCTTCCTGAACATGGCATCGAAGTAGGCGGGTTCGTGGGGTACGGTATCAAGGGTGTCAGACATTTAAATTCGCTTCAGATAAAGAAAAATTCGGTCGCTCGCGCAGCACGTTCGACAATGCTTGGCACCAGCACCGGACCGCTGGTTTCATCACGGTCTTCCAGCTGGCTCTGGTGCTGCAGCAGTGCAGACCGTTTCAAGGCCAGGCTTTCGGCCGGGATGCCAAAGCCGACCAGCGCATGCCACGGCACCCGGATGTCGCCCGGCTCACTCCAGTGCCACATCCATACCGGTGCCTGCAGCAAGCGGCAGCCAGCCTGCATGCTGGCCTGTGCGGCGGCTGCGCTGGTGGCCTCATGGTCGGGGTGACCATCAAGCGCCCAGGTCGTGATGACCACATCGCTCGGGCCAAGCAGGGGCAGCAACTGCTCGGCAAGCTCCGGAATATGCGCGGCGACAGCGCCATCGGCAATGCCGAGCCGGCACACGCACGAGGCCGCCACACCAAGCGCTGCAAGACCGGCATGACTCTCCTGCACCCGGCGCGCGCCAAGCTGCGTGCAGCGGCTGCGATCATCCGTGCCGTGGCTGGCCTCGCCATCCGTGACGGCAATCACCTGCACGGCGATGCCCTGCCGGATGGCGCTGGCAATCAGTCCACCGCAGGCCAGTATCTCGTCATCAGGATGCGGTGCAATCACGACCAGGCGGCAATCTGCAGGGCACAGCGTGTGCAAGCTTGCCGTCTGAATTGCCTGCAACGACAGCCAGGGCAGCCATGCCGCATCCGGTGTGCCTGCATCGCGTATCGCGCGCTCATTCACAAGGTCCATGCCCAGGCCTCCCGCATTAGGCAACGCTCTCCCAGGGCCGCAAAATCACGCTCCGCATGGCTTTGCCGTATAAAAACCGGCAGGTCGGCAGTAGCCCTGGCAAATTTTTCGATCAGGCAAAAAGGGCCAGCCCCCATGGTCTTGCCGACTTCGTCGATGACAAGCTTGGCGCAACGCTCGGCTGAAAGACGTGTGGTCAAGGCGACGCGACTGGCGTCGTCCTGCGGATGGGCATCAATCCATGTAGCGGCTTCGCGCAATACTGCTGCAGTTTCACCAAGTGCCAGTTCAATCTTGCCAAGCGAGGCCAGCTTGTAGCCTTTCGCATCAGCTGAAGCCGACACAAGAAGGGAGCGTCGCAGCTCGGACGCAATGCCTGCTGCTCCGCCATACCAGCAAGCAGCAATCCCCGCACCACCGTGCCAGAACCCTGGTCGTGTGAGGTAATCCTTTTCAGCGCCTACACGGTAAGCCACAGCGCCATCAAACAAGACATTCACACTCAGGCTGCTGGCCATGCCTACTGCCTTCCAGCGGCTGGAGTCAATGGTGATGCCTGACTGCTTCAGCGGCAGCGCAACGAGGTGTGGGCCGCTTCCATTGGCTTCCCAGGCGGTCAGCAGGGCATGATCCCCGCCAATTGCACCAGAGCACCAGAATTTGGCTCCGCTGAGCCGAACCTGCCCCTTGCCACAGGCTTCAATCAGCGTGCGCCCGCCGGGTGCCTCTGCTGCCCACACACACCAGGCACCGGTTCGGGTTTGCAGATTTTCTGCTTCGAGCTCGTGCAGGATGGCCAGGGCATCGGTGTGCCCTTCATACAACTTTGTCAGTGAAAGGTCGAACTGTCCCACGGCGGCCAGTGCGCGCCACCGGTCAAGTGTGGCACCGGCACCGGGCATGGGCAATTGATCCAGCTTGTTCCGTAGCAAGTGTGCCAGCCAGTTGGCGTCATGAGGTGCATCACCTTCGAACAGCCTGGTGATGCGTTCGGCAACACTGCTCATAGGGCCACCGCCGGCTTGATGCCTACCCACTGGCGCAACTGCTCGATTCGTTCAAGAGTCGCGCCAAATCCGCCGGGCGCCCTGAAATTGGGCCGCACGCTGGTGACTACGCGCGGCGTGCGCGACCATGCGATGCGCGCACCACTGAGTTTCAGCGCTTCCACCAGGGCAACGTCCTCACCGGTTTGCAGACCAGGAAATCCGCCTGCTGCCAGATAGGCCAGGGCGCTGACGCCCAGATTGGCCCCATGGATATGCGAGTGCCCATCCCTATCGGTGTAGGTCAGCTCAAAATGCCTTTGCATGCGATCGCCGTAAACACCCCAGTCGTCAACGGTGATTGTTCCGCAGACGGCATCCACATCCAGCGCCAGTTGTGCTGCCAGCCAGCCGTGGCTGACCACACTGTCTGCATCGGTAAAAGCCAGCCAGCGCGCACCAGCGCCCAGCGCAAGTTGCGCTCCAGCCTGGCGCGCAATGCCCACATTGCACACGTTGACCTCTATGGTTTTAACACCCATCTGCCGGGCGATGCAAGCGCTTCGGTCGGTGCAGGCATCCAGGACCACGATGATGGTGACAGGCTCGTCGCCAAGGTCGGGGTGCCTTGTTGCGGCGATAAGCGAAGCCAGGCATTCACCGATGTGCTCTTCTTCATTGTGGGCGGGAACGATGATTCCGATCACGATGATCTCCCATGAATTTTGATTTGGACGAACAGGAGCCAGACAGGCCAGAACGGCCTGTCGGACGGAACAGGATAGTCAGACCTGCAGCGTGCGCAGCAGCTCAGACCGTCGGTGGATCGGTCTCGCGCTCAGGGTGCCGGTGTTTGCCAATCGCTGCGATAAAGGCAGCAGCTGATTCACCGCCGCCTGAATCCATGATGATCCCCGGGTCCGGCTCGCCTGACACAAGGGCTGATGCAAGCCCTGCCTTGTCGAGCAGTGCACTTGCAGCGCCAATGGCCAGAATGGTCTTGCCGTGGCGGTACTGGTCCTTGATGAATTCCATGGTGTGGCCGTCAGTGGCAAGCGCCAGCACACCATCCTTGCCATCCGCCAGAGCCAGCGCGTCAAACAGAAAGCCAGGTTCGTTTTCCAGCGAGGCATCGGCGTTGATAGCCACTCCGTCAGCAGTTTTGACAGCCCCAATGCGCGGTGCCACAAAACGCGGCACTGCGCCTTCTGCCACCAGCGCAGCATGCAGGGCAACAGCCGACGCGCCCACCGAGCCATGTGCGACCAGTATGGCGATCTTGCGTGCCTGAATGCCACCGTCACCGGGGCGTGCCATCAGCGACAGTGAGGGCGCAGAACTGACTTCGGGCTCGGGTGCATTCTCCAGCGCCTCTGACGCATTGCGCAGTGAAGCCACCATGCGTTCCCGTACTGCCAGCGTCTGCACCTTGGACAGCTCAAAGCGGAAAGCTGCCGCTATGTGCGCCTGCTCGACCGGCGTCTGGCTTTCAAAAAACAGTGTGGCCTGGGTGTAGTGGTCGGCAAACTTTTCTGGTTTGCCACGAACCTTGCCTGCTTCTTCCTGGGCCGCAAGGCGCGCCGGCACACTGACATATCCTTGCGCGGCACCAGCCTGGAAGGGGCAGCCACCCCCTAGCGAGTTGGGCTCGTACGACACCCGCCCGCGGTTGATGGCCTGGCGATGCAGTCCATCACGCTGATTGTTGTGCACCTGTACGATGGGCGCGTTGATGGGGATCTCGTGAAAATTCGGACCACCCAGCCGTGTGATCTGCGTATCCACATAAGAGTGGATGCGGCCAGCCAGCAGTGGGTCGTTCGAAAAGTCGATGCCGGGCACGACATGTGCCGTGCAAAAGGCAACCTGCTCGGTTTCTGCAAAGAAGTTGTCAGGGTTGCGATTGAGCACCATGCGCCCGATGGGACGAACGGGAATGATCTCTTCAGGAATCAGTTTGGTCGCATCAAGAATGTCAAAGCTGAACTGGTCTGCCTGTTCTTCGGTAAAGACCTGCACGCCCAGCTCCCACTCGGGGAAAGCGCCAGCCTCGATCCGTTCCCAGAGGTCACGGCGGTGGTAGTCAGGGTCAGCGCCCGAAATCTTCACTGCCTCATCCCACACCAGCGACTGTGTACCGTATTTGGGGTTCCAGTGGAACTTCACAAATACCGACTCATCTGCATCGTTGACAAAACGAAAGCTGTGGACGCCAAAGCCCTGCATGGTGGCGTAGCTGCGCGGAATCGCACGGTCTGACATCACCCACATCAGCATGTGGGTTGATTCGGGCATCAGCGAAACAAAGTCCCAGAAGGTGTCGTGCGCGCTGCCAGCCTGTGGCATGCCGTGATGCGGCTCTGGCTTGACAGCATGAACGAGGTCGGGGAACTTGATGGCATCCTGGATAAAAAACACCGGTATGTTGTTGCCAACCAGGTCCCAGTTGCCTTCGTCGGTATAAAACTTCACCGCAAAACCGCGTACATCACGCGCTGTGTCCTTGGAGCCGCGCTCTCCCTGTACCGTCGAAAAGCGCACAAACACGGGCGTGACCTTGCCAGCTTCCTTGAAGGGTGCTGCCTTGGTGAGGTCGGTCAAGGGCTCATAGCATTCAAAAAATCCATGTGCGGCAGAGCCGCGCGCATGCACGATACGCTCAGGAATACGCTCGTGGTCAAAGTGGGTGAGTTTTTCCCGCAGGATAAAGTCTTCCAGCAGCACCGGGCCGCGCACACCGGCCTTGAGCGAGTTCTGGTTGTCGGCGATTTTTACGCCCTGGTTGGTGGTCAGCACCTGTCCGGCTGAATCAACCCTAACCCTGTCAAGCGGCTCAATGGTGGAATTCACGCCTTCAGGTGCCATGCTGCCGGTTTTGGCAGTGCCGTTTTCTTCCGAAAGTGTGCTGCCTGTGGGCAGGCGGGATTCGGCTTCTACAGTGGCCCCTGGCTTGGGATTGAGCCCGTTTTCAAACCCGTGCTCCAGAGGCTTGTTGACATTGAAGGGCATGCCTGCAGCCAGCTTGCCCGTCTGAAGCATTTTCTGCACAGCCGGGTCACTGGAAGAAGCCGGTGGTGCTGTGGACGGCCCGCTGTCCGTATTACGCGAGGCTGCCTTGGCGGCAGCGCTGTCTTTGCTGGGTTGGCGCTGATCGTCGGCCGGTTTCCTGGGTTTGGGCATTTGAATCTCGTGGTTTGCGTCTGGCGGGATTGCCACACGGAAATCTACGGTTCGCAAAACAGCCGTGTTGTAGGATGACTCCCCTTTGCCGGATGAGCGCTCCTGCCTGTTCAGTTGTGCGTGTCCTCCTTGTTCGCTTGAGCTGAGCTACAACAGATATTTGCCAGTTTCCCTAACCGGTTTCGTCCTACAACCCGTGCATTGCTATCGCTCTAGCATGAAATTGCCATGGATAAAGGTTTTTGCAATCGCACCTTTGTTGACCTACGGCGCAATTCCATTTGAAAGAGATCAGCATGGCAACGACCAAAAAAACGGCTACAGAAAGCACACTGAGCACATCCGCGCACGATGCGACCGAACCCAGTTTGCATCAGCAAAATAGCGAGGCATCACAGGAGACGCAGCGATTTGGGGATCTGGTCAAAAGGCCCCACGGCCTGAGTGACCAGGTTGCCAAAGACAGCGTTGCGGCCTTGAATCAAACGCTGGCCGACACCATCACGCTGCGCGACATGTACAAAAAACACCACTGGCAGGTTGTAGGCCCCACCTTCAATCAGCTGCATCTCATGTTTGACAAACATTACGAAGCACAGGTCGAGCTGGTCGATTCAGTTGCCGAACGCATCCAGATTCTGGGTGGCATCTCCCTGGCCATGGCGGCTGACGTTGCTGAAGAAACCAACATTCCCCGCCCACCACGCGGCCGCGAGCCAGCCGCCGTGCAGCTGTCGCGCCTGATAGACGCCCACACCCTGATCATCAAGGAAGCACGTGAATTTGCAGACAAGGCCAGCGAGGCAGGCGATTCAGGTACGGACGATCTGCTGGTCAGCGAAGTGCTGCGTTGCAACGAGTTGCAGGTCTGGTTTTTGTCCGAACATCTGGTAGCGGCTTCGCCAGTCTGAAAGCAGACCGGCCTGTAGCCAGACGCCGAGTTTTCGGACCCATAGAAATCGGAACGGCAGCCACTATGGCTGCAGTCGTTGGCCTGTTGGTGTAAATTTTCTACGCTAGGCACTTCCAGGCGGGAACCTGGAACTCCAGCAATGAAGCGTTTGGGCTCCCGTGAGCAAGATGCCTCTGCTCAGAGCCCATGGGAGGGAAATTCGACCGGGCCATTGCGGCCGCTCACCTCAACATTCCACTTTTCTGGATCCAACGCGGCTGTTATGCTTTTCTTATGCCGCAATTTGAAAATCGCCCATTCACCCGCAACACTTGCGATAACGGGGTCGCATGGAAAGTCGGTGCCCTTGACCCTGGAATGCTCACAACGGGTTTATGAAGCAGAAAATGCTCAAGAATCTGCGATGTTTGTTGATGGCGTGCTTCTGTGGTTTGTTGTGCCTTTCCCATGCCTGCGCCACTGAGCTTGCAAGCGCCTCGATGCTTGCCAGGGCCGCCCTGAACGCAGTTCAAGCCTCGGCTCATCTTGATCAAAAAAAGGGACGACTTACCTTCAGCAATCTTATGTGCATCCGTTCGCTGGATGTTGCCGAGTTGATTCCCGTTTTTGAAAACGCCATTCTTGACAACTGGAGCACGGCTGAAGTCACCGCGATCGAGAACTTTCTGGAAACCGGAGCGGGCAAAAAATATGCCCAGATTGTTATC
>JAZKIK010000763.1:0-659 GCA_040384925.1 Pseudomonadota bacterium | reverse complement strand
GCGCGCGGAGAACGCAGCACTGAATAAATTTGCGGCAACGGAAGCAGGCAACAGACTCACCATGCGTAACAGGTTTGACCGGCTTAAATCTGATGACGAGATCAGGACCAAACTCATTGAAATGGTTGCCACATGTGGCGCAGTACCGATGTATCCCTGGAAATGAGCTGCGACAAGGACTGTTAAACAATTTACCTGAAAAGGTATAGAAGCTGCTTCAGGTGTGGGGAGGCTGAGTCGGTTTTTGTTCTTCAACCATCAGTTTCAGCGAGCTTGCCGGCGGCCTACCAAAGTGCGGAATCTTTCAGGGACTGCAGTTTTCGGTGTTCCACTCTTTGCCATGCGAAAAAGCCCGCAACACCAAAACAGGCAATGCCTGCCAGGCCAAAAATGCATGCCAGCTCAAGACGGTTCAGCGAACGTTCAATGAAAAATGAAATGGCCAAAGCCGTGCCAAGCGCCATTACCAATGCTGCAGCGAACGGTGCCAGGATGAATGTGGCCCGTTCAAAGGGCCTCAGACGGGATGTTCGTTGAATTGCCATAAGCAAAAATTGTGTCGAGAAGACATGGAACGCCATGAAATTTACCCCCGTCAACTGGGGTCAAGGCTGTGGACTAGCAGCGGGACAACTCCCGAAAGCCGCGCCAGCATTGGG
>JAZKIK010000762.1:0-2336 GCA_040384925.1 Pseudomonadota bacterium | reverse complement strand
GAACTTATTTCTCGCCACATCCCAACTTCTGCTCAGCCCTTGCGGCATGCTTTGGACAATGGCTTGGCAACCTATGTTGGTGCCGTTGGCACCATGGCCTTGACCTGCTCCCGCACCCAGGCCAGAAACACCTGTCCATTGGCAGACAGTGTGTCACGCTGATCCGTGACCACGTAGTAGGCATATGGTGCCGGCAGGCGCGGGCCGGGCAGTACCAGCAAGCGGCCTGCCACCAAATCATCATGCGCCAGCACAGACCGCACCAGGGCCACCCCCTGCCCGGCCAGCACCGCCTGCAATAGCAGACCCGCATCGCTAAAGGCAGCAGCGGGCGCGGGCACCGCATCGTCCATACCGGCGGCGCGAAACCAGGCTTGCCAAGTGTGCCAGGACTCATCACACAACAAGGGCTGCTGCAACAGGTCCTGGGGTTGGGTCGGCAGCTTGCCTTGACAATAAAGCGGGCTGCACACGGCCAGCATCTCTTCTCGCACCAGCAGTTCAGCAGCTACGCCCGGCCATTGCCCAGGGCCATAGCGGAAAGCCAAATCGGTCCCGGTGTTGTGCAAATTCACCAGGTCCAGACTGGCGTCCAGTGTGATGGCGATACCAGGGTGTTTGGCCATGAAAGCCGACAACCGAGGCAGCAGCCACCTGGCGGCGAAGGACGGCAAAACCGATATCCGCAGCGGCCTGTCGTTTTGCGCGGGCTGCACAGCTTCGACAACGCTGGCCAGGCGCGCCAATGCATCGGTGAGCTGCGGCGCGAACCGCTGCCCCGCTGGCGTCAGCGCAATGCCGCGCCCCCGCCGTTCAATCAGGTCAAGACCCAGGGCCTCTTGCAAAAACTTGATCTGATGGCTGATGGCACCGTGCGTCAGATTCAACTCCTGCGCGGCCTGGCGCAGGCTCAGGTGGCGGGCAGCGGACTCAAATGCCCGCAAGGCTGGCAGCGGTGGAATGCGCGTTGGCATAGATAAACAGGTGAAGAAAATTAACCAATTGCACGATGCGATTTCGATTGTTGGAAACGGCCTATTTACTCACAATTTGGCCATTGATCCAATCATTCATTGCATACCAAATATGAATATATCTCACACCACTGAACATCAAACCAGGAACCGCGATGCGAGCCATTGATACCGGCCTGGCCCTGCTCGTCACAGCCATTTGGGGCCTTAACTTTTCCATCATCAAGCTCGGCCTTGCCTCGTTCGACCCCTACCTGTTGGCGGCCATCCGCTTTAGCCTGTGTGCGCTGCCGGCGGTCTTTTTCATCCCCAAGCCACAGGTGGCCGGACCTTACTGGGTGGGCTATGGACTGCTGTTTGGCGTCGTGCAATGGGGTGCCGTGTACGCCGGCATCCACTGCGGCCTGTCGGCGGGGCTGGCATCCCTGGTGTTACAGGTGGCGGTTTTTTTCACGATGGCCGGTGGTGTGGTCTTCTTCCAGGAGAAGGTCAGCACGCCCATGCTGCTGGGTACAGCCATCGCGTTTTCCGGCGTGGCACTGGTGGTGGCAAATGCCGACGGCCGCGCCACGCTGTTGGGACTGTGTCTGGTGATACTGGGTGCCATCGCCTGGGCGGCGGCCAACTTGATCGTCAAGCGCGCCAGGCCTGCCCACATGTTTGGTTTTATGGTGTGGTCCAGCCTGGTGGCACCTCTTCCGTTGCTGGCCCTGTCCTACCTGTTTTCCGGACCCCAGAAAATGCTGCAGTCCTTGGCCGACATTGACGGGGCGGCGATATTTTCAATCGCCTTCCAGGTCTACCCCACCACACTATTCGGATACGCCATCTGGAACCGGCTGCTCAAACAGTACGCGGTATCCACGGTAGCGCCCATGACCTTGTTTGTGCCGGTGTTCGGCATGCTCGGGTCCGTGCTGGTATTCAGCGAGGCATTGCCCGGCTACAAATGGGTGGCCATGGCCTGCATCTTGCTGGGCCTGCTCATCAACCGCTTTGGCGGTGCCTGGTGGCAGCAATTGCAGAACCCGTTGCGGGCTTAGTCGCCCCAAAAAAATAGGCACGCCTCCCATCTTGCACAGAATGCGGGAAATGGGCTACCCGCCCCGGCAGTTCCTGTCAGCCGGGACGTTTTCTTCACCAAAATCTGCACATTCAGAAAATGCAAGGGCATCCCCCCATAATCTTCAGAAAAACGAGGGGACTGCATTCAAATCCCTTTTGGCGTCAATATTCCCACAACTTGCCGCTTCACCGACGGTTCAGTACAACATGGTCGATCTGCCGCGATTCACGTCCTCGCCCTCTGATTGCAGCTCTGCTGCGGCCGATAAACGCTGATTGTTAAGCGGCACTGATGAC
>JAZKIK010000761.1:0-5097 GCA_040384925.1 Pseudomonadota bacterium | reverse complement strand
ACCGCCATCAGCGGCTTTTTTACGGGCGATCAGGCTAGCAGAGCGGGTCTGGTCTATTCGATTCCCAACAGCCCGATTGGCAATGTGACAGGTGCCGCAGCCCTGCAGCGCAACGGTCTTATCCCCGCAAGCCCTACAGCGCCATCCTTGTAAGGCCTTGGAAGGTGTTCACGGCCTATACTGGCTTCCATATAGACTATGAACACGTTCTTGGCGCTTGAAGCCCGCAGCCAGCGGCTGCTGGCTTGCAGTTCATATGTCACAAATCTCGCCAGTGGCCCGAATCCCCGCCAGGGATTTGGCTTGCTCGACACTGACTGATTTTGGCAATTGCACGCCGTTTTTTACGGCGGTGATTTCGGCAAGGATTGAAATGGCAATCTCGGGCGGCGTTTTACTGCCGATATAAAGGCCGACAGGTCCGTGCAGTCTGGCCAGTTGTTCCACCGTCAGATCAAAATGCTCGGCCAGCCGCTCCCGGCGGCGCTGGTTGTTCAGGCGAGATCCAATCGCACCCACATAAAAGGCATCCGAGCGCAAGGCTTCCATCAAGGCCAGGTCATCAAGCTTGGGGTCGTGCGTCAGCGCAATAAGGGCGCAGCGGCTGTCCATTTTCATGGTTTGCACCACATCGTCCGGCATGCCGGTGGCAAGTTCCACGCCTTGTACAGCCCACGAATCGCGGTACTCCTCGCGTGGATCACAAACCGTGACAGCGTAGTCCATGCCTTGTGCAATCTGCGCCACAAAACGCGACAACTGCCCGGCCCCAATAATCAAAAGCCGCCAGCGCGGGCCATGCAGTGTGAGCAGTGTGGTGCCCGAAACCTGCATGGACTGGCTTGGCAAAGCCGTACTCAAGCTCACTGAACCGGTTTGAATATCAAGGCGGCGCGCTACCAGTTCACCCGCCTCCAGCCGCTGCAGCAAGTTGTCTATCTGGCTGGTGGGTGTCAATGGTTCAATCGCCAGCTCAATCGTGCCGCCGCAGGGCAAACCAAAACGATGGGCTTCATCTGCCGTCATGCCATAGGTGACGATTTCCGGCAGCAAGCGTTTCAGTCCCTCGCTTCTGGCAGTGGCGATCATGTCGTCTTCAATACAGCCACCAGACACCGAACCCACAACCCGGCCATCTTCACAGATCGCAAGCATTGAACCTTCAGGGCGCGGGCTGGAGCCCCAGGTTTTAAGAACCGTGACCAGTTCACATCTGAGGCCTGCGCCCAGCCAGCTTGACGTGGTCTTTAAAACTTCAAGATCTATATTGTCCATGACCGCAATTTAACGCAAATCGTATTTACAGGGCCCGCCAAAGCCATAAAACCCGCTGAACAACTCATCCAAGCAAAAAATTACCCCTCTGTACAGCGACCAGATCCGGATTTCCAGCGGTTTCGTCCTTGAGCTGTACACCAGACAACTGGCGTTTGTACATTTCAGACAGCAGGTAATGCAGCTTGAAAGCTGCATCGTCATAACTCAAACCCGCCGGGCGAACATTTGAAATGCAGTTGCGATGCGCGTCATTCAGGCCCACACGAGGCATCCAGGTGACATACAAGCCCATGCTGTCGGGTGAACTAAGTCCCGGCCGCTCGCCAATCAGCAGCACTACCAGCCGGGCACCAAGCAACTCCGCCACCTCGTCAGCCACCGCTACCCGCCCCAGGCTGACGATGCTGACTGGCGCTACCGACCAGTTTTCCGGCTTGATGCGTTGCGTGAGTGCAGCCAGAAATGGCGCAGCGTTTTGCGCCACCGCCAGTGCAGACAATCCGTCAGCAATCACAAAAGCCATGTCGTACTGCGGTTTGGTCGCCGATTGCGGCAAGGCACCGAGCAGGTTTTTTGATTTTTCACTCAGGCACCGCCCAAGATCAGGGCGCTGAAGATAACGCAAACGTTCACCCGCAGCGCTTTCAAGCTGCAGGCAACTGGCTGCAGGAGCGACACCAAGCCGTTCGATATCAAGCGCCAGTTGCGTCACATCCAGGGGCAGGTGAACAGCATCACGGGCCTTGGCATGGGCCAGCTGAAAAGCCAGTTGCGGATGTGTTGGAAGGCTCACACCGGTCCGGCCCAGGGCAATGCGCGCCGCAGTGAACTGCCTGAGCTGTTGCCAGGGATTGTTGACAACGATGGCGTCTGGCTGATCCATAAACTGGTTTTCCGTTCGATAAAGAGTCAGGACAGTCCTGTCAATACATTCCTGAAGGCTGGTGGCAAATCAGCCCCAAGCTGCAAATGTGAGCCAGAGCTGAAAATCTGCATCTTTTGCAACCAGGCCTCAAATTCCGGCGCGGGCTTCAGGCCCAATGCCCGCCTTGCGTAAAGTGCGTCATGAAAAGACGTGGTCTGGTAGTTCAGCATGATGTCATCTGACCCCGGAATACCCATGACAAAGGTGCAACCCGCCACACCCAGCAAGGTCAGCAACACATCCATATCATTCTGGTCGGCCTCTGCATGGTTGGTATAACAAACGTCACAACCCATGGGCAAACCCAGCAATTTGCCGCAAAAGTGGTCTTCCAGGCCCGCCCGGACGATCTGTTTGCCGTCGTACAGATATTCAGGGCCGATAAAACCAACAACCGTATTGACCAGCAGCGGCTTGAATTTGCGGGCCACGGCATAGGCTCTGGCCTCGCAAGTCTGCTGATCCATGCCGTGATGCGCGTTGGCCGACAGCGCACTGCCCTGCCCGGTCTCAAAATACATCACGTTATTGCCTACCGTGCCTCGCCCCAGCGACAAAGCCGCGCTACGGGCCTCACCCAGAACTTTCAGATCAATGCCAAAACTGCGGTTGGCAGCTTCGGTGCCTGCAATCGACTGAAAAACCAGATCAACCGGTGCACCCCGGTTGATGGCTTCTATGGTGTTGGTCACATGTGTCAGCACACAGGACTGGGTGGGTATGGCGTAGCGCTGGATGATTTCGTCCATCATCGCGACCAGGCGCATGACCTGGGGCACGTTGTCAGTTGCCGGGTTGATGCCAAAAACCGCATCCCCACTGCCATAAAGCAGGCCATCAAGCAGGCTGGCCGCGATACCGGCGGCATCGTCAGTGGGGTGATTCGGCTGCAGGCGGGTAGACAGGCGGCCCGGCAAACCAATCGTGCTTCTGAAGGCCGTGACCACACTGCATTTTTGCGCAACCAGAATCAGGTCCTGGTTGCGCATGATTTTTGACACTGCCGCAGCCATCTCGGGGGTGATGCCAGGCGCAAGTTTTGTCAGTTCGGCACTGCCAACAAAGTCACTGAGCAGCCAGTTGCGAAAATCGCCTATGGTCAGATGTTTTACCGGGGCAAAAGCTGCTGCGTCATGGCTGTCGATGATTTCGCGCGTGACCTCATCGTCTTCGTAAGGTACCAGTGCTTCATTTAAAAAAATGCTCAAGGGCAACTCGGCCAGCGCCATTTGTGCCACGACCCGCTCTTCTGCACTGCCAGCGGCCACACCGGCCAGCATGTCACCAGAGCGCGCCGGTGTGGCCTTGGCCATGAGGTCCTTCAGATCGACAAAACCGTAGGTACGGCTGCCTGCGCTGTGACTGAATGGGTGGGTCGCCATTTTTTTTGCTTGTGTCCTGTGTGACCAGATAAAGCCTTTATACCCTGTCAGAGAAGTAAGGCAGGCAGCTCCATCTTCAAACCGATGCTACCGACAAACAGCAGCATCGGTGCAATTGCCAAATCAGCTAGCCTGGGCAGCCGCAGCAACAATCGCGCTTTCGCGGTGATGGCCGGTCAGCATGAAGTAACCATAACCCAGCAACAGGAATGCCAGGAACAGCAGAAAGATCAGCGAGTTGTAATAAATCATGGTGCCCATGCAGACAAACGCAGCCAGCAGCGCAAAGGCCGGGAACACCGGGTAAAACGGCGCCACAAAAGGCCGCACCATGTCCGGCTGGGATTTACGCAGCTTGAACAGGCTCAGCATGCTCATGATGTACATCAAAATGGCACCAAAAACGGCCATGGTCACAATATTGGCCGTCAAAGTCATGCCGCCAATCTTGATCAGTTCGTCACTGTAAATGGCGGCAATGCCGATCACGCCACCCGCCAGAATGGCGCGGTGCGGGGTCTTGAAGCGCGGGTGCAGCTTGGCGAAGTAAGCAGGCAGATAAGCCTCACGCGAAAGAGCAAAGATCTGGCGTGAATAACCAATGATGATGCCGTGGAAAGACGCCACCAGGCCAAACAGCCCCAGCCACACCAGCATGTGCAGCCAGCCGGAGTTTTCACCCACAATCATTTTCATGGCCTGCGGCAGCGGGTCATTGATGTTGGCCAGTTTGGTCCAGTCGCCAGAACCGCCGGCAAACAGCATCACGCCCACAGCCAGCACCACCAGCGTCAAAATACCGGTAATGTAGGCGCGTGGAATGGATTTTTTCGGGTCCTTGGCCTCTTCAGCTGCCATGGCCACACCTTCAATCGCCAGAAAAAACCAGATGGCAAACGGAATCGCTGCAAAAATGCCAGGAATCGCAGCCAGACTGAAGCTGTCCTGACCTGACCAGCCACCCTTGGTGAAGTTGGCCATCGAAAAGCCAGGGGAAACCACGCCCATGAACACCAGCAGCTCAAAAATGGCAATCACGGTGATCACCAGCTCAAAAGTGGCGGCAATCCGCACACCGATGATATTGAGCGCCATAAACACGATATACGCACCAACAGCGGCCACCTTGGGGTCAATCGACGCAAACTGCACATTGAGGTAAGCACCAATCGCCAGCGCAATCGCCGGGGGTGCAAAAACAAACTCGATCAGGGTCGCCGCACCCGCCAGATAACCCCCTATTGGCCCGAATGCCTGTTTACTATAGGCAAAAGGCCCCCCCGCCTGGGGTATGGAGGTGGTCAGCTCTGTAAAACTGAAGATGAAACACACATACATGGCCGCCACAAACAGTGTCGTGATGGTAAAACCCAGCGTACCAGCCGAAGCCCAGCCAAAACTCCAACCGAAATATTCGCCGGAAATGACCAGCCCAACGGCAATACCCCACAACTGCACAGTACTGAGTACCGGATTGAGCTTATGGGCTGAGCCCGGCGAAGAAGAAACATC
>JAZKIK010000760.1:0-8966 GCA_040384925.1 Pseudomonadota bacterium | reverse complement strand
CTGGCCCTGTCGGACGCCATGATGCGCAGCATAGGTGCCTTCGCCCTCAAGGGTGATCCAAACGACCCGTCACTGGGCGTCACCTGGCCGCAATGGCCGTCCACCCTGCTGTTCAACGCGACCCTGACAGACAAGCAGATCTCCGTTCAGTAAACCCGATCCGGCCCGGTCACCGGGCCGAAAACACCTTGCAAGCATCATTAGAAAGTAGGTGAGACATGAATATCTTCAACATGAAGTACGCGCCCCTCACGGGCATCACAACGGCCATTCTGGGCCTTGGGCTGGCGGGATGTGGCGGCGGTGGCGGCGAAAGCCCCGCCACCCCGGCCCCCACCCCGGTTGCCGTCACAAAAAGCTGTGCGGATCTTGCGGGCATGGTGATTCCCGCTGCATCCATTGGCCTGCCAAGCACCGGGGCTGCGGTCACCAGTGCAGAAGTCATCGCGGCGGCTGGCACCGGGGCGGCTGCCATCGGCGAATACTGCAAGGTGCTGGCCGCCATCAACCCGGTGGATCGCACTGCGCCACAGATCAGGTTCCAGCTCAACCTGCCTCTCAGCTGGAACAACAAGGCCATGATGTTTGGCGGCGGCGGTTTTGACGGCTCCATCCCTGCAGTGGGCGGCAATGTCGGCCTGGGCCCTGCCGACAAACAGACACCCTTGCAGCGTGGTTATGCCACCTTTGGCAGCGATTCCGGCCACCAGGCCGGGGCCCTGGGCTCGCAGGACCACAGTTTTGGCCTCAACGACGAGGCTGCGCGCAACTTTGGCGGCGACGCCATCAAGAAAACCCGTGATGCGGCCATGGCCATCATCTCCGCACGTTATGGTGCGCGCCCGGCCAAATCCTATTTCCAGGGCGGATCGACTGGCGGGCGCGAAGCGCTGGCGGCCATCCAGCGCTGGCCGGCCGACTGGGACGGGGCTATCGCCCTGTACCCGGCCTGGAACGATGCGGGTGCCCTGCTTTTTGGCCACAAGGTCAACCGCGCCCTTGCAGCGCCCGGCGCCTATCCCAACCAGGCCAAGCGGCGTGTGCTTTACAACGCAGCGATGGCATCCTGTGATGCCCTCGATGGTGTGGCCGACGGCCTGATCAGCAACCAGACCGCATGCAACGTGAAGTTCAACCCGGACGTGGTGCGCTGCGCAGGCGGTGCAGACACCGGTGACACCTGCCTGTCGGACGCACAGATCAACGCACTGCATGTGATGAACGGCAACGCGATGACGGGCGGCGCGGTGTTCAACTACTTCATGGCAAGTGGTTTGCAGTCCTACCCTGGCTACAACGTATGGGGTGCAGATCTGGGCATGGCCTCGGCATCTCCGCTGCAGCCCACCATCAACTTTCTTGCCCTGGGAACCGTCCAGCCCACATGGCCTACACCAGCAACGGGCACACCCTACCTCACGCCCTTTCTTGACCAGTTCATCAACTACGCTGTGATGCGCAACCCCACGCTGTCTGCCAACCCCCTGCTGCTCGACCCCGAAAACCCAGGCCCATGGGCCAGCCGCATCAGCGAACTGAGCACCCAGCTTGACACGGGAACCGACATCTCGGCCTTTGTCGCCAGGGGCGGCAAGCTGCTGCTGGCCCATGGCAAGCAGGACGTGCTGGTCAGCAGCCGCGCAACCGAGTGGTACTACCAGAAACTGCAGTCGCAGTTCGGGCCCGCACAGGTGGACAACTTTGCCCGCTATTACGAAATTGCAGGGCTGGGCCATGCCGTGTCCACGGCTTTCAACCCCGGCTGGGACTCGGTCACGGCACTGGAAGACTGGGCAGAAAAAGGCACTGCCCCAAGCAACCAGCTTGTGACCGACAAGGCCGGCGTGCCGGGCCGCACCCGTCCGCTGTGTGCCTACCCCAGCTTCCCGAAATACAAGGGGAACAATCTGGATGTCAACCTGGCATCCAGCTTCAGCTGCGCCAATTCCTGAAAAAGCCCTGGCGCAGCCCTGTGCCGCCCATTGGGCGCGCAGAGGGTTTTGCGCCAATTCAAAAATGAAAAATAGGAGACAAAAAAATGAATGAATCATCAAACAACATCAAGCTGGCATGCGGTTTTGCACACCGGCTGCTGCAGGCCATGCGCAGGGCAAAACTGCCCGCACTATTTGCGCTGGCGCTGCTGGCCGGGCAGGCACAGGCCATCACCCTGGTCAGCAATTTTGGCTCCAACCCCGGCAACCTGACCATGTACAAATACATACCGGCAAACCTGCCCGCCAATGCGCCGCTGGTGATGGCAACACATGGATGCACGATGTCGGCAGCCGCCTATGACACTGAGCCAGGCATCATCAAATATGCCGATCTGTGGAAGTTTGCCGTCGTCTGGGCAGAGCAAAAACCCGCCAACCAGGTCAGCCGCTGTTTCAACTGGTGGCTGACAGGTGACAGCACCCGCGGACAGGGTGAGGCACTGTCGGCAAAACAGATGATAGACAAGATGAAGGCCGACCACTCGATTGACGCATCACGCGTATTCATCACCGGCCTTTCGGCCGGGGCAGCGTTTACCACAATGATGCTGGCGACCTATCCGGACGTTTTTTCAGCAGGCGCGCCCATAGCAGGTGTTTCATCCAAATGTGATCTGGCATGCTCGCAGGGACTCATTGTAAAAACCCCACAGCAATGGGGCGACATGGTGCGCACCGCCGGACCGGCGGGTTACACAGGCCCCTACCCACGTGTATCGATCTGGCATGGCAGCGCCGACGCAACCGTCAATCCTGGGTATGTCACTGAAATCATGAAGCAATGGACCAATGTGCATGGCATTGACCAGACCGCCGACCTGACAGACACGATTTCAGATCAGGCCCACAACGTTTACAAGGATGCGGGCGGGGTGTCAAAGGTAGAGACGGTCATGGTGGCCGGCATGGGACACGGCACACCCATAGGCCCGGGAAGTGCAACGCAGCAATGCGGCACTGCTGCAAGTTATATATTGAATGTTGGCCTGTGCTCGCACTACCATATCTTCAAATGGTTTGGGCTGGGGCAGTAAGGCAAGCCGCAGTCGGTTTTGAACGTCATCCAGGCAAAAACAAAAGCGGCAGCTCGCAATGAACTGCCGCTTCAGCTAGTCAGCCGCAGGCTGGCCAGCCTTATTTTCCGTCCCTGTCCGAATCGCCAGGAATGGCGCGCTCTACGGCGTCGCTTGTGCGATGCCATGCATCGCGGGAAGCATGTTTGGCATGTTCCCATTGCAGGGAAGACTTGCCACGCGAGCCCGACCAGTCACGAGCCAGATCGTTTTCCACCTCTTCGAAAGAGCGCCCCGGATACCTGGTGCGGGCATTGATACCGTACTGATAGGCCGGGCCATAGTCGTCATAGCTGCCGCCGTTGACATAAGGCCGGCTGGAGTAGTTGTCGCGCCAGTAGCTGTCCTCGGCAACCGGGTCTGCCGTGGCCATACTTTTTAACCCAGCTTAAAAGACTATATAGATTTGGCAGTCTAGTCATTCAATAGAGGCGCGCCTAGACTCGTTCACATGGCCGCCTGCATCCAACCCTAATAACAGCGTTGCGGCCTCCACGTCCGGTTCAACTCCACGTAACACTTGCATTGCACTTGCAATTGAATGCGGCAGGAGCCGGATTGCCGCTTTAACGATGCCCGTCATTTTGCTTGAACACATGCAGATTGGCGCAGGAATCGACACCCATGGAGAGCTTCATCAATGAGCCAAGGAATATTCTCAAAATACTGCAGACAAATGGCAATTGCCTCCGCTCTTGCCCTCAGCCTGGGCCTGGCTTCAGGGCCAGGACGGGCAGCACAGGGCACCGAAGCGTCAGACAAGCCAGCGGCAACTGCGTCATCCGACACCCTGTCTGCCAGGCAGCAAGCCATTCCGCTTATCGCGGCATCCATGGCGGCAAGCGACATGCCCAAACTCACCGCCGCCCTCGACCAGGGACTGGACGCAGGCCTGAGTGTGGGCGAAGCCAGGGAAGTTCTGGTGCAGCTTTACGCCTATGTCGGCTTCCCGCGCAGTTTGAATGCACTTGGTGAATTGATGAAAGTGGTGGCGGCACGCAAACAGCGTGGCATCCAGGATGACCCGGGGCGCGAACCCAGTCGCACTATTCCCATCGGTGATGAACTGCTGGCGGTGGGCAAGGCCAACCAGGCCCGCATTGCGGGCGGGCCAGTCAAGGGGCCAGTGTTCGACTTCGCACCTGTCATCAACCAGTTTCTGCAGGCACACCTGTTCGGCGACATCTTCGAACGCGACAACCTTGACTGGCAAAGCCGTGAACTCGCCACAGTTGGCGCGCTGGCCGCCACGCCAGGAGCGGAAGCACAATTGCGCTCGCACATGCGTGCCAGCATGCGCGTTGGGATCAGCGTTCCCCAGTTGCGCCAGGTGGTCCAGGTCCTTGCAGATCGCGGCGACGAACAATCGGCAAAACGTGCAGGTACCGCACTCACCCAGGCACTCACTGCCGCCACTGGAGCTTGAGATGATGAACGTCAAGCCATTTCTGGCCATTGTCATGCTAGGTTTGCTTGGCGCCTGTGCAAGCAATTCCGGTAGCGTGGACAACTCTACAGGTCCTTTGCTGATTCGGGAGCAGGGAAGTTTTACCGCCGGCGGCACGATGGTCACCGCACCTGGCACCTTCAATCCGCGCAAGCCGCTGGCACCGGATGGACAAAGCTATCACGGCGACCACGCCTATGCGTTCTACCAGATCCCGGCCGATGCCCGAAAGCTTCCGATCGTCATGTGGCATGGCGCAGGACAGTTTTCCAAAAGCTGGGAAACCACAGCAGACGGCCGTGAAGGATTTCAGAACATCTTTTTGCGCCGCCGGTTTGGCGTTTATCTGATTGATCAGCCCCGCCGGGGCGATGCAGGCCGGAGCATGGTGGAGGCGACCCTCAAGCCCACGCCGGACGAGCAGCTCTGGTTCAACCAGTTCCGCATCGGCCTCTGGCCGAACTACTTCGAAGGCGTTCAATTTGCGCCGGATGAAAAGACGCGCGAGCAGTTCTTCCGTTCAATGACACCCAATACCGGCCCGTTCGACATGGGGGTTGTTTCTGATGGCGTGTCAGCGGTGTTCAACAAGGCCGGCCCCGGCATCCTGTTCACCCATTCGCAAGGTGGAGGGCCGGGCTGGCTGACACGGATCAAGAACGACAAGGTCAAGGCCATTGTTGCCTTCGAGCCGGGCAGCAGTTTTATCTTCCCGCAGGGTGAAGTACCAGCACCGATTCCCAGTGCCTTTGACACCGTGCAGGGCAGCTCCGTTCCTATGGCGCAGTTCATGGCACTGACACAAGTGCCCGTCCTTGTCATATACGGCGACAACATTCCTGAACAGGTCATTGATCTGCCCGCCCAGGACAGCTGGCGCGCCAGGCTGCAGATGGCCAGACTATGGCGCGACACTGTCAACAGACATGGTGGTGATGTGAAATTGGTCCACCTGCCCGAGATCGGCATCAGGGGTAACACGCACTTTCCCATGTCTGACCTGAACAATGGCCAGATTGCAGATCTGGTTTTCAGGTTTCTCACGGAAAAGAAACTGGACTGATCAGAGGGGTAAGCCAGCAGTGCCCCACAGTTTGATCGCTTCACTGCCCACTGCCGATTACACAGTACCCTCGTATCTCAGCGCATTGACAACAAGCCCCAAAGCCGGCGAAGAGCGGCGGGTCGCGTAATACAGGTGGTATCCACTGTATGTTGATGACCAGTCGTCAAGAACCGACAAAAGGTGCCCGTTGGCAAGCTGATCCGCCACCTGATCGTGGCGCACCCAGGCCAGGCCATGGCCCCCCAGGACAGCGGCAACAATCAGTTCATTGACGTTGAAGGCAAGTCGGCCGGAGACGTTGATATTGATGCTCCTGCCATGCCGCTTGAACTCCCAGCTCAACAGGCCGCTGTGAGTTGGCAGGCGGCGTCCGATGCAGTCATGGGCCGTCAGGTCCTGCGGATTTTGCAGTGGGGGATGGCTGGCAAAATAAGCCGGCGTGCCGACAACCACCATGCGCATGTCGGGCGCAATGCGCACGGCGATCATGTCCTTGGCCACATCGTTGCCCAGCCGCACGCCAATTTTGGCCACACCACCGTCCTGATGGCGTTTTCTGTTCCTGTCAGGCGCACCAGACCCGAGGGCTTGCCGCGCAGCTCGCCCATAACCTTCAGCTCGTCTTCAATTTCGTCAAAGCGGGGGCCCACCGTTTGATAAAGCCGCGCGCCCGCTTCTGTCGTTGACACGCTGCGGGTTGTGCGGTTCAGCAGCTTCATGTCCAGCTTGAGTTCCAGTGCCTTGACCGTCTGGCTCAGGGCAGAAGGCGACAGCCCCATTTGTGCTGCTGCCCTGGTGAAGCTCCCGGTGCGCACGACTGCCGCAAAGGCAGCCAGATCATCAAATCGCGTCATTGTTTAGTTCAGCTTAAAAGGCCATGCAGATTAGGCAGTCTAGTCACTCAATGACAGGATGTCTAGACTCGTCTTCATGCCTCACACATCACTTTTTTCATCCAGAATCCGTGTCATCTGCTGGTCAGCGCTCGGCATTCTTGCACTTGGTGCCGCTGTTTTTTCCGGCAGCCCGGTAACTGCCGAGGTCAACCGGGTGACATTTCCGACCAAGCTTGACCGTTTGGTCCACTACTCCACGGTCAAACGCGGTGAGGTCACAGAACATTTGCTGACCAGCCAGGAAGCCATCGAGGCAGTCAAACTTGGCAAAGCCATCCCAGGCGGCACTCATGTGGTGCTGGTCGACTACAGGGACAACAAGGTCTTCCGGTATTTTGTCATGGAGAAAAAGGACGGCTGGGGCACCGATTTTGCGCCTGCACGCCGCACCGGCGACTGGCAGTTCCAGCATTTCAAAGCGGACAAAACCATCAACATGAGCGAGAACACGGCCCGCTGCCAGTCATGCCATCAGGCACGTGATGACGAGCAGTACCTCTACACCTTGAGTGACATGAAGCGTTTCAAATAGGGCCATTGCCACGCATGATCAAAAAATCCTTTTTGCTGCGGCTGGTGCTGGACGGCATTGCCGCCGCGTCATTGCTGGTGGCCATCGCCTACTACTGGCTTGGCAATCTGGCGCATGAACTGATTGGAAGCGGGCTGTTTCTGCTTGTTCTGGCGCACAATTTCTTCAATCGCAGGTGGTGGGGCCATGTCCAAAAGGTGCCGCGCGAGGCGCGGGGATGGTTTGACCTTTCACTCACTTTTTTTCTGCTGGCAGCCATGCTGGCTCTTTTGTTGAGCAGCGTGTTGATTTCCCAGGCAGTGTTCAGCTTTCTGGCACCTTCCGGCGGCTTCACTGCGCGCCAGATACATGCATGGGCCGCGCACTGGGTCGTGATTCTTGTGGCCATTCATCTGGGCGTGCGGTGGAGCCGTGTCATGCATGCAGCGCGAAGCATCTTCAGGCTGGCTGAAAGAAATGCTGTCCTTACCCTGGCCCTGCGCGCGGTGGCAGTCGCCATTGCAGGATATGGCCTTCAAAGCTCGTTTTTCATGGATATCGGCTCCAGAATGGCGATGCAGGTGAGCCTGGACTGGTGGGACTTCGAGGCTTCAGTTGCAGGTTTTTTCGTGCGCTGGATTTCGATCCTGGGACTGTATGTTTTCCTGACGCATTACGCATTGATCTGCATGCACGCCGCAAAGGGCCGCGTCCCATGAGAAGGGCAGCTGGCGACGACGATGAGGCTCCGCATGAGCAATCCGCGCTCCGCATACCAACCCGCAGCCAACTGATGACCTCCATGGCGGGCTTGCCTCTGGCCGCAGGCACACCGATGTCTGAAGCGGCGGACTCGCGCATCGCTCGCCCTGAAAAACCTGTTCTCGTGGCCTATTACTCCCGTTCTGGCAACACACGTGTGATAGCAAGCCTGCTCAGCCGCTTGCTGGGAGGCACTGTTTTCGAGATCATGCCAGCCACACCCTATCCCGAGGACTGTCTGGCCACCATCGAGCAGGCACGAAAGGAACGGGACCAGGGCGTCGAGCCTGCGCTGAAAAACAAAGCACCGGACATCGCAGACTATGCGACAGTCTTTCTGGGAATGCCGATATGGGGCGAGACGGCACCACCCTGATCCGCAGTTTTTTGTCGGCACACAACCTTTCTTGCAAGATTCCCATTCCCTTTATCACCCACGGTGGCCTTCGTCGAAGTGGTGTGGCGTGCGAGGAAATGTTCGTCGCCAGCAAGCTGTGGGTGCAGGACACCGGTTTTGAACGCAGCCGCGATGCCATTGACAAGTCGCTGCGCCGCCTGAAGCTGGACTACCTCGACCTGTACCTCATCCACCAGCCCTACTCCGATGTACATGGCTCCTGGCGTGCGATGGAGCAAGCCAGTCGCGACCGGCACCAGTTTGCGGGCCGCTGTGCCCTGAAAACCAGGAAACGCCCGTCCGGCATCGGGAAAATCGGCCCGGACAGCAGGATTTTCCACGCCCTGTCTTGAAACTTGCACCGAATGCCCTTATTATTAGCACTCGACGGTACTGAGTGCTAACAACTTGCTCGGACCTCAGATTGACAGATGCCAGCGCATTGCTGCTGGTGTCTGATTCCTAAAAAACCATTGTTTAAAAACAAGGAGCTCTCATGAAACTTCGCCCATTGCACGACCGTGTGATCGTCAAACGTGTGGAAAACGAAACCAAAACCGCCTCTGGCATCGTGATTCCTGACAGCGCCGCTGAAAAGCCTGATCAAGGCGAAATCCTGGCTGTTGGCCCAGGCAAGAAAAACGACAAGGGCGAAGTCAGCCCGCTGGGCGTGAAAGTTGGCGACCGCGTTCTGTTTGGCAAATACAGTGGCCAGACCGTCAAGGTTGACGGCGACGAACTGCTGGTCATGAAAGAAGAAGACCTGTTTGCTGTTGTCGAGAAATAAAGCTGCTGTGCAGGCGCCAGGCCTTGTTGC
>JAZKIK010000759.1:2101-5704 GCA_040384925.1 Pseudomonadota bacterium | reverse complement strand
CGGGTGATGCTGCTGTTTTACCTGTCACCTGTCTGGTCGGTGCTGGGCGGGCGGATTTTTCTGGGTGAAAAGGTAGGCCCCGGGCGTTTGCTGGCGGTGCTGCTGGCGCTGGCCGGCCTGTGGTTTGTGATTGGGGGTGCCGATGCGTTTGATGCGCCACTCAGCACCGCCGACCTGCTGGCCCTGTCCGCCGGGCTGGCGTTTGCCGGCAACAACCTGATCTCACGCGCCACGCAGTCCGTGCCCATGGCTTCAAAAACCTTTGTGGTGTTTCTGGGCTGCGGTGTGGTGTCCGCTGCCACCGTGGGTTGGCAGCATTTGCCCGCGCCTGCCATCAGCGCGCCGCTGGGGCTGGCCTTGCTGGCTTATGGATTTGTCTGGATGCTGCTGGCCACGGCGACCTGGCAATACGGCGTGACGCATCTTGAAACCGGCCGCGCCGGTGTGATCCTGATCACCGAACTGGTTGTGGCCGTGCTGTCCGTGACCTGGTTTGGCGGCGAACAGATGTTGCCGCGCATCTGGCTGGGCGGCCTGCTGATTGCTGCTGCCTCACTGATTGAAGCCACTGACAAGCCTGAAATTGTCACCAACAAGGAGACCTCATGAACACCATATGGATGAATCAGCTGTCGTGGGTGGACTACGAAGCGCGTCTTGAAAAAGAGCAGCCACCGATTTTTTTGCCTGTGGGTGCGCTGGAGCAGCACGGCCCTCATCTGCCGCTGGGTACAGACGGCCTGCTGTCAACGGCTGTGGCCGCCGCCGCTGCAGAAAAAGTTGGCGGGCTGGTCGCACCGGCCTTGTCCTATGGCTACAAGTCGCAGCCCAAATGTGGTGGTGGCCAGCATTTTTGCGGCACTACCAGTGTGGACGCTGCCACGCTGATTGGCTCGGTGCGTGACGCCGTGCGCGAGTTTGGCCGCCACGGTGCCAAACGGCTGGTGATCTGCAACGGTCACTACGAAAACCAGTGGTTTCTGATTGAAGGTATAGACCTGGGCCTGCGTGACCTGGGGCCAGGCACGCAACTGCAGGTCATGCGGCTTGAATACTGGGATTTTTTGACCGAAAGCACCTTGTCCAGCGTCTTTCCCGACGGCTTTCCGGGTTTTGCGCTGGAGCACGCTGCAGTGATTGAAACCTCCATGATGTTGCACTACCACCCGAATCTGGTGCGCATGGACTTGATACCCGACGACGGCCCGGCAATTTTCCCGCCTTATGACATGTACCCGACACGCAAGACCTGGGTGCCGCTGTCGGGCGTGTTGTCATCGGCCAAAGGCTCAAGCGCAGAAAAGGGCGAGATCATGGCGCTTGAACTGGCTGAACGCATGGCGGCTGCGGTGCTGCATGAGTTTGGCATGCGCTGACTGCTATGCATGGCCAAAACACGGCGCTGCTGGTCATAGACATGCAGCGCGATTTTCTTGACCCGCGTGGGTATGCCGCGCAGGCCGGTGTGGATGTGGCCCGCTTGCGCCAGACCATTGCGCCTGTGCAGGCCTTGCTGGCTGCGGCTCGCGCAGCGGGCATCCGCGTCATTTTTACCCGCGAAGGCCACAGGCCGGATTTAAGCGATTGCCCGCCCGCCAAGCTGGCGCGCAGCCGCGCCGCAGGCGCTGAAATTGGCAGTGCCGGGCCGCTGGGCCGACTGCTGGTGCGCGGTGAATGGGGCCATGACCTGATCGACGAAGTGCTGCCGCTGCCTGGCGAAGTCGTGATAGACAAACCCGGATACAGCGCCTTTCACCACGTCGGCGTGACCCCGAGGTTTGTGTACACAGCACCGTGCGAGCTGGCACTGACCACGGTTACCACTGCATTACCGTGCCAGATGTCTGCGCCGCGTCCGAGCCGCATCTGCAACAGCCCGCCATTGACATGCTGGGTGTCGAAGGAGGCATCTTTGGAGAAGTCTGCAGCAGCGCTATGCTGCTTGACCGGTTCAACTCCTTCGTACAAGGCATACCATGACCCAGGCAACCCGACTCTGGCCGCTGCTGACGGCCACCTACAGTTACGACAAAAGCATTTCAACCTGGCAGCGCGGCCATGGCCAGCAGATTGAAGCGCCCATCCTGGCCTACCTGATCGAGACTTCCAACGGCCGCATTTTGTACGACGTGGGGTGTGACCACAGCAAAATCGCCGACCCGGTGGCACGCCAAAAATATTACAGCCGCTTTGACTACGGCGCGCCCGACATGACTGACGAGCAGCGCATTCCGCAGCACCTGGCGCGGCTGGGTCTGAGGGCCGCCGATGTGGATGTGATATTTATCGGCCATCTGCATTTTGACCATGCAGGCGGCCTGAAAGACCTGCGTCGCTGCGGCTGCGGCGCTGAAATCCATGTGCAGCAGTCTGAAATGCAGGTCGCCCAAAGCGGCACCGACCACGCCGTGTTTGCCGAGGACCTGACTGACGATGAAGGCGCGCCACTGCAGTTTTGCCTTAAAACCGGCGAATACACGCTGGTACCCGGTGTGCAGGCCATCGCCACCCCTGGCCACACGATTGGCCACATGTCCATGCTGATCGAGTTACCCAAAGGCCCGCCGGTACTGCTGGCTGGTGATGCAGCAGACCTGCAGGAAAACATCGATGACGAAATAGCCCCCGGCACCCTGTGGCAGGGTCGCGAAGCTGAAGCCATTGACAGCATACGCAAGCTCAAGGCGCTGGCCAAAGAAACCGGTGCCTGGATCTGGCCCAACCATGATTTGCCGTTTTACCAAAGTTTGAAAGCCTTTCCGCACGCTTATGACTGACGTTTTTCAACCCGTACCGCCTGCCTATCGCGGCGTCTGGAGCCGGACCCTGCTTGAAACGCCAGAAGGCATAGACGACAGCACCTTTGTGCGCTGGATGCAACTGGGCCGCTGGCATGCCGACCTGCGTGTACCCACAGCAGCCAGGGCAGACATGCCCGCCTGGCCGCTGGCCGAGTTGAACGAGCAGCAAACCAGGCTGCTCGCCAGCCAGCAGGGCTTTTGTGGCACCACCCAAGTCAGTGTGGATGCCGCTGGCCGCGAGCTGTGCACCTGGCACCGCCAGGTCGATTACCAGCCACCCCGGCCCACAGCCGATACCGGCGAGATGGTGTTCAAAACACCAGACTGCGTGATTGAAACCGGCGTGCACGGTGTGTACCGCGAAGTCTGGCACCGCCTGCCTCATTCCACCGGCCCGCTGATTGCGCTGCTTGCCGACGGCTCACCATCCACACGGCTGCTGATGGCCGGGCATTACCTGATGCGTGTGGTGCCAAAAAACCAGAACGGGCCGGATTTTGAAATCTCCTTTGGCCGGCTGAAAGCCGGCAACTGGACCATTGAACAATCCACCCTGCCCGAGCTGGAGGGGCAAAAACTCGCTTTCAGCCTCAGGCGGCTGGATGCGGATAGCGCGCAGGTTTTTGGGGATTTGCCGCTTTTGACCTGGCGCGTGCTGGAGTGGGAAGACGCCTGAGAGTAACCGTTGGGTTACCAAAATGTCTCCACAGCGTTTGCAGGACGCTTGCACGCCTAGAATGCGCTGATGATGAACTGGCAAACCGTTGTAAGCGAACCCAGCGAGCTGGGCGAATCACCTTTC
>JAZKIK010000759.1:0-2001 GCA_040384925.1 Pseudomonadota bacterium | reverse complement strand
GATGAACTGGCAAACCGTTGTAAGCGAACCCAGCGAGCTGGGCGAATCACCTTTCTGGCACCCTGACGAGCAGATGCTCTATTGGGTTGATATTCCCGGCAAGCTTGTCAATCGGCTAAATATCTTCATGGGCACAGTGCAAAGCTGGGCCATGCCATCCGAGCCCGGCTGCATTGCCCCGGCACGCACCGAAAGCCTGGGCGGCGATGTCAACGGCCTCATCATCGCGCTACGCGACGGCATTTACCGGGCAAACGAGTGGGGCGGCGCGCTGCAGTGCCTGGCCAAAGCCGAGCACGACCCCGCCACCACCCGCTTCAACGACGGCAAAGCCGACCCCATGGGCCGCTTCTGGGCCGGCAGCATGTACGAACCGCGCACCGCCAAAAACGCTGTTTTGTACAGCCTTGATGGCCGCAGCAGCACGCCAACACTGCAAAACCGGGCCGGCAACGCCACCATTGCCAACGGCCTGGCCTGGTCACCCGACAGCCAGACCCTCTACTGGACAGACACCACCAGCCACACCATACGCGCCTGGGACTGGGACGCCACCACCGGCAACATGGCCAATGAACGCATCTTCAAACAATGGCCAGGCAAACCCGCAGGCTGGGCACCCGGAAGCAAGGAAAGTGAAACCACCTACGGCGGCCGCCCCGACGGCGCGGCAGTCGATGTGCAGGGCAATTATTGGGTAGCCATGTTTGAAGGTGGCCGCGTGCTGCAAATCTCCCCCACAGGTGAAGTGCTGGCCGACATTGCTGTACCCGCCCGCTGCCCCACCATGCCATGTTTCGGCGGCGACGATTTCAAAACCCTGTACATCACAACTGCCCGCCACGGCCGTCCGGCTGCTGAACTGGAGCTGTATCCGGATTCAGGTTGTGTGTTTTCGATGAGGGTGGAGGTGCCTGGCTTGGCGGTTAATTTTTTTATTGATTGAGCTGATTGCGTGCGGGCGTTCAGGTCAAACAGCGCGCGGCCAATTGATCTGCACTTTGCGGCTATTGGCCAGGCAGTCGCGCAGATACAGGTTGATCAGGCTCTGGTAGGGCACACCTGCCTCATCAGCCATACCTTTGAAATACTCGACAACGTCCGCTGAAAGCCGCATGGTGACGGGTTTTTTCAGCTTGGAGGCGTATGGGTTTTTGCGTGACTTCAGTTTGGAAAGATCGTATTCGGCTTTCATGTGTGTTTACCCTTGGTAGAACGCGCTTTCACGCTTGGTTGCCTTGCGTGCCGAGATGATGCGAATCGTCGCCCCCTGATCCCGTTCGCAATGACAGACGATAAGAAGCTTCGCCCCAGAACTCATGCCAAGCATCAGAAACCGATCTTCGTCGTTTGAGTGTTCGTCATCAAAAAACTGAACACCAAATTCATCGAAGAAGATTGACTTTGCTTCTTCAAACGATATCTGGTGCTTTTTGAGATTTGCAGCAGCCTTGACTTCATCCCATTCAAACATGATCATACATACATTGTATTTATGATTTTTTGCGAGTCAAGTGCAAGGTGTATCGCCGGAATTGACAATTGATGAAGCAGTCCAGTTATATGAAAACAATTCCAGGCTGTCAGTCCATTTTTTGAAGTTCAAAACCATGACATTCAAACCCTTTCATAAACGAAGCAAAATCATCCGCAATGCGGGCGTATTTAGGCTCCGAACGATCAATGAAATGAATGGCTCCAGACAAGGGACAGAACGCATAAAAGTTTCCACCTTGATCCTGGGCGAATATCACATGACCTTTGAGCTGACCTCTGTCGATCACGTCAAATCATTCAGTCCTGAAGCCGAGTTCGTCATTCAAATCACCAAAACCCGCCCGCAACAGCCAATTGTTCAGGCTTTTTGGCAAGGCAACTTCTACTTTGCGCTCAATCGCAGCCAGATCTGACTCCTTGGCCGCCCGATATGGCTCAAATAGCGGTTTCTTGCGGAATAGGGTCTTGCGTGAAGCAGGAAGCAGGCGGTCAAATGTGTCTATC
>JAZKIK010000758.1:0-3521 GCA_040384925.1 Pseudomonadota bacterium | reverse complement strand
GGCGTTTGAGGAAATCACCGGCATCAAGGTCAAGCATGACCTGATTCAGGAAGGTGACGTGGTTGAAAAACTGCAGACCTCCATGCAATCAGGCAAATCGATTTATGACGGCTGGATTTCCGATTCCGACCTGATTGGCACCCACTACCGCTACGGCAAGATCATGTCCCTGACGGATTACATGGCTGGCGCGGGCAAGGAGTTCACCAATCCAGGCATCGACATCAAGGACTTCATAGGTGCCAGTTTCACCACCGCACCGGACGGCAAGCTGTATCAGTTGCCTGACCAGCAGTTTGCCAATCTGTACTGGTTCCGCGCTGACTTGTTTGCCCGCAAGGATTTGCAGGACAAGTTCAAGGCCAAATATGGTTACGAGCTCGGTGTACCGCAAAACTGGAGCGCTTACGAAGACATTGCCGAGTTCTTCACCAACGACGTGAAAACCATTGATGGCAAACCGATTTATGGTCACATGGACTACGGCAAAAAAGACCCCTCACTCGGCTGGCGTTTTACCGATGCCTGGCTGTCCATGGCGGGTACGGCTGACAAGGGTATCCCGAATGGTTTGCCGGTTGACGAGTGGGGCATCCGGGTGGCCGATGACAAATGCACGCCGGTAGGTGCCTCGGTATCACGCGGCGGCGCAACCAATTCACCGGCCGCCGTGTATGCGCTGACCAAATACGTGGACTGGATGAAAAAATTCGCGCCCAAGGAAGCCAATGGCATGACTTTTGGCGAAGCCGGTCCGGTACCAGCCCAGGGCCAGATTGCGCAGCAGATTTTCTGGTACACCGCCTTCACGGCTGACATGACCAAACCGGGTCTGCCCGTCGTCAATGCTGACGGAACACCAAAATGGCGCATGGCACCCGGACCGAATGGTCCGTACTGGAAACAGGGCATGCAAAACGGTTACCAGGACGTGGGCTCATGGACATTCTTCAAGGACCACGACGCCAATAAAACTGCTGCTGCCTGGTTGTATGCCCAGTTTGTGACCGCCAAAACCGTGTCGGCCAAAAAGTCAGTGGTGGGTTTGACCTTTATTCGTGACAGTGACATCCGGCATGAGTTTTTCACCAAAAATGCAGCCAAATACGGCGGTCTGATCGAGTTTTACCGCAGCCCGGCCCGCGTGGCGTGGACGCCTACCGGAAACAACGTGCCCGACTATCCCAAGCTGGCCCAGCTGTGGTGGAAAAACGTGGCCCAGGCCGTGACAGGTGAAAAAACGCCGCAGGTTGCGATGGACACGCTGGCTGAAGAAATGGACCAGGTGATGGCACGCCTGGAGCGCGCCGGCATGGCCAAATGCGCGCCAAAACTCAATCCAAAGGGTGATCCGGCCAAATACCTGAGCGACAAGGGCGCGCCGTGGGCCAAGCTGGCCAATGAAAAACCAAAGGGTGAAACCATCAACTATGAAAAGCTGCTGCAGGCCTGGAAGGACGGCAAGGTTCGCTGACGGGCAGGATGCATGACTGCGTGACGGCTTGAATCCCGTCACGCATCTGACAGCCTGGCAGGTTTTAATGGAATTTATCAGATGCGGACGGTCCTGATGTTCAGCTCACCGGACCGTCCGCTCCTTTTCAGGGTTTGTAGAACGTGAACACGTTCTTAAGCCCATCACCACGCAGGGTCCGAGGAAAACGGGACATGAACCCCCATACAAGCGAAATTTTGTCACCTGCATTGACCCGCCGTGAAGAACTGATGGCCAGACTGGCCGCCCCACAGCACTATGACGTGGCGGTGATTGGCGGCGGTGCCACGGGCCTGGGCGTGGCGCTTGATGCCGCAGCGCGCGGCTTTTCGGTCGTGCTGGTGGAGTCGCATGATTTTGCCAAGGGCACCTCTTCACGCGCGACCAAACTGGTTCATGGTGGTGTGCGTTACCTGGCGCAGGGCAATATTTCCCTGGTGCGAGAGGCTTTGCATGAACGCACCACCTTGCTGGCCAATGCACCGCATCTGGCGCAGCCGCTGGCTTTTGTCATGCCTTCCTACAAGTTCTGGGAAGCACCTTTTTACGGTGTAGGCCTCAAGATTTACGACGCTCTGGCTGGCAAGGCTGGCCTGGGTGCCACCGAATTTCTGAATCGCCACGAAACGCTGGGCCTGTTGCCCAACACCCGGCAGCAAGGGCCCATGGGTTCGCTCAAGGGCGGCGTCAAATACTGGGACGGCCAGTTTGACGATGCCCGGCTGGCTTTGGCTCTGGCCCGCACGGCGGCGGCGCAGGGCGCATTACTGGTCAATTACTGTGCGGCGCTGGGTCTGACTTATGAGGGCGGCAAGGTGTCCGGCCTGCAGGCCCAGGATCAGGAAACCGGCAACATACTGGATATAAAGGCTGGCTGTGTCGTCAACGCCACGGGCGTCTGGGTCGATCATTTGCGTATGGAAGACGCCTCGGCTGCGGGCAAAAAGGCCAAGGCCATGGTCGCACCCAGCCAGGGTGTGCACATTGTGGTGGATCGTTCGTTTCTGCCCGGCAGCCATGCCATGCTGATTCCAAAAACTGCCGACGGACGTGTGCTGTTTGCCGTGCCCTGGCTGGGCAAAACGATTCTGGGCACCACAGACACCCCGCGGGGCGATCTGGCCCGGGAACCGCTCGCCTTCAGGGAAGAGCTTGAATTCATACTTGGCGAATCGGCCCGGTATCTGACCAGGGCACCAACCCGCGCTGATATCAAAAGTATCTGGGTCGGCCTGCGGCCACTGGTCAAACCGGCTGACGATGACGGTGACAACACCCAGGGGCTGTCACGCGAACACACGGTGCTGGTCAGCAAAACCGGGCTGGTCACCGTAACCGGCGGCAAATGGACAACTTACAGGGCGATGGCTGAAGATGTGCTGGACAAATGTTTCACAGCATCCCTGTTGCCAGCCCGCCCGGCCGGGCTGACCACAAATTTGCGTTTGCTGGGCGCGCAGCCCATGGCACAAAAAATCAGTGATGAGCCTGGCATTCATCTTTATGGAAGCGAAGCCGCTGCAGTTCTGGCGCTTCCTGGTGCCGGGCGACTGTTGGGTGGTGGCCTGACGGAGGCCATGGTCAGGTTTGCCGCCCGTCATGAATACGCCCGAACGGTGGAAGACATCCTGGCCCGGCGTTGCCGACTGCTTTTTCTGGATGCCGCGCTGGCAAGGTCCATGGCGGCCGAAATTGCAGCCATCCTGCCCGAAGAAACCGGGGTTGACCCGGCCCTCGCCCCATTTCTGGCCCTTTGTGACCAGTATTTGCAGCTGCCGGAGCAGGTTTCCTGATCTTTTTTCGATTCAAATAAATTTCTTGAGATATTTTCAGTAAAACGTGTTGACACGCCTTTTTGCTGTAGTCATAATCGTGGGCTTCGCTCCAAAAGGCGGAGAATTCTGACTTAATAGCCTAATTGGAAGCACTGCAAGTGGTTTGCGGTGTGGACGACAGGCCCAAGACTGATTGGCTGGTGACTTGAAAAAGTTGCCCTCCGGTGCAAGTTGGGAACCAAATTAAATGA
>JAZKIK010000757.1:0-2335 GCA_040384925.1 Pseudomonadota bacterium | reverse complement strand
GGCCGGTCTGGCGCGCATATTCCCAAAAGTCCGCATACGGCTGGCGGGTTTTAGTCTCTAAGAACCTGTTCACAGTCTGTACGGCGACCCCGTATAGACCGTGAACACGTTTTTAGGGATCGCCGAGGCCGTGCAGCAGCTTGGGATGCCCTGATTTCCTGAGCTGCGCAATCGCCTGATTGGTCAGCTTCCAGCCCTCCCCCTTGAGCTGAGTAATCAGCTCCCGCCAGATATGCTCAAAAGCCAAACGCGCATCGTCAGCATTAAAACGAACACCAGCAGGCAACAGGGGCGCAATGTCCTCAGTTATATCGCGCGTGAGTTTTTCCAGCATGCGCTGCTCGGCCATGGCGCGGGTAATTGGTTTGCTTTCGAGCGCCAGGTAATGATCAAAACAAGCGATGAGTTTGCTCGTGTCCAGCGAGAGCTGCTCCAGCCCTTGATGCAAGTCAAACAGATCCCGGTTTTTGCGGCGCTGCAGCAGCGCACGAAACTTGGTGCCAAACAACTCCTCAGGGGTGAAGGAGACAATGTCCGCACGACCCTGATACCAGTCATTCTCCACAGTAAAGGGATAAGACTGGAGTCCAAACAGGCTGCCGTGTTCACGGGTATTGATTTCGACCTTGAGTTTCAGCGTCGCCTGGACGTCAGCCTCGGGCGTGAATTTGAACACCAGGTGCATGGAGTGGCCAGCCTGCTCCCGCTGGCACTTGCCCAACCAGGACAAAGCCTCACGAATGGCATCCACCGTGGCCCCGATGGGTTCAGCCTGCGTCTGCACCAGATCAATGTCTTCCGAATAACGCAGGGATTGCCTGAACAACAGCTTGTTGATGGCTGTACCGCCACGGAAAGCGATTTTCCCGGCCAGCGCCGGCGCACTGAACAAGTCACAAAGGGCGCGGCAAATCAGCAAGTCCTGCTCGATCTGCCGGGAGTCTGGCCAGGGAGCCGTTGTACTCCAGGCCTGGATATAGGATGCAGGAATCAAAAATCGGTCTCCACCACGTCATTAATAATGAGCTTCCACTTGGCATTTTTCTCGTGCAACCCGACGGAAGAATCAAACAAGTCCTTGACGGAAGGGTCCAAGGGCAGGGCCGTCTTCGCCTTGCGTGCGAAAGGCTCCAAAGCTTTGGCCTGCCGGTGATGGTGAGCCAGATCCAGCAGGTAGCCCAGTCGTCGAACCGCTGAATTCTCATAAGCCAGGGCTGCTTTTGCCAGGATTTTGGGATCGGCTTTATCACCAATGTCCTTGGCGATTTGAGCTACGCCGTTGATACCAGCTGCCTTGTGAAAGTAACGGGCACAATCCAGCAAGGTCAGCTCAACACCCGCCACCCTGGCAAATCCCGCCTCACTCTTCATCTGCCCAAGCTGAGCGGGCAGATTGACAGCTGCAAAGGCCTTGGGTTCCTGATAAATGAATTGAAGCCGATGACGCCCTATCTCGATACTGCGCAACTGCCTGGGCACCACTACCTGAAAAACCATGGCTGCCTGGTGGGACGAACCGTGAAATGCCGCCGCGCGCAGCAGGGAAATGCGGTAGTCCAGCCCTTGGTATTTCATCAGGGGGTCAATCCAGCGCACCGGGTCGGGCGCTCCTGTCGGCTGATCCTCTGGACGCAGGATGAGATGAAACCCATGGCGGGGATTGACCAGGCGTTGTTTCTTCACCAGCCGGGTCACCGTGGCTGACAAGGCCTCAGGCTTGATAACCAGCGCCGCCAATGCCTCCTGACTTGAAAAGTAGGCACGCCCATGAACCAGACGGTCATTCATAAACTGTTCAAGCGAACCCATTCCCACATCATATGCAAAATCAAACAAAAAGCAATGGTTTTTGCATATGAATTGGTATTGTCAAAGCTGACTTTGGAACAAGGTCGTGCCTTGGCGTACACATGCGGCGTACAGTCTCTGGATTGCGCTTGGAAAAGCCAGTTAAATTGTTGCTCTCAAGGCTAATTCATTGGAGGTAGTGTGGCGCGAACTATTTATGACAAGCCAACCAGAGCGCTGCTGAAGGATATGCTCTCAGACTGGAACCTGAAACCAGGTGAGACGTTTGCAGCGCAGCGCGCAATCGACTGGTTTGCCCAGCACTATCCAAAGCTCAAGCCCGGCAGCATCCATGCGCATCTGGTGCAGGCCTCGACCAACGATAAAAGCAGACTTCACCATCCGGCAACGAACAGCAGCGACGACCTGTTGTTCAAGGTCGGCGCGCGCGAATACAGGCGCTACGACACCATAAGCGATCCAGCACCTTTGCATCAAGCGGCAAAAATTCAGATTTCGGCCGCCGGTGGCAAGACCGTGTCGGTGA
>JAZKIK010000756.1:0-3872 GCA_040384925.1 Pseudomonadota bacterium | reverse complement strand
CCCCGCCCAGCCCTGAAACGCCCGCATAAAACTCTTCTCATTGCGAAACCCGGCCGCAGCCGCCACCTGTTTGACTGGTTTTGACGTCCTGAGCAGCAAATCCTTGGCTTTTTCAAACCGCACTTCGTCTTTCAACTGCTGCAGCGAAGCGCCTTCTTCCTGAAGCTGGCGGTGCAGGGAGCGGGGGGACATGTTCAGGGCTATGGCAATGGTTTCGGCCTTGTGGGTCAGGACAAGGGGATTGGCCAGTGCCTGGCGCACCTGTTCTACCAACAGCCGGTCGCGTCGGTATTGCAGCACTGTCAGGGGCAGGGCGCGTTGCAGCATTTGTTGCAGGGCTTTTTCATCACGGCGCAGAGGCAAAGCGAGGTAACGGGCGTCAAATTTAATGTCTGCCTGTCCTGAGCCTGTCGAAGGGGCGAACTGCAAAAAAGGGCCGGGGAACATCAGCGCATATGCATCAACATGCGGCGGTGCGGCAAATGGAAAACGTGCGCCTTGCAGCGGTATGCGTGAGTCCACATACCAGCAGGCCAGGCCGTGGATGTTGCGCAGTATGTGTACCAGGCCAAATTCGCCAACCTTGCTGAAGTTGCCGGGCTGGCCTTCTTCAACCGTGATGGTGGCGGTGTCGCCTGCGCTGGTGATTTTTAGAACAATGTCATCTGTCAGCAGCGCATGGTGGCGGCACCAGCGTTTCAGGGCCATGCCCAGGTTGGGGGAGCTGATGCTTGCCCTGGCCAGCATGCCGTAGCTGCCCCAGGGCAGCTTGCGGCTGAAGGCACCCAGGCCTTCGTCGTCCAACTGCTGCATGGCGGTACCCGACAGCACTTCCATCTGCCGGGCGGTGATGTGCTCATGGGTTTGCTGCAACTGGTCTGGCGTGATCTGTGCCAGTTTTAAGGCCTGGTCCGGGTTTTGGCCGTGTTGACGGTAGGCGGCAATAATGCTTCTGGCAAAGGCCATGGGTGTGGCGGCTGCGGGTTTACCAGCAGGAGGTGGAACGGGTTTTTCTGGCATTTGCCAAGTGTCATGAAAGTTGGCACGATTTGCAACCTTGTTGGCTGCACTTGCAGGGCGGGTTTTCCTTAAGCTTCTACTTTGGCGCTATGGTGCTACCTGCACAGCTTTTTCAGCGCCCTTTTCAGGAATCACCATGCCCGCTCTGGAGACAAAACTCAACGCCCGTACCGCCGACTTTCAGGCCAATGCCAGTGCCATGCGCGCGCTGGTTGATGATTTGAATGTTCAGGTCACCAAAGCCGCGGCCGGTGGCGGTGATGTGGCCCGCGCCAAACACATTGCCCGTGGCAAACTGCCGCCGCGTGAAAGGGTGCAGATGCTGCTGGACCCCGGCACGCCCTTCCTGGAGCTCGGCCCGCTGGCAGCACATGGCATGTACAAGGGCGATGCGCCTGGCGCTGGGGTGATTACCGGCATTGGCCGCATCAGTGGCATTGACTGCATGATTGTGTGCAACGACGCCACTGTCAAGGGCGGTACCTATTACCCGATGACGGTCAAAAAACATCTGCGGGCACAAGAAGTTGCGCAGCAAAACAACCTGCCATGTGTCTATCTGGTCGATTCAGGCGGTGCCAACCTGCCAAACCAGGACGAGGTGTTTCCAGACCGCGACCATTTTGGCCGCATCTTTTTTAACCAGGCCAATATGAGTGCGCAGGGCATTGCGCAAATTGCGGTGGTGATGGGCAGTTGCACGGCAGGCGGCGCTTATGTGCCGGCCATGAGTGACGAAACCATTATTGTCAAAAACCAGGGCACCATCTTTTTGGGCGGGCCGCCGCTGGTCAAGGCGGCCATTGGCGAAATTGTTTCGGCAGAAGACCTGGGCGGTGGTGATGTACACACCCGGCTCTCGGGCGTGGCCGACCATCTGGCGCAAAACGATGCCCATGCACTGGCACTGGCCCGGCAGATTGTGGCCAGCCTGAATCGTAAAAAACACACCGATCAGGCCCTGCGCACACCCCTGCCGCCGCTTTACAGCCCTGAAGAGCTGTATGGCGTGATTCCGGTGGACACACGCAAACCTTATGACGTGCGTGAGGTGATTGCCCGTGTGGTGGACGGCAGCGAGTTTCATGAGTTCAAGTCGCGTTTTGGCAGCACGCTGGTTTGCGGCTTTGCGCACATTGAAGGCATGCCGGTCGGCATCATTGCCAACAACGGTGTGCTGTTTTCTGAAAGCGCACAAAAAGGCGCGCACTTTATCGAGCTGTGCTGCCAGCGCAAGGTGCCACTGGTGTTTTTGCAGAACATCACCGGTTTTATGGTGGGCCGCAAATACGAAAGTGAAGGCATTGCGCGCCACGGTGCCAAGCTGGTCACGGCAGTGGCCACGGCGCAGGTGCCCAAGTTCACCGTCATCATTGGCGGCAGTTATGGCGCTGGCAATTACGGCATGTGTGGCCGGGCTTATTCACCACGCTTTTTGTGGATGTGGCCGAATGCCCGCATCTGCGTGATGGGCGGCGAGCAGGCCGCCGGTGTGCTGGCCACCGTCAAACGCGACGGCATAGAGGCCCGCGGCGGCAGCTGGAGCGCAGAAGAAGAAGCCGCTTTCAAACAACCGGTGCTGGACCAGTTTGGCCACCAGTCGCACCCGTATTACTCCAGCGCCAGGGGCTGGGACGACGGTGTGATTGACCCGGCAGACACCCGGCGCGTGCTGGCTCTGGGGCTCTCCGCCACACTGAACCAGCCTATTCCCGATACAAAGTTTGGTGTTTTCCGCATGTAAATACCGGTGCGCGTGGCCTGGTAAAAAAATACAAAGAGACAAGCATGGACAACATCTACATCACGCCCGAGCATGAGCTGCTGCGCGACCAGGTCGCCCGTTTTATTGCCCGTGAAGTCGAGCCCTTTGCCGCCCAGTGGGAAGAAGATGGCTGTGTGCCGCGTGAAGTGCTGCGCAAGATGGGCGAGGCAGGCTTTTTGGGACTGGTGTATGAGGCTGAATTTGGGGGTGCCGAAGCCGACGCGCTGACCAATCTGGTGTTTGCAGAGGCACTGTCGCAATCGACCTTTGGCGGTTTTATCATCACCGTGCTGGTACATACCGACATGGCCAGCCCGCACCTTTTTCACGCGGGCAATGCAGCGCAAAAAGCGCGTTACATGCCGGGTGTGGTGGCTGGCGAAACCATTACTGCTGTGGGCATTACCGAGCCGGGTGCCGGGTCAGACGTGGCGGGCATGCGCACCAGTGCCAGACGTGAGGGTGACGAATGGGTCATCAATGGCACCAAGATGTTCATCACCAATGGAGTCCACGCCAATCTGTATTTTGTGGCCGCCAAAACCGGCCCGGCGCGGCATGACATGTCGATGTTTATTGTTGAAAAAGGCACACCCGGTTTTAGCGTGGGCCGCGCACTGAAAAAAACCGGCTGGCTGTCGTCTGACACGGCCGAGCTGATTTTTGACAATGTGCGCATTCCGGCAACCAATCTGCTGGGTGAGGAAGGCAAGGGTTTTTATTCAGTCATGAAGAACTTTCAGACCGAACGTATTGCCCTGGCCGCCATGGCAGTGGGCCACTGCACACAGGCCCTGCAAATGACACTTGACTACGTGCGCCAGCGCCAGGCTTTTGGCGCTACGCTGTGGGACAAACAGACCATACGCCAGCGCATTGCCATGCTGGACGCCAAAACCCGCGCCGCCCGCCAGTTCATGTACCACTGCGCCTGGTCAGTCACGCAGGGGCGCGACATAGTGCAGGAGGTGTCCATGCTCAAGGCGCTGACTGGCGAGCTGGTCAACGAGGTGCTGCTGAGCTGCCAGCAGTTTCACGGCGGCATGGGTTTTATCCGTGAAACAGCCATTGAAAGGCTTTGGCGCGA
>JAZKIK010000755.1:2312-3679 GCA_040384925.1 Pseudomonadota bacterium | reverse complement strand
GGCCAAGACGCCTTATGTGCGTTTTGACCTCAACGACTATTCCGTCCCGCACACCTATGTACAGCGTACCGTGACGGTGCTGGCCAGCGCGGACCGGGTTCGTGTGCTTGATGGTGCCACCATCTTGGCTGACCATGCTCGCAGCTATGACAAAGGTGTTCAGGTCGAGATTGCAGCCCATGTGGAGGATCTGGTGCAGCAAAAGCGCGGTATCCGCCAGCACCGGGGGACCGGTCGACTGACTCAGGCAATACCTGTCATGGCTGACTTCCTGGCCCATGCTGCGGCCAAAGGCCATCACCTGGCCTCCATGACGCGGGTGCTGGGCCAAATGCTGGACCACTACGGCGCACCGGCCATGCAAGAAGCGGTGCTTGAAGCCCTGCGCCGGGATGTTCCGCATCACAACGCGGTACGCCTGGCTTTGGAGCGTGCGCGCCAAGAACGACAGGACGCGCCATTGATCGTGCCGCAACTCTCCGAGCGGGCCCAGCGCATGGATGTGACGGTCAAGCCGCACCGGCTGGACGCTTATGACGATTTACAGGCACAGGCCAAGGGTTCTGATGATGGCCAAGCCACGCAAACAGATGAGGACACCCAATGAAGAACAACACTCCGGTAAACGCCAATATGGCGCAACTTCAGGCCCGAGCCAAGGAACTGCGACTGGCCGGGTTGCTGGCCCACTGGGACACGCTGGTGTGTGACCCCGCCCGACTGGTTTGGGTCACTGAATTGCTGGGGTGGGAGGAAACTGAGCGTGACCAGCGCAGTCTGGAGCGCCGCTTGCGCTCATCCCACATTGGCAAGTTCAAGCCGTTGGCAGACTTTGAATGGGATTGGCCCAAGCGTTGTGACCGTCAGGCCATCCAGGAGTTGATGACGCTATCGTTCATGGCGGACGCCAGCAACGTGATGCTGGTGGGACCCAACGGGGTGGGTAAGTCCATGCTGGCCTGCAATCTGGGTCATCAAGCCTTGATTCAGGGCCACACGGTGCTGTTCATCACTGCCGGGCAATTGCTGGGCGAGCTGGCGGCACTGGACAGCGACTCCGCCTTGCGCCGCCGCCTCAAGCATTACGCGGCACCGGATTTGCTGCTGATCGACGAGGTGGGGTACTTGTCGTATTCCAACCGACACGCCGACTTGCTGTTCGAGCTGATCAGTCGGCGTTACGAGCACAAGAGCACCCTCATCACCACCAACCGGGCATTCAAGGAATGGCACGAGGTGTTTCCCAATGCCGCTTGTGTGGTGTCACTGATTGACCGGCTGGTGCATCGTTGCGAGATTGTGGCCATTGAAGGCGAGTCGTACCGACTCAAGGAGGCCAAGGCTAGTTCGGAGAAGAAAGCCGCAAG
>JAZKIK010000755.1:0-2302 GCA_040384925.1 Pseudomonadota bacterium | reverse complement strand
CGACGTCGGCAACGGCCTGGTGTATCCGCTGCAAGCCGGGCCGCTGCGCCCCGCAAAGGCAAAACACCATGACACGGCGCAAACTGGTGATGGGACAGCGATCACAGGAAGAAGGCAACAGTTCCACCATGTGGGAGTTGCCGCCGCATTGGACAACCGCCCAGGCCTTGGCGGTATTTGAGGTTCTGGATGACCTCAGGGATCTGGTTGTGGACGGCTACGTGAAGAAAATTCATCAGGCTGCGCGCCTGGATCGCACCGTCACAACGTCATCTCTGCCGACAAATATTGATGATGAGGATGTACCGTTTTAGGTCGGGAACAGACTGAATGCTGGCCTTCATCCGTCGTGAGCCACCGACCGGTTTCGACGACAAAGCGGAACTTCAAGACTTTGGATCGACTGCCCTAAAGCAGACATTGACTATCGCTTGCCGCCAATAATGGTGGTCAACTGGTAAGTGCCGGAAGCAGGCATAAGTCTACGGAGGTGGGTGAAGTTTAGTAGCTACAAACTGGCGTGTAGCGCTGTCCCGAGTGTTTGGGAAGCCTGAAACAGGGACTGCTTGAACTTCAATCAAAGTCAAAAATCACCTCACAACACTGAAATCGAAAATAACCAGATCACGCAGCTTTGTGCGGTGGGTTATTTAGTGTTTCCTTAAGTATTTTCAAACGAATCCAACCTTAACAACAGATGTTGGTGATTTTGAGTTTAATAAGAATACTGGGCAAGGCGGCAACGCAAAGGGTTGGCCTGACTTGACGTAACGAAAAGTTTCGCATAAAGTCAGCCAAAAGTCAGCAAGGCAAAAACACCAGCCCGGCACGAGACCGATAAGCAGATAGACAAAAGAGGAGGGACCAATGACTCACGTATCGCCTTTGCATATAGCAATGCACGCACTGCATTCAGCGCAACAAGCAAAAAAGCTGTTTATTGCTTGCGTATTGGTTTTCATTGCCGTAGCAATAACAGGATGTTCGCCTGATGATGCACAGGCGGCAAAGGCTGCAGCAACCGCGCTGAAAACGCGCGTGGATAGCGCCATCAACATGTACGCTGAGTTGATTGCCACTGCAACAATTGAGCCCCAAAAACCTGAAGAAGAATTAATACGAGAGGGTGTGGCAGGCGGCCTGATCGATGCGAAGGCAGCGAACTGGGAGCCAGACCTAAAGGCGCTAAGGATTTATCTGGCCGATCGCGACCCTCGCAAGAAAATCAAGGAAGCAGTAACCAAGAACACGCAGCAGGTCTCACTAGAGCTCAAGCGTATCGAATCCACCGCAGCGGATTACGAGACTGCATGGCCACTTGGCTCAGAACAATTCGTTTGTCTCAAAGAAAATATATTTAATCTTACGAAAAATCTCCGCAACGTTGCCATCTCATTTGATCCTGGCGCGCCAAGATATACAGAATTTTCAATCGATGCGAAAGCCGCACAGACTCGCTATTTGAAGGCGCTTCGAGCGGGTGACGGAACCTCTGCAGCCGCAACGCTTCAGGCGATGCGGCAAGTTTTTCGCGCTGAGGCAAAAGCTAACGCTGACGTTCAAGCAGCTTTCGCTGCGGCAGCCCAGTCCTCCGCCGACCTATACACGGCTATAGAGTCTATCGATACATTGACCTTTGCAGACGCGCTGAAGATAGTTCAGCGTTATGCCCCTGGTCTTACTCAAATCGATGACGCATCAAATTCAGACGCTATAGCAAACAAGCTCGGCGTCACGTTGGGGAAAATTCAAAGCAACGCATGGCTATCAAAGTTTTCTGAAAATGCGATCCCCCGCACCGGCATTAAATGCAAAACACCTGCATAGGAACTAAATAATGGCAACCTTAGCACCGGACAACGATGACAAAGTCAGAGTATCCGTCAAGAAAACCCTTGAAACCTTGCTAGATCACTACTGGCGGGCAAAGAATGCGCAACCGAGTTTGCGATTTGACGAGGTGTATGCGTTGCGTCTTGCATATGAGGACGCGGTCGTTGAATATGCAGGCTTAGAGGGCCGATTGCTGCAAGACGAAATTCTCTCGAGCGACATTGATGTTACGACTTTTCAGAAAGCTGAGATGGACATGAAGTCGACTGTAGAGACCAAGGCCATCCTAATGGTCGCGGCAGATTTTGTTAAAGCGATGGTTAGCCTAGCCTAACTACAGACGTAAAACAAAATCGTACAACCTATCTCAGCGATTCATATATAGCGTTTTATTTGCGTGCATGCTAATTTTAGGATGAGATTTTTATGAGGCGTATGTTTAGAAAATTCATATTCTTGCTCATGGGAG
>JAZKIK010000754.1:7394-7611 GCA_040384925.1 Pseudomonadota bacterium | reverse complement strand
GAACTGATTTGCGAAGGATGGTTGGTGATCTTTACCGCCGTGTCGCCAAACTGGGTGTTGATGTTGGTGCGAACTGTGCCGGTACCGAAATTGGCAATGAAGTTTGCACTGAGCAACTGGCCGGTTTGTGTGAGGCCGTCAAGAGTTGCCGTGGGTGCCGTACCGCCAACAAGCATGTAACTGGCGATGCCACCGCTCGGCATTGATGCTGTTGGAC
>JAZKIK010000754.1:2636-7384 GCA_040384925.1 Pseudomonadota bacterium | reverse complement strand
GTAATGCACGGAGTCGAGACCATATAAAACTGTCGACTGCTGGGTTTTTACTTCCTTGGAACCGGCAATCCAGTTGCCCCAGCCGATAAAGTCTGCGTCAGTATTGACGCCCAGCGAACCAAAGCTGCTCGTCGAGGAACTGCGCAGCTGAGTGGTGTTGCTTGAATTGACACGTTCTATAAAAGAGTCCAGTCTTTCGCCCTTGAAGGTGGGAGTCACTACCGTTGCATCGGATGTTTCGAAAAGATGATTGCGCAGCACACCACCGCCTTCCGTTACAAGGATTGCCAGGTCGGTTTGTGTATCGCTGCTAGGTGTGGGTATCTGACCACTGCTTGCAAAACTGGCTGCACCGCCAAAAGCGCCATTGGCCAGGCTGAAACCTCCATAACTCAGGAAGGCATTTTGAACATTCCGGCCGCTGAATCCACCCGAAACCAGCCCTGTGCCGCAGCCTGCGTTCACTCCCTGGCAGGCCGAGCCTGAAACAGCCAGGCTGCCACGGAAAACGCCATCTCCAAGGGCTGAAAAACCACCCTGCAGTTTGTAGGAAATGTCAGCCGGCATTTGCACATCGAGATTGACGTTTACAAAAGCGTTGGTGAAGTCGGCCGTTATCTTGCTGGTGGGCTGGAGAACGCCCGGACCGCCAAACTGTGCATAGACCGGTGTGGCACTTTGCAGGGAATAACTTGCACGGACACCGTTGAGGGCTGCCAGTGCAGTCGAGGGACTGGCAACCCCTGCTGCAAATGCGGTAAACCCCACAGTGACGGGAGATGTGCCCGGCCTGGTCCACGAGGCACCGTCCCAGGTGCCTATAACCAGGTAGTCACCGTTTTCCAGCGAACCGCTGGAGGTCGTCGCTGAACCATTGCCCAGCAGTGAACCGGTCCCCACAGAAGAGGAAGCCGACGTGTAGGCTGTTGGTTGTGTCGGTTTTTGGGTATCGCCAAGCAAAAGCGAGCCATTGACGCTGACTCTTTGATCAAATCCATCCTCGGTGACACCAAGACTTGTGAAAGCTATTCCTGTAAGCAGCTTGGGTGCTGAAGGGGGAGGCGGGGGAGGAGGAGGGGGAGGTGACGGCGGAGGCGGCGAGGGGGTGGGCGCTGGAGCCGGGGCAGGGCTTGGAGCCGGTGCGGGGGTGACGATGGCGACAGTTTCGCCCGATTCACTGACCTGGTTGCCAGCAACAACCGGGTCCTGTTTGGTTTGTGGAGTGGGTACGTCTGCGCGGGTGTTGGTTCGCACGGGCAGGGCCTGATTGCTCAGGACCAGCACCGATTCGCCAGCAGTCAGGCCCACACATCCGGCTGCGTTGCAGACTTCAATGGCATCCAGTTCAGTGGTTACAGCCAGTGTTCCGTCGGGGTTGTAACTGGCGTTGAAACCCGAACCACGAATGCCGATGGTGGCCGTTGAGGTCATGACCTTGTAGTTGTCGCGGTTTCGTTTGCCAATCAGGCCGGTGATGGCGCGCATGCTGCCGCGCAGCAAATCAACCAGAAAGCGGTCTTCTTTCGGGTCGGCCTTGTCAACATAGTTGCTGACCTTGAATTCAGTGTTGGGCTGCAAGGACACCAGCCCGCCGTCTGAAAACCTGACCTGTGCCCGACCTGTGGCACCAGTCACGATGGCCTGGCCGCTTTCGATGTCCTTGCCTTTGACCAAAGCTTCGGCCTGGCCGTCAACACGGCGTACATTGACTTCACCAACGGCAAACTGCGCAACGCCAGCAGGCGTCGCCGCAGTATCTGTCAATGGATAGGCGGCAGCCAGTGCCATCAGCAAAATTGCGTTCTTGAGCGGAAATTCGGGGTTCATGCTGGTTACCTCTTTGGCAAGTGTTTTGCGTCGAATGGGGTGGTGCCTGTTTGCAGTCTGCTTGCCGGAAGTCTTAAAAGTCCCGACGCACGGTAACTGCCAGCGTGCCCTTGTTGAAGTCTGAAATGACCACATTGGATTTCACTGAGGTCAGCGACAGCTGTGGTGTGACGCGCCAGAACTTGGCCGGAACCCAGTTAAGGCCCATGTTCAGATTGATTTGTTTGTCATGCCGGGTCACCAGAAAAGTCGGATCCTGCCCACCGTAGTCGCGGTCTTCAAAAGCCAGGCTACCGAACAGGGACAGATCATCACCAAGTGACTTTTGTGCGCCGAGTCGCAAACCAAATAATTTGTGCCCAAACTGGGGAACCCCGGCTGCATCCTCTTTTTCCGAGCCCAGATACGCTCCGCCAAAAACCAGCAGGCCATTGCGAAAGGCGTAAGCATAGGAACTGCCGAGTACAGTCCGGTCTGCATCGCGGACGGCTTGAGTCGGGTAACTGAGCTTGCCCCATTGCAGATAGGTGCTCCATTGCTGGAAACCGTCAGGCCTGTAAGTCCATTCACCCACCAGACCTTGCTGGTCACGGGAACGGGAGCCGTCAACAGCGTAAGTACCGGCTTGAACAACCCCTGAAAACTCATGTTTTTCATAACGATAACTGGCACCGGCATTGAGGTCAATCTGCCCGGTGTTGAAGTCGCTGTGTTTGACGTTGAAACGTGTATTGCCGGACACATTGCCAATCAATGACCAGCGGGGGTCAAGAACGTAACGGCCCGATACCCCACCGCCAAGGCTTAAAAACGAGTCCTTCGTTTTTACACTGGCAGGTGTCAGCGTAAAAATGGCACCGCCAAACACCGGAACCGCCACATTGGGGTTGCCCGGACCGCTGTTGATATTGGTGTCGTAACCGACGCTGGTTTCAAAAAACGGCTTGACGGAGGATTTTGCGGCTTCCTCGGTACGGTCAATGGCCTGCAGAAACTGGTCAATCGTGTCGGCCGCGCCTTTGGGAATATTGTCCCGCCTGGCTTCAAGCAACACCTTGCGCGATGCACGAGTGTCACCCACGGCAAAAAGGGCGCGCCCAAGCTCGGCACGGGCACGCGAGTTTTCAGGTTGAACGGTCAGCACACGCTCCAGCGCAAATACGGCTCTGGTGAACTGGTTGGTGTCATTGGCGGCAATGCCCAGAACGGTGTCAAAGTCAGGGTCCCCGGCACGCGGCGTTTCAAGCGGTGACAGCAGCTCAAAAGCCTGTTGCGCCTGACCCCGATCCAGCAAGGACCGGGCTTCAATGACGACTGAATCGACGGTTGCATGAACCTGGCTGCCTAACAGGCTGACAAAAACCATACCCCCCGACAACAAAGCTTTTTTTATATGCATAGGATTTTTCTGCTCTTTCTGCGTCATCTTTTGGCCCTAATAATCCTGTCTTCGGGCAATGCCCGGAAGCGGTCCAGTTACCTCACGTTAAAAGTACGGGTTAACGCGGGTAACAAGCCGTAAGTACTACGGGTTTTATATCATGCTCAGCATGATTTGAACACTTCAGCTTTGCTGCCAACCCTGGCTTGGGGGTGTCGCCGCCACAATTTTAAGATTGTCCAGTGTGATGTTGACCCCAATCGTCCTGTTCGGCTGTTTTATTGCTACGTTTTTATTGTCTTTTTGCCATATTTGCAGGATTTTCAGGGAATTTTTTAGCTTGATCTCCGGTTTCAGGCAGCAGACCCGGTTTGCTGAAGCCGCCAACTCAAGTGCAACACAGGGAATTTAATTGCCATGGAACGTCGTGATTTTCTGACAGACAGCTCAGGCGCTGGTGCGCTGGTGCTGTTTGCAGCTTCTGGTTTGCCGCTGGTGCAGGCGCACGCGCAAAATGTGCCAGGCTGGAACAAAGCCGCGTTTGAGGCGAAATCTCTGGCTGATGTTGCCAGGACTCTGGGGGCCGCCAGTCCACCAGCAGAAAGCCGGGATGTGCTTTTGCAGGCACCTGAAATTGCCGACAACGGCAGTGTGGTGCGCGTCAGCGCGCAAAGCACCATCAACAACACCACGCAGATATGTTTTGTGGTCGACAAAAACCCGAGTGCCCTGGCCGCCGTTTTTGACATCCCCGCAGGCACGGAGAGCAGTGTGTCCACCAATCTGAAAATGGCCCAGTCGTCCAATGTTTATGCACTGGTCAAAGCCGATGGCAAGTATTTTTTTGCAGTCAGGGAAGTCAAGGTCACCCTGGGTGGCTGCGGCGCTTGAGCTCAGGAGCATGTCAACATGTCAGAACCCATGAGAATCCGGGCGCAGGCCCAGGGCGATAAAACAACGGTTCGGGTGCTGGTGGCACATGAAATGGAAAGTGGCCAGCGAAAAGATTCAGCCGGGAAAACCGTACCAGCCTGGTTTATTCAAAGTATCAGCGCCAGCTGGAACGGCAAAACTGTCATGAGTGCCCAGTGGGGCACGGCAGTATCCAAAAACCCGTTTTTGCAGTTCAGCTTCAAGGGCGGCAAGGCTGGTGAAAAAATCGTGCTCAGTTGGGTCGATAACCATGGCGAGCGGCGCAGTGATGAGGCTCTCATTGCCTGACAAGCCCGGAATCTGGTTTTGAACGGCTTTTATGCTTTTTTGGATCAATGGCAGCAAGCTTGAGTAGCTATATATTTAATAGTAATCAGAATGCCGTCTGGCTGCTTTGATTTTGTTGCAGGCAAGCCACAGCAACAAAATTATCTTCGCAAGCTGGCCGAAAGACGAAGTGCTGAACACCGCTGTGGCTGCGTTTACGGGGTGATTTCTGTTTCATCAATACTTGGTGCCGGTATCGAAACAGCGGCTTTGAAGGCAAATCAATATGGGACAGACAAGCTTGCAGGGCCTGTCGCCATGGATCATGGGTTGGTACTGA
>JAZKIK010000754.1:2387-2625 GCA_040384925.1 Pseudomonadota bacterium | reverse complement strand
CACAGTCGCATCCGCCAATCGGTTCAGCCGTGATCGCGGAAGGTTAATTAACCAGCCACACTTCTTCTTTTTCTGAGTGTGGCGAACTTATGTTTCCTCAAGGGAAACGGAGGTCAGCGCATATGAGTTCAAGCTCGCCGACGCCCGGTGCGTCAATTTATTCTGCCTATCAAGGCAACACCTATCTTTTCGGTGGCAACGCGCCATATGTCGAAGAGATGTACGAAAACTACCTTGC
>JAZKIK010000754.1:0-2377 GCA_040384925.1 Pseudomonadota bacterium | reverse complement strand
GTGGTGCCGATTCCGAAATGGGGCGCAAACGCACCGCAGTGCAGCAACTGATTGCTGCCTATCGCAATGTTGGTGCGCGCTGGGCTGATCTGGACCCGCTGAAACGCGCAGAGCGCGACAAGATTCCCGAGCTGGAGCCGTCGTTTTACGGTTTCAGCGATGCCGACCAGGAGACCGTGTTCAATACCAGCAACACCTTCTTCGGCAAAGACACCATGAGCTTGCGTGAGCTGATGAATGCTCTGCGCGAAACCTATTGCGGCACGATTGGCGCCGAGTACATGTACGCCACCGACCAGAATCAGAAACGCTGGTGGCAGCAAAAACTCGAATCAATTCGCAGCAAGCCCAATCTCAGCAAGGAAAAAAAGCTGCACATCCTTGACCGCCTGAGCGCGGCCGAAGGTCTTGAGCGCTTTTTGCACACCAAATACGTGGGTCAGAAACGCTTTTCACTTGAAGGCGGCGAGAGCTTTATTGCCAGCATGGACGAGCTGATCCAGCGCGGTGGTGAAGTAGGTGTGCAGGAAATCGTGATTGGCATGGCCCACCGTGGCCGTCTGAACGTGCTGGTCAACTCGCTGGGCAAGGTTCCGGCTGATCTGTTTGCTGAATTCGACCACACCGCACCTGAAGACCTGCCCAGTGGTGACGTCAAATACCACCAGGGTTTCAGCTCTGATGTGACAACACCTGGCGGCCCGGTGCATTTGACGCTGGCTTTCAACCCTTCACACCTTGAAATCGTCAACCCGGTGGTTGAAGGTTCGGTTCGCGCCCGTATGGACAGGCGCGCTGACCCCAAGGGCATGCAGGTGCTGCCGGTACTGGTACACGGTGACGCGGCCTTTGCAGGCCAGGGTGTGGTCATGGAAACACTGGCACTGGCTGAAACCCGTGGTTATTTCACGGGCGGTACGGTTCACCTGGTGATCAACAACCAGATCGGCTTTACCACCAGCGACCCGCGTGACAGCCGTTCCACGCTGTATTGCAGCGATGTTGTCAAGATGATTGAAGCACCTGTGCTGCACGTCAATGGCGATGACCCGGAAGCCGTTGTTCTGGCAACCCAGCTGGCGCTGGACTTCCGTATGGAGTTCCACAAGGATGTGGTGGTGGACATCATCTGCTTCCGCAAACTGGGCCACAACGAGCAGGACACCCCGGCTTTGACCCAGCCGCTGATGTACAAAAAGATTGCCCAGCACCCCGGCACCCGCAGGTTGTACGCAGATCGTCTGTCTGCACAGGGTTTTGGCGAGACGCTGGGCGACGACATGGTCAAGGCCACACGCGCCGCACTGGATGCCGGCAAAAGCACCTTCGATCCCGTGCTGACCAATTTCAAAAGCAACTACGCGGTTGACTGGAGCCCTTATCTCGGCAAAAAGTGGACGGATGCCGGTGACACCGCCATTCCCATGGCCGAGTGGAAGCGGCTGGCTGAAAAAATCACGACGATTCCTGCCAGCGTCACGCCGCACAACCTGGTCAAAAAGGTCTATGACGATCGCGCAGCCATGGGCCGCGGTGACATTCCTGTCGACTGGGGCATGGGCGAACACATGGCTTTTGCCTCCCTGGTAGCCAGTGGTTACCCGGTGCGTCTGTCTGGTGAGGATTGCGGACGCGGTACGTTTACCCACCGCCATGCCGTGATTCATGACCAGAATCGTGAAAAGTTTGACACAGGTACCTACGTACCCCTGCAAAACGTGGCTGAAAAGCAGGCTCCGTTTGTGGTGATTGACTCCATCCTGTCTGAAGAAGCCGTGCTGGCCTTTGAATACGGTTATGCATCAAACGACCCGAGCACGCTGGTGATCTGGGAAGCCCAGTTCGGCGATTTTGCCAACGGTGCACAGGTGGTGATTGACCAGTTCATCGCCTCTGGTGAAGTCAAGTGGGGCCGCATCAACGGCATCACCCTGATGTTGCCTCACGGTTATGAAGGCCAGGGCCCAGAGCACAGCTCGGCCAGGCTTGAGCGCTTCATGCAGCTTTCTGCCGACACCAACATGCAGGTGGTGCAGCCGACAACGGCGAGCCAGATTTTCCACATTCTGCGTCGCCAGATGGTGCGCAACCTGCGCAAGCCGCTGATCATCATGACGCCGAAGTCGCTGTTGCGTGCCAAGGATGCGGCCTCGCCTCTGTCCGAGTTCACCAAGGGCGGTTTCCAGACGGTTATTCCTGAAAACCGGGAAGAGACCATCAAAAAGGCTGACAAGGTCAAACGTATAGTGGCCTGTTCCGGCAAGGTTTATTACGACCTGGCCAGGAAGCGTGAAGAAAAAGGCATTGACGATGTGGTTCTGTTGCGTGTGGAGCAGCTTTACCCCTTCCCGCACAAGGCGTTTGCAGCCGAGTTGAA
>JAZKIK010000753.1:0-5423 GCA_040384925.1 Pseudomonadota bacterium | reverse complement strand
CTGCGCATCAAAGTTATCCTGCACATTGCCCAGCATGTACTCGCCGATCTCACGGCGCACACCTTCAAAATGCCCGGCATCTTTGACAGCCAACGCATGCAGGTTCGCCAGCAGCGGCGTGTTGTCAAAGTCCGACCTGACAGTCGCACCCTGTGTGCCAGCGCCCCAGACCGAATAAACGCCACTCACCGCGCCACCCCATGCGCAGTCCAGTCAAACCCGCTTTTCGCCTGCCCAAACTTCACGCGGCTCTTACCAGGCAACGTTTCACCCTCAGGCGTCACAAGCAGCACAGCGCCCCGCGCCACATCAAGCAACCACTTGCGCCATGTCTTGCAGCAGTCCTCCATCTTCTCGGTCGAGTTTTCCGGGTCATCAGCCAGCGCACACCGCACCAGCGCCATGCAGCATTCATTCAGCGTCCCAATATTCGCATCGTCCTCGCTCAGAGGCAGCGTCACAGCACTGCGCAAATAACTGTCCATCAGGTTGCTGGTAGTCGCAATCTTGCGTTCAAACCGCGCCAGCGCTGCCAAGGCCGCATCCATTTCCTCCTGACTGGGCGAGTCAGTCCAGGTCCCGGCAATCGCATCAAGCAACAGCCGGTCAGTCAGCAAGCCCTCTTCATCAGCAAGGTATTGCGTCACTTCCCCGATGCCGAAGCTCTGGATAACTTGCCCTGGCGTCGCGTAAACCATGGCGTGGCCTTATGCCTTCTTCGCTGCAGCTGCTTTTGCTGCGGTTTTGGCAGCGGCAGCAGCAGCCTGATCCGCCGCCGCTTGATCTGCAGCAGCCTGATCTGCCGCAGCCTGGTCAGGTGCCTTGTTCACGGGCTCCGGGTTGGCAGCTTGGGCAGCAGCCTGCGCAGCGGCAGCGTTTGCAGCGGCAAGCCTGGCCACACTTGCCTGCTCTGCAGCAGCGTTCTCAGCCGTGATGCGCGCCTGGCGTTCAGCTTCGCGTTGTTCGCCTTCAATCCGGCGCATTTCCACTTCATCAATCGCAATGGCACCCACAGCAAGCAGTGCATCGACTTCTGAAGCCTTCAAGGTAAAGCGGTCACCGTTCTCAGAATCAGGCCCGTAAAGCACACCGTCATGCTGCACGGCACTCAAGGCAATCACAGCGAACAAGGCGGCGGATTTAGCAAGGGTTCTAGTCATTTCGTAGCTCCAAGTAAAAAGGGTTGGCGGGCACTCGGGGTGAAGTGCCCAGCCATTGCCTCTGACGCAGCCCACTCCCGGCCCGGTCGCGTCGTCGGCTCGGTGGTTTATTCCTTAGGCAATCGCGTTCTGGAAGTAGTAGCCCAGCGCTGGTGCGCTCACCACTTCCTTGACCGACTCGCCCACGCGCACCCGCTGCGAGCCACGCAGACCCATCTTCGGTTCAGGGATATCGCCCGACACCTTGTCGCCCCACTGCGCCGTAAAGCCCCAGCAAGGCTGTTGCGCCATGGCCGCCTCTTTGGAAACGAACAGAAACGCCGCATGTTTGCCCCATACCCGTTGGTTGTTCACAGCCTGGCCCCGTCGTGCCGTATTCACAAAACTGGATCCAACCACCACGCGCTTGACTTCAAGCAGACTTGCAAGCGCCTCGCGTGACACCACGCCGGCCGATTGCGCCGTACCAAACACCGCCTGCACAACCTTCGGGTGCATACGCAGCTTGGTAAAAGCAGACTGTCCAAAAACCGCCACGTTCGGGCGAAACAGCGGAATGTCCAGCGCCGTCAAGATGGCACTCAGCGGGTCGCTGTTTGCATAGTCACTCCACTGGCTGGTGCCTGAGAGCGTCACGGTGTTGCCCCCATAGTTGGCCGAATTGAAAACACGGCCAGCCACCCGAATCTCACGGTCCAGCTGCACCAGCTTCGTCGTCATCATCGTGCTCAACACCAGCGGGTCAACCGGCCCGCCACCGCCCGCAGGCTTGATCTGGTCATTGAAAGCGTTGACTTCGTCATTCGGCACCACGTCATCCAGGCCATAGTCCAGCACTTCATCGTTGATCGCTGTACCACTGAAATCAACTTCAGTCGGCTGGCTTTTTCGGCCCACCAGCGTAGACGGCACGGTGTAGCCCTGACCGGCGGCATATTCTGTCCAGATGAACTTTTTGGCTGTCGGTGTGCGCGGCAGCACCTCATCAGCAATCAGCGACACATCTGGGTTGGTGTAAACCATCGCAATCGCGGTCAGCACCGGATTGATGGGGAATGCAGTTGTTGACATCTTCGTTTCCTTGAATTTGTATAAAAGCCCTGGCCGTCGTCTCGCAACGTCAACCTGTTCAAACCACCATCAGCCCTGCATAAAACCGGGCGCGATCATGAAGCGGATAACGTCACCCGCAGCGCTGGCCGCTTCGTCAGCAAAACCGATGATTCGGTTGTTCACATCCGCAGCCGGTGCAGCCACAACGGCCCGGCCCACAGCGTCAGAGGTAATGGGTGACCCGCGAGTGATTGCAGCCCCCGCTTCAACCCAGGCAATGCCAACGCGCACCACGTCCACACGCTCACCAATGGCCGGAGCCACTTCATTGACAACGCCAATGATGGAATCGGTGGCTGCAGCAGCGGTAAGCACTGCGCGATCACTCGCACCCTGCTTGACCAGGCGGTTGATGGAAATAGCCGCTTCGGCTACGTAATTGACGGCAAGCAATGGATTGGCCATAAAAAGTTCTCCGTAAAAGTGTTGAGTTCAGGTGTGGGTGGCTCTTGCAGCCGTCTTGCTGCCGTTCAGCCGTTCCCGCCCGCAGCGGCAAACGTCATGGCGTCGGGCAGTGACACCGTGATGCCCTTGTCCGCCTGCTGTTTCATGTAGCTCATGGCGAGGTCCGCAAGCTGCTGCGGGCTGGTGGTATCAATCGGGTCAACACCCTTGCCACCCAAGCCTGGGCTACCCAGCTTGACCACCGGCTTCACCGTGGCCATAAAGTCACTGAAGAACTGCGCAGGTGTCTTCTTCACGTCACCGCCGCCTTCCGCCTTCGAAAAAGTAAATTCCCCGCCAGCGTCATCCAGCTGCGCCATGAACTCAGCCAGCCCGGCTTCATTGGCGGGCAACAGCATGCCCTTGTCCTTCCAGCCCTTGATCTGCGTAGCAATGCGCTCACCCTGGCGCTCCTTTTCAATCTTCAAAACCTTGGCCTGCTGCGCTGAAAATTCCAGCTTTGCTGCAGCTTCAGCCGTAGCTTTGCCAGCGGCTTCGCCTGCAGCTTTCGCATCAGCTACAGCCTTGTCCATGTCTTCCTTCGTAATCGACATATCGTCATCTCCAGTTGGGTTGCTAAAAAGTGAGGGTGTTTTGGTTTCGTTGTTGAACTGCGCACGCGCCGACGTCGCCGATTCGTTCATGGCGTCAATCTCCCACTGCGGCAGCGTCGCGTCCGCAGCCTCCAGGCCGTCTTTCTCAATCATTCGGTCGCGTAGCCGCCGCATCAGCTTTGCACTGCTCTCCAGGCCCCAAACCAGGCTGTAACCAGGCGCTGAAAACTCCATGCAGGCATCGTCCGCAGCAGAAAAGTCAACAGGCTGCAGCCCGTCAATTGCAGGCGGCTCAGCGCCCAGCCAGCCCACATGGCGCACACGCCAGCCGCAGCCCTTGTCCGGGTACACGCTCACAGACCGGTTGCGGTAAGCCCCCGCCTTGATGCCCGTTTCAAAAGCCGGGTTGATGTCCTTGAACTTCGCAAACAGCGAGTCACCATCGCGCTTGTACTCATCAACCCAGGCATACGCCGGAGCGTTGTGCTTCGGGTGCCCAATCACCGCAGGCGCTGCGCCCAGCTCGTGATTCGTCACCATCTGGTCAAGGTCAGCCCGCGAAAAGCTTTGCTGCTTGCCTTTGGCGTCAATATGGGTGCCAGCCTTGAAGACCTCGACCCACTGATCAGCCAGGCCAGCCACCGCCGCAGCAACTGGAGTTTGTTTGGATGGATGTGCTTTGCTCATGACCACAACTGTCGCCGGGCAGAGCAATTAAATCTTGGTGAAACGTTTCACCATCAAGGCACTTTTTGAAGGATTTTTAAGACCCGTGAAAACAGGCCCTAGGAGCGTTTAAAGCCTGCTCCGGCCCCGGTAGTGCCACACGGGGCACATTCGCCGGTTTTGAAAGGGGTTGTGGCGGTTTTGAAAGGGGTACGGCCCGACTGCGCCAACCGTCAAAACCCACTCAGGCTATCAGCCGGGCTGACGCGCCAGCCCAAACGGGTCACTGGCCAGCCCGGCCTGGCTGGCCACCTCGGCATTTTCCGGCAACATACGAAGAGCCTTCCTCGCTCGCGCAGTATCTTCCGGGAACATATCATGAGTCAGAGTGTCCTCGTCATCATCCGCATGCCCGCCCATGATGTTCATGCACTGGCGCCTGCTGTAGCCCGTCGCATCAGCCGTCTGGTCAAACGTCAGGCCCTGCTCACGGCATTGGCGCACATGGTCATGCCGCAGCTTGCGCAGGTAGGCGTCCCCCTTGGGCACATCCAGCAAGCCGCCGCCCCACTCATCCACTAGCTTGTCAAACCCCTCCGGGCTCAACGCCATCCGCAGCGGGTGTTCAGCATAAGCCCGACTGGTACGCTTGGGCACCGACACCCGCGCCCCCGGCATGCTGCCAATCAGGCGCATCGCGTCAGCATCCCCCAGCACCCGCGCCAGCTCACGCACGGCAGCAGGCAACGCCTCCGGCTGGGTAGTCAACAGTGGCGCGGCCCGGCTCATGTCAATAAACCTTTGCATCCACGCGCCGCGCCCAAGCCTTCATCGACTCAACCAGCACATTCAACTGCTCAGTCGTAGCAAACCGCAACACCTCAAGCGGCCCCAGCGCATGCTCGGCAAGCTGCCGCTTCGCCCAGGTCTCAACCGCAACAAAGCACGCCTCAGAGCCCCCAGGCCGCGCGACAGCACCAGCCTCGCTCAAGCTGTAATACATCGCCATCAACTTCGTAACCTGCGGCTTGCGCACCCCGGCAGGCCTCACCTTGCCAACTTTGCCACCCTTCGGCTTCACAACAAAACCCTTGCTTTTAAAGTGCGCCAGCAGCTTCTCCCGCCCTGACGCATCCAGATCAGCAGAACTGCTCTTGCCCGTCACCTGCAACATCACCCCCCGGTAATCAGCATCAGTCATCCCGTCCCGCTTGGCAAAAAACGCCTTCCCCAGCTGGATCAGCACAATCTCACGCTTGCGGTTGTCGTCAGCGTTCATGTCCGCACCGCCTGTTTTTCAGCCCGCCGCTCAGCAACCAGCAGCAAACGCCGGTAAGCATTCACGCCTTCCTTGCCTTCAGACTGGGCAATGTCATCAATGGCACAAACGCAGGCATTCAGATAAGCCAGGTCACTCAAAAAGGCATAGTCCTTGCGCAAGGCACGGTACTGCTTGTTGATCGTGGCCTGCACAGGCGTTGGCACC
>JAZKIK010000752.1:3287-6195 GCA_040384925.1 Pseudomonadota bacterium | reverse complement strand
CGCAGCTGAGAAGGCCGACCGCGACAAGCCCATGAACGCCGAGGCCGATGCCCTGCGTTATGACGATTTGAAGCAGACCAGCGTGTTTACCGGCAATGTGGTGATCACCAAGGGCACGACCATCATTCGTGGCGATCGGGTTGATGTGCGCCAGGATGCCGAGGGTTACCAGCTGGCAACCGTCAACGCTGCGCCCGGCAAGCTGTCTTTTTACCGTAAAAAACGTGATTCGCTGGACGAATACATTGAAGGTGAAGCCGAGCTGATCGAATACGACAGCCGCGCCGACAACGTCAAACTGATTCGCCGCGCCGTGCTGCGGCGTTACACCGGTGCCACCCTGGCTGACGAAACCACCGGTAGCCAGATCAACTACGACAATACCACCGATGTGTTCACCGTGGACGGTGGCAGCCAGAACCGCACTGCCCTCAACCCCACCGGGCGAATCCGTGCACTGCTGACACCACGTTCTGCCGCATCGGCAGCTGGCAACACACCAGCCCCGGCAACGCTACGGCCAAGCACCACGCTGGGCACAGAGAAGAATTAAGACAAGCATGGATCTGGGTTTATTCAAAGGTAAAAAAACCGGCAGCACGGACTCTGCCGTCACGCAGCCTGCCGTGCTGGAGCGCCAGCTGTCAGCGGCGACCTCAGGTCACAGCCGCCTGGTCGCCAAAGGTTTGAAAAAGTCCTATGGCAGCCGCAGAGTGGTTGAAAACGTCTCGCTGGCGGTGCAAAAAGGCGAGGTCGTGGGTCTGCTGGGCCCCAATGGCGCGGGTAAAACCACTTCGTTTTACATGATTGTGGGCCTGGTGCGCGCCGATGCCGGTGTGATCACCATTGATGGCCAGTCGGTTGAACACATGCCGATTCACAAACGTGCCCGCCTTGGCCTGAGTTACCTGCCGCAGGAAGCTTCGATTTTTCGCAAGCTCACGGTTGAAGAAAACGTGCTGGCCGTGCTGGAGTTGCAGCACGACGAAGCTGGCAAACCGCTGGTGCGTGCTGAAATCCAGCGCCGCCTTGATGAGTTGCTGGAAGACCTGCGGGTTGACCACCTGCGTGGTTCGCCCGCATTGGCCTTGTCTGGCGGCGAGCGTCGCCGTGTCGAGATAGCCCGCGCCCTGGCCACCCAGCCGCGTTTTATTCTGCTTGACGAGCCATTTGCCGGCATTGACCCGATTGCCGTGATCGAAATCCAGCGCATCATCGGCTTTTTGAAGGCACGCGGTATCGGCGTGCTGATCACCGACCACAATGTGCGCGAAACGCTGGGCATCTGTGACCACGCCTACATCATCAGTGACGGCCATGTGCTGGCGACTGGTACACCTTCTGAAATCGTCAACAACGCTGATGTACGCAGGGTGTACCTCGGCGAACACTTCCGGATGTGAGCATGCTTGCCCCCCGTTGTCGCTCACTGCGTGTAGCTCCCTCCCCCCTCTGGGGGCGGCGCCTTAGGACTGGCAAAGCCAGATCCTTGGCCCCTGCTTGGATGGATGGTTGGCTATGAAACAAGGCTTGTCTTTACGCGTTTCGCAGCATCTGGCGCTCACGCCCCAGCTGCAGCAATCGATTCGCCTGCTGCAGCTGTCCACCCTGGAGCTGAGCCAGGAGGTCGAGCAGATGCTGGACGAAAACCCGTTTCTGGAAATGTCCGAAGAAAGCGCTGCGCGTGAAGAGTTTGGTGTGGAGCATGTCAACACGCCGGTCAGCCAGGACATCCAGGAGTTCGAGTCTGCTTCAACTTCTGTATCCAGCAGTGCTCAGGAAACCAGCGCCACAAGCCAGAATGAGTCAGAAACCACAGCGGAGATCTCTTCGGAAGCCAAACTGGAAGAAAGCTGGGACGGCGATGGTTCTGTGGATTCCTCGCCTGACGACAGCGAGTGGGGTGGTGATGCACCACCCAAGAAAAACAACGCCGATGACAGCGACGCCGATGCCTCTGACCTGGCGCACGGCCACGAGTCGCTGCAGGATCACCTGCACCGCCAGTCGCTGGGCTTGCGGCTGTCGGACGAAGACCGGGCTGCGCTGCATTTTCTGATCGAGTCACTGAACGACGACGGTTATCTGGAAGACAGTCTGGCCTCTTTGGCCGCCGGCCTGGCCGGGGACGATCTGGAACAGGCTGAAGAGCTGCAAGCGCATTTCGCCATGGTGCTCAAGCTGCTGCACCACATGGAGCCCGCCGGGGTTGGTGCACGCAACCTGGCCGAATGCCTGAGCCTGCAGTTGCTCGACTGCAAGGACAGCATAGAGGCGCAAGCGGCACTGGAAATCTGCAAACATCCCATGGAGCTGCTGGCCAAGCGTGATGTCAAACGCCTGTCGCAGCTGTGCGGGTTTTCAGACGGCGTGATCAAGTCGGCGATTGCACTGATTGGCCGGCTGGACCCCAAACCCGGCCGACGTTTTGTCAATGTCGAGCGCAACCTGATCGTGCCCGATGTGCTGGTCATCAAGGTTGGCCGGGGTTTCAAGGTCACGCTCAACGGTGATGTGATGCCTCGCCTGCGCGTTCACGACATTTACGCCAACGCCCTCAAACAGCACAAGGGCCAGAACGGCCAGGCCTTGCAGCAGCGCCTGCAGGAGGCGCGCTGGTTCATCAAAAACATCCAGCAGCGTTTTGACACCATATTGCGTGTCAGCACGGCGATCGTTGAGCGGCAAAAGAACTTCTTCAGCCATGGCGAGCTGGCCATGCGCCCACTGGTGCTGCGTGAAATTGCCGATGAACTGGGTCTGCACGAATCAACGATTTCGCGCGTTACCACCGCCAAATACATGAGCACGCCTTACGGCACGTTTGAGCTGAAGTATTTTTTCGGCTCGGCACTGGGCACAGAAACCGGCGGCAATGCGTCCAGCACGGCCGTGCGGGCGTTGATCA
>JAZKIK010000752.1:0-3277 GCA_040384925.1 Pseudomonadota bacterium | reverse complement strand
AAAAAGCCGCTCAGCGACAACCAGATTTCCGATATGCTGAAAGAGCAGGGCATTGAATGCGCGCGTCGTACGGTGGCCAAATACCGCGAGGCATTGCGGATTGCGCCAGCCAATTTGCGGAAATCACTGTAAATACTGCCAGAACCTTTTTCAGGGCTTTGCCCTAAAATCTGGTTTTTATGAGGCCAGACATGTCACACCTTTCATCATTCGAGTCAGCGCTCAAAAACAGGCCAAAAAAAAGCCTGTCGCAGCAGTCTGCCGTTGACGACAGAAACTTCAAGTTGGTGCCCAGTGACATGCCCGTGATTCACATCGTCAAGGGCGACATGAAGACTTTTGCTGCTGGACTGGAGAGTTTTCAGCCTGTCATTGTCGGCAAGTCTGGTGGTCAGATCCTCAAGGAAATGAGGGCCCAACGTGAAAAACGTGGTCGTTGATGCCAACGTATGCCTGAACTGGTTTTTGCCCACTGAACACCTCAACCAAACCGACTATGCCCAGGCGTTTTTGGCCTACATCCGGGATGAAAACGTACTTGTTCATGTTCCAGCTCATTTCGAGATGGAGGTTTCCGGGACATTGCTTAAGGTTTTTCGTTCGAGAGGGCGAGGGTTTACAGAGAAGTCCCTGAATACCGCGCTGGACATCATGGATGCCATGCCTCTGAATGTTCATGGTTTTGTCAAGGGATACGCAAAAATAACGGCTTTGGCTCGTGCCTACAACCTGAGCATGTACGACACGCCTTATATGAATCTGGCCAGGGCGCTGGATTGCCCGATAGCAACCCGCGACCGTGGCCTGATAAGCGCAGCCAAGGCTTGGCGTGTTGAAGTCTGGCAAGCCTGAATTTTGTATAGATTGTTCAGCATATATTGCCACTTATTCAATATCAACAGATATCAATAGCTATTAAATGAATAGCGATATCTGACTGTATCGCAAAAATAATGAACCAACTCCAACTATTCCTGCCCTGCGCCGCCGGCGTTGAGGCCTTGCTGGCGACTGAAGTCCAGCGCGTGACGGGCATCCATGGCAAGGCCTGGCGTGCTGGTGTGCAGTTGCAGGGCTCGTGGCGTGATGCGCTGCAGCTTAATCTGCACAGCCGCCTGGCGCAGCGCGTGCTGATTGAACTGGCGCACAACCAGTACCGCAGCGAGCAGGACCTGTACAACGCGGCTGCTGCCGTGGCCTGGGAAATCTGGTTCACGCCAAAGCAGACTTTCAAGGTTGAAATCACCGCCCAGCACAGCCCCTTGACCAGCCTGAATTTTGCGGCGCTCAAGATAAAGGACGCGATTGCCGACCGTTTCAGGCACAAGTTTGACGTGCGGCCCGATGTGGATACGCGCTGGCCCGATGTACGGGTCTATGTGCACCTGACGGTGGATACCGTGACGATTTACATAGACACTTCGGGCGAGCCGCTGTTCAAACGCGGCTGGCGTGAAGACAAGGGCGACGCACCGCTGAAGGAAACCCTGGCCGCCGCCATGATTGCCGCCAGCGGATGGGATGTGCTCTGCAAAGAGGGTGTGCCGCTTTATGACCCCTGCTGCGGTTCGGGCACGATTGCCATTGAGGCGGCGCAGATTGCCTGCAATATCGCGTCCGGCATCAATCGGCGTTTTGCCTTTCAAAAGTATCTGCCATTTCAGGCCCATGTCTGGGATGGCCTGCAGGGTCAGGCTGAAGCCGCCATCACGGAGCCGACTGCCCAGGTTTTTGGCAGCGATGTAGCTTTTCGCATGGTGGACTTTGCCGAACGTAATGCCGAGCGTGCCGGTGTGGCCAATGCTGTGCAGTTTCGGGGGGGGGATGCGCTGCAGCGCATGCCGCCCGCAGCTTCGGGTGTGATGCTGGTGAACCCGCCTTACGGCGAGCGGATTGATGTGGCTGGTGTGGCGGGCACAACGGCTTTGGCGTCGGCGCAACGCCGCACCCAATTTCAGGGCCAGGCGATTGACGATTTTGGCCAGCCGGTGTTGCAGCAGGGCCGTGAAAGTCGGGACAGCAGGGATGGACGGGATGAGGCTGGCCATGAACCAAGGCGTGACCGCACGGCCAATCCCGCGCGCGAGCAGGCGGTGACGGAAAGTGGCGACGAAGCCTCGGACTTTTTCCCGCAACTGGCCGCGCACTGGAAGAAAAACTACGCCGGCTGGACGGCGCACGTCCTGACGCCAGACTTCAAGCTGCCCGGCAAGATGCGCCTCAAGGAGTCGCGCCGGGTACCGATGTGGAACGGCCCGATTGAATGCCGTTTGTTCAGGTTTGACATGGTGGCTGGCTCGGCACGTGCAAAACCTAGCGTCCTGCTGACCCCGCAGGGGCCTGAAAACATGGCGGCTGATGCAATTGTTCTGGACACCAACATCGTCCTCGATGTGTTTGTGTTCAGTGATGCGGCCGCGCTGCCGGTTTTAAAAGGTCTTGAAGCCGGCGAGCTGACCTGGCTCGCGACCCAGCCCATGCGTGACGAGCTGGCCCGTGTGCTGGACTACCCGCAAATCAGCAAACGCCGGGCTTTTTACCAGGTCAGTGCCGGGCAGGTGCTGGACGCTTTTGATCGTCTGGCCCGGCTGCAGGCGGTGGCTCCCAAAGCCCGTGTGACCTGCAGCGACCCTGACGACCAGAAATTCATAGATCTGGCCGTCACTCAACAGGCTTTGCTGCTGAGCAAGGACAAGGCCGTCATCGCTATGAAAAAAAGGCTTCTTGCGCTGGGCGTGCGGGCGCAGGTCGCCATGTAATGGGCCGCAAACTGTCTGGACAAATGCTCAGCTTTGTTCAGCCAGCTCCGTGCTGTCCCTGGTCAGATCAATGCCAGGCCCAATAGGTCCTTGCATGGCCGCGCTATTGGCCCTGAAGCTGTGGGCGCTGGCCAGCGGCCAGTAGTAGCGGAACACCGTGGCCTGTTTTTCAGGTGCGTCCAGCAGCGCACCTGGGGTCATCTGGATGATGAGGTTGCTGAGCAGACGCACCTCGGTGTCGGTCAGGCGGCGCACGATGTGGTGGGCATTGACCTCCTGCGGATGCTGCAGCCCGGCGGCCTGCACCAGTTCCTGCAGCGCATGCAGGGTGCTGCGGTGAAAACTTCGCACCCGCTCGGCCTTGTCAGGTACCACCAGCGCCTGCTGGCGTACCGGGTCCTGGGTGGTCACGCCGGTCGGGCATTTGCCGGTGTGGCAGCTTTGCGCCTGGATGCAGCCCAGCGCCATCATGAAGCCGCGCCCGGCGTTGCACCAGTCGGCGCCCAGCGCCATCATGC